>DATMIB010000179.1:0-26403 GCA_035554635.1 Steroidobacteraceae bacterium | reverse complement strand
GGTGCTCCTCCTCTTCAACATCCTGTTCAGCGTAATCGGTTGGATTCTGCTGGCAATCGGTGTGTGGTACAGCTCGCAGCGCGTTGACAACGGGCAAGAGGTCAGCGGCTACCTCGGATTGATCGCTTGTGGATGGATTGCAATCAACTGGCTGGGGCGCTTCCTAACGATGCGCGTCATGGCCTGGGCGCAACATCCTGCAACGCTCCCAAGCCACAATCGGAGCGCTGCGACCATCGTGGGAATCTACAGTCAGCTCGAGGCCGCCGCGGGGCACGTCATGCAGCCGGTCATGAGCCTTCGGCTTTCCCGGGACTTGATGAGCGCCGCCAGCGCAGCAGGCGGCGGGTTCGATGCCATAGCCCATGTCCTCGTAGACAGGGCCTTGGGAGCAGGGGAAGTCGCGTGGGCGCACTACTTCCACGAGCGCCACTCGTTCGACGAGCTCGAGTTCGAGCCCGACAGCGACGAGGAGACCAACTTCGACGAGGCGTAGCGTCTGAGCGCGGTCGTACGTTCGATTCTGATCGACCTGCGGGCCCCGACAGCGTTCGACCATCTGTGAGCTACCTCCGTCCTCCGACCGGGGGCTGCGCTGCCGGTGAGGGCTATTCTCGTCGCTCATGCATATGCGCCGGATTGTTGCTGTTCGAGGAGTTGGCGAACCCGTGCGACCCTATCGGGCGAGGATTTCTTGTTCGCCGCCGGGCACGTCTAGGTCGTTGAGGATTGGCAAAGCAAGCTCAAGATGGAAACCGACAGGTCAGTTCCGTGTCCTGCGCCGGTCGGTGCCCAGAACCAAGTCATAAAGAAGGGGCGAGGACTCACCTGTCCCCGCCCCTCACGTCAGCATCTCCATCCTTAGAGTCGGGTTAGTCACTCGAATCAATCTTGGTCGTGTGGTGGCCTGTCGTCCGCTTCTGGCGCTTCAGTCGCAACTAGCTCGCAATCAGTCGCATCGACCTCACAATTAGTCGCGCGCTATCGCCAAAAAGTCGCACGAATTACCAAACTCACACAATCGTCGGGTTAGTCTCTCGTCGTCAAACTCAACCGCACTTCGAGTCGCCGCAGCTCAGGCACGTCATGCAGCCGTCCATCATGACGACCGCGGCGGTGCTGCACTTGCTGCAAAGCTGCGCGCCCTGCGGGTAGTCGGTCTTGGCGAAGGCGTCCTGCTGCGCCGTCTGCTGCTCGTACTCCCTGCGCTTCTCCTCGATCAGCGCCTTGCGGTGCTCGTCCATCTCGGGCGCGCGCAGCATGCCGATCTTCTGCAGGTGCTTCTCGATCACGTAACCGAGCTCGGCGATGATCGAGGGCATGAACTTGCCGCCCGACTGCCAGTAGCCGCCGCGCGGGTCGAACACGGCCTTGAGTTCCTCGACCAGGAACGTCACGTCGCCGCCCTTGCGGAACACGGCGCTGATGATGCGCGTCAGCGCGACGATCCACTGGTAGTGGTCGAGGTTCTTCGAATTGATGAAGATCTCGAACGGCCGGCGCTGCTCGTGCACGGTGCCTTCGTTCAGCACGATGTCGTTGATGGTCACGTACATCGCGTGGTCGGAGACCGGCGTCTTGATCTTGTAGGTCGACCCAATCAGCTCCTCGGGACGCTCGAGCTTCTCCGTCAGGTAGATGACGTTCGAGTTCTTGGCGTCCGCGGTCGGCGCGGCCTTCGCTGCGGCCGCCTTGGCCTCGGCCTCGGCCTTTTCCTTGTCGCCGGGCTTCACGACCCGGTACTTGAGGATCTTCTTGTCGATCTTGATTGAGCTCATCGCTGTGCGACTCCGCGGGGGCCCGCGCTGCGTGGTGGCGCGGGCCGGCCCGACTCAGAACTTGCCGTAATAACCTTCCTTGAGGGCGTCGAACAGGTTCGCGGCGGAATGCATCTCGCCGTCGTACTCGACCTGTTCGTCGCCCTTGACCTCGACCTCGCTGCCGTCTTCGAGCGTGAACACATAAGTGGTGTTCTTGAGGTCCTCTTCCTTGACCAGCACGCCCTGAAACGCCTCGGGGTTGAAGCGGAAGGTCGTGCAGCCCTTGAGGCCCTGCTCGTGCGCGTAGAGGTAGATGTCCTTGAAGTCCTCGTACTTGTAGTCGGTCGGGACGTTCGCGGTCTTCGAGATCGAGGAGTCGATCCACTTCTGCGAGGCGGCCTGGATGTCGACGTGCTCGCGCGGGACGACCTGGTCCGCCGTGATGAAGTAGTCCGGCAGCCGGTCATTCGGGCCGGTGCCGCCCGGCATCGCGTTCGGGTTCACGAGTTCGCGGTAGGCCAGCAGCTCGAATGAGAAGACGTCGACCTTTTCCTTGGTCTTGCGACCCTCGCGGATCACGTTGCGGAAATAGTGGTGGCCGAACGACGGCTCGATGCCGTTCGAGGCATTGTTCGCGAGCGACAGCGAGATCGTGCCCGTGGGCGCGATCGAGCTGTGGTGCGTGAAGCGCGAGCCGGTCCTGGCGAGCTCGTCGACGAGCTCGGGCGCGACTTCGGCGACGCGCTGCATGTACCGGCTGTAGCGCGCGTGCAGCACGCGGCCCGGCAGCTTGTCGCCGGCCTTGACGCCGTCGCGAACCATCTCGGGGCGCTTGCGCAGCATCTCGCGCGTCACGACGAACTCCTGCGTCATGATCGGCGCCGGGCCCTTTTCACGGGCGAGCTCGAGGCCCGCTTCCCAGCCGGCGACGGCGAGTTCCTTCGACACGCGCTCGGTGAAGCCGACCGACTCGCGCGAGCCGTACTTCATGCGCAGCATCGTGATCGTCGAGCCCAGCCCCAGGAACCCCATGCCGTGGCGGCGCTTGCTCATGATCTCGTCGCGCTGCTGCGGCAACGGCAGGCCGTTCACCTCGACCACGTTGTCGAGCATGCGCGTGAAGACCTTCACGACCGCATGGAACTCGTCCCAGTCGAAGCGGGCCTGGTCCGTGAACGGGTCGCGCACGAAGCAGGTCAGGTTGATCGAGCCCAGCAGGCACGAGCCGTACGGCGGCAGCGGCTGCTCGCCACAGGGATTGGTGGCGCGGATCGTTTCGCACCACCAGTTGTTGTTCATCTCGTTGACGCGGTCGATCAGCACGAAGCCGGGCTCGGCGAAGTCGTACGTCGAGGACATGATGACGTCCCACATGCGCTTCGCCGGCAGCGTCTTGTAGACCTTGCACAGCACGAGGCCTTCGTCGTTGCGCACGTAGCTGGCCGGATCGGGCCACTCGCGCCAGACGAACCGGCTGTGGTCGCTGGTGTCTTCGCCGGCGATCTCCTGTTCGCGCACCGGGAAGGCGAGTTGCCAGTCCCTGTCCTCGCGCACCGCCTGCATGAACTCGTCGGTGATCAGCAGCGACAGGTTGAACTGTCGCAGCCGTCCGTTCTCGCGCTTGGCGCGGATGAACTCCATCGCGTCGGGATGGCCGATGTCGAACGTGCCCATCTGCGCGCCGCGGCGGCCACCGGCCGACGACACCGTGAAGCACATCTTGTCGTAGATATCCATGAACGACAGCGGGCCCGAAGTGTAGGCGCCCGCGCCCGAGACGTATGCGCCGCGCGGACGCAGCGTCGAGAACTCGTAGCCGATGCCACAGCCGGCCTTCAGCGTCAGGCCCGCCTCGTGCACCTTGCCGAGGATGTCGTCCATCGAGTCGCGGATGGTGCCCGACACGGTGCAGTTGATCGTCGAGGTGGCAGGCTTGTGTTCCTGCGCCCCGGCATTCGACGTCACGCGACCGGCCGGAATGGCGCCACGACGCAGCGCCCACAGGAACTGCTCGTTCCAGGCTTCGCGGACCTCGGGCGCCTCGACGTCGGCGAGCGCACGCGCGACACGCTTGTAGGTGTCGTCCATCGTGCGGTCGATCGGCGTACCGTCCTTGGCGGACAGGCGGTATTTCTTGTCCCAGATGTCGAGCGACGCTTCCTGGAACGGGATGCTGCGGGCATCTCTCGATTGCAATTTCACGGCAGTGCTCATTGCGGCGACACGGCTCCCCTGGATCGCGGTGGCTGCAGGGTGAAGAAGAAAATGAAGACGACCCCGATCGACCGGGCGGCGTTCCGTGACCCACGTCACCCCGCCATCACCCGTCGACCCGTGCAGGTCTGCTCGGAACGCCCTCCTGGCCCCCTGACTGGCGTTCGTGCAGGACACAACATCTAGGGTCAGGCGGTGAAGCCTATCACCGCTCCCGCGCGCGTCAACTGCTACGTGCGGACGGTTTTTGACTGGCCCACCGACGGCAAAACCCATTGTTTTTCATTGGGTTGTGTGCCTTCTGCCGAGTTGCGCGGGCATGCGTGAAACGCCCGCTGCGTCAAGAGATAATTTCGCGGCCGACCACAATATCTTGTGGTGGCATCTATGCACGCCCCATGCACCCCCGGTGCACCTGTCGCGCACACGCTGTCCACAGGCTTACGCACAGCGCCTCGGTCGACGGGCCATTCGAAGCGCAGCGGACCATATGGAACTCGGGACGCATCGGCGCAGTCCCATGCGAACCGGGCCCCGGCGAGACGCACTGCACGCCGCTGCTAGACTCGGCGCTGACCGAGGCCCGTCCCGCTTCCTTCAGGAAAGACTTGCCACATGAAATTCAAGTTGAGCCTCGCTGCCTTCGTGCTCGCTGCCTGGTCGTCGATCGCAGGCGCACAGTTGCCCGCCACCGTTGGCGAAACCCCGGTCCCCTCGCTCGCGCCCATGCTCAAGCGCGTCAGCCCGGCCGTCGTCAACATCGCGACCCGTGGCACCGTGCAGGAACAGAACCCGCTGCTCAACGACCCGTTCTTCCGTCGCTTTTTTGACGTGCCCAACACGCCGCGCCAGCGTGAATTCCAGAGCGCAGGCTCGGGCGTGATCGTCGATGCGAAAAATGGCTACATCATCACCAACGCGCACGTGGTCGAGAACGCCACCGAGATCACGGTGCAGCTGCTCGACAACCGTTCGCTCAAAGCCAAGGTCGTCGGCACGGATCCCGGCTCCGACGTGGCCGTGGTCAAGGTCGAGGCCGGCAACCTGACCGACCTGCCGATCGCCGACTCCGACCGGGCCGAGGTGGGCGACTTCGTCGTCGCGATCGGCAATCCGTTCGGCCTCGGCCACACGGTCACCTCGGGCATCGTGAGCGCCCTCGGCCGCTCGGGCATCAACCCGGAAGGCTATGAAGACTTCATCCAGACCGACGCCTCGATCAACCCCGGCAACTCGGGCGGCGCGCTCGTGAACCTGAGCGGTCAACTGGTCGGCATCAACTCGGCGATCCTGTCGCGTTCGGGCGGCAACATCGGCATCGGCTTCGCGATCCCGTCGAACATGATGAAGGTCGTGATGAACCAGCTGATCAAGTTCGGCAAGGTCAAGCGCGGCGTGCTCGGCGTCAACATCCAGACGCTGGTGCCGGAGATCGCGCAGAGCATGGGCCTCGGCGACGGCGTGCAGGGCGCGCTCGTGTCGCAGGTGGTCGAAGGTTCGGCCGCCGAAAAGGCCGGCGTGAAGGCCGGTGACGTCATCACCGCGGTCAACAACCGTCCGGTGCGCGACGCGGGCCAGCTGCGCAATGCGATCGGGCTGCTGAGCGTCGGTGAAAAGGTCGACCTCTCGCTGATGCGCGACGGCAAGCCGCGCCGGGTCACGGCCCTTGTGAGCGAGCGTGACGAGGCAGCGGAAGCCAAGGCCGCGGGCCCGGCGCACACGGGTCTGGAGGGCGCCGACATTGCCGACAGCCCGAACGGCGTCGTCCTGCGCAGCGTCGCCGAGGGCAGCCCGGCCGCGCTGCGCGGGTTGCGCACGAACGACGTGATCCTCGCCGTGGGCCGCACGCGCGTCGCGAACCTCGCCGAGTTCCAGCGCGCGACCGAGGGCCAGAGCGCATTCGTGCTGCAGATCCGCCGCGGCAACGCGATGCTCGTGATCCCGATCCGCTGATCGGCGGCGCCGTACCGACGGCCCTCCACGGATGGAGGTGGCGCATGGCGATGAAGACGACCTGCAGGGTCTGTGTCCTCGGCGGCACGGGCTTCATCGGCCAGGCGCTCGTCGCGCGTCTCGGCGCCGACCGCCATGACGTAACGGTGCTGACGCGCAACCCCGCGCAGCACCGTGGCCTCTGGGTCCTGCCGTCGGTGCGGCTCGTGCGCGCCGACGTGCACGACGAATCGGAGCTCGTCCGCGCCTTCGCCGACGCGGACGTCGTCGTGAACCTGGTCGGCATTCTCAACGAGCGCGCGCTCGGCCGCGGCAGCGGCGCGGAATTCCGCCACGTCCACACCGAACTGCCGGCCAAGGTCGTGCGCGCCTGCCGCCAGGCGGGGGTTCGCCGCTACCTGCACATGAGCGGCTTGAGGGCCGATGCGCAGCGCGGCCCCAGCCATTACCTCAAGACCAAGGGCGCGGCCGAGGACTACGTCCGCGAGTACTGTGCCGACGGTGGGCCCGAGTTCGTGATCTTCCGGCCGTCGGTCGTGTTCGGGCCGGGCGACGCCTTCGTCAACAAGTTCGCCAGCATCCTCAAGCTCGTCCCGGGCGCGTTGCCGCTCGCCTGCGCGCAGGCGAAGTTCGCACCCGTCTACGTCGGCGACGTGGTTGCGGCGTTCGTCGCGTGTCTCACGCGCAAGGATGTCGTCGGGCGGACGTTCGAGCTGTGTGGCCCCGACGTGCTGACGCTCGGCGACATCGTGCGCGAGACGGCGCATGCGCTCGGCCTGCGGCGAGCCGTGGTGCCGCTGCCGGGAGTCGTGTCACGACTGCAGGCGGCGCTGATGGACTTCGTGCCCGGCAAGCCGTTCTCGACCGACAACTATCTCTCCGCGACCTTGGACTCGGTCTGCGAGGTCGACGGGCTCAAGCAACTCGGCCTCGCGCGCACGCCGCTGCGCGGCACGATCGAGCAGTACCTGCGACCTCGCGGCTGAGCCTCACGATCGGACCGGTGGGTGGCCGGGGCGTTCCACAGGCGGCTGTTTGCGTCGCCTTGCTTCAGTGGCCATCCGACTCCGGCGTGACCACCTCACACACGGCCGCGTGGCGTTCGGCCTGGCTCTGTCGCGCGAGTGCCCGCGCCCGGTCGTAGAAGTCCGCCAGTTGCCCGGTCTGTTCGAGCAGCCGTCGCAGGCCGGGCATGCAGTCGCGATACGTCGCGACAGACGCCAGGTGCGCGTTGTTGAGCGAGCGACGGAACCAGCCGTCGTAGGCGTGGTCGTCGCCCCAGCTTGCACGCAGCCGTTCGTACTCGAACTTGAGCCGCCCGAACTCGCGTTGCTTCTCGACCCGCAGCGTCTCGACGTCGAGCCCGGACGCGTAGAGACGCTCCAGCCGGTCGCGCGTCCTGCGCAACAACCGCGCAAACTCGGCCTCGCGGCGATTGGCGAGTTCGAACTGCTGCAACTCGTTCGTGCGCCCGGCCGTGCGCGCGAGCCAGCGCCGCACGCCCTCCTCCTCGACCACGCTCGCGAAGGCTTCGTTGAACTCGCTGTCGCCCGCGACGTACAGCAGTTCGTGTGCCAGCTCGTGGAAGATCGTGCCGACCAGCCGGGTCTCGCGCCAGCCGAGCATCGCGTTGAAGACCGGGTCCGGCAGGTGGCCGAGGGTCGAATAGGTCGGCACGCCACCGACGCTCACGTCGTCGCCACGCGTCGCGAGCTGCAACGCCTTGTTGCGGGCCGCCGCCTCCTTGAAGTAGCCGCGATAACTGACACAACCGGCGACCGGAAAGCAGGAGCGACGCGGCTCGACCGAGAACTCCGGCGTCGCGACGACGTTCCAGACGACGTAGGGTCGGCCGAGGTCGGCGTACTTGCGATAGCTGCGACTGGCCGGCAGGCCGAGCTCGGCCTCGGCGAACTCGCGTGCCGCCATCGTGAGCTCGAGGCCCTTGCGCGTCGCCTCGCCCGTCGCGGGGTCCGCCAGCACGCGATCGATCGGCTGGCTGCGACGCATGACCTCGAACTGGCCGCGCGCCGCCTGCGTGACGTAGCAGCCGCTCGACACGAAGCCGAGGGCAAGCAACACGACGCAGCGCAATGCGATGGGCATGTCGGAAGGTTAACAACTTGGCGGCGCGGGGATTCCGCTACGATTCGGCCATGAAGGTCTATCTCGTCGGCGGCGCGGTGCGCGATGCGCTGCTCGACCGCACCGCCATCGAACACGATTACGTCGTGGTCGGCGCCACGCCCGACCAGATGGTCGCGCAGGGATATCGCCCGGTCGGCAAGGACTTCCCGGTGTTCCTGCACCCGCGGACCGGCGACCAATACGCGCTCGCGCGCACGGAGCGCAAGACGGGTGCGGGCTACTACGGCTTCGCGACGCGTTTTTCGCCCGACGTGACGCTCGAGGAAGACCTCGCCCGTCGCGACCTGACGATCAACGCGATGGCGCGCGACGACGACGGCACGCTGGTCGACCCCTACGGCGGTCGTCGGGACCTGGAGGCGCGCGTGTTGCGCCACGTCTCGGCGGCGTTCGTCGAGGACCCGCTGCGCGTCCTGCGCGTCGCACGGTTTGCCGCGCGGTTTGCGCCGCTCGGGTTCACGGTCGCCCCCGAGACAATGGACCTGATGCGCGAGATCGTGCGCTCGGGCGAGATGGCGGCACTCGTTGCCGAACGCGTCTGGGTCGAGACCGAGCGCGCGCTCGGCGAGGCGCGGCCGCCGGTCTACTTCGAGGTGCTGCGCGAGTGCGGCGCGCTCACGGCGGTGTTTCCCGAAATCGCGCGCCTGTTCGGCGTGCCGCAGCCCGAGAAGTGGCACCCCGAGATCGATTCCGGGATCCACACGTTGCAGGTGCTCGACGTCGCCTGCGAACTCACGCCGGACACCGTCGTCCGGTTTGCGGCGCTCGTGCACGACCTCGGCAAGGGCGTGACGCCGCCGGAGGAGTGGCCGCGGCATGTCGGGCACGAGCACCGGGGGGTTCGCGTGATTGCCGCGCTCTGCGAGCGACTCAAGGTGCCGAACGAGCACCGTGAACTGGGAATGCTCGTGTCCAAGGAGCACCAGCGCATCCATCGTGCCGACGAGATGCGTGACACGACCGTGCTCGAGGTGCTCGAGGCGACCGACGCGTTCCGGCGACCCGAGCGCTTCGAAAAGCTGCTGCTTGCCTGCGAGGCCGACGCGCGCGGTCGCGGTCCGGAATTGCGGGCTCGTCCCTATGCGCAGGGTGCGCTCTGGCGCGCGTGGCGCCAGGCGGCGGCCGCGGTCAGGCTCGACGCGGCGACGCTGCAGTCACAGTCCGGCCCGGCGATCGCGCAGGCGCTGCGTTCCGCACGAGTCGCTGCCATCGCCGCTTTGCGGAAATAGGGGACACTCTCTATTTTCCGAGCAGACGCCGAGCGAAGCGGTCTATTTCACCAGTAAAACCAACTGGTTACGCAGCCGGGGCGTCGCGTTTCTCAAGAAAATAGAGAGTGTCCCCAATTTCTTACGCGAAGTGCCAGACGATCACGGCGGCGATGAACAGCCGGTAGACGGTGAACGGCAGCAGGCCGATCCGTTCGATGAAGCGGATCAGGAAGTGGATGCAGGCGAGGCCGCTCAGCGCCGCGAACACGACGCCGACCAGCATCGGCAGCCAGTCGACCGCGTGGTCGGACGTCAGCAGCTTCAAGCCCTCGTAGGCGCCGGCGGCGCCGATACCCGGGATCGCGAGCAGGAACGAAAACCGTGCCGCGGCCGAACGCGTCAGCCCGAGCGCGCGACCGGCCGTCATCGTGATGCCCGACCGCGACGTGCCCGGCATCAGCGCGAGCGCCTGGGCGCATCCGATCAGCAGTGCCTGGCCCCAGCTCAGGCCGAACTCGTCGCGCGTGCCCTTGCCCCAGCGATCGGCCGCGTACATGAGCAGCCCGAAGAACGACAGCGTGCCGGCGACGAACAGCGGGTTACGAAGGTTCTCCTCGATGAAGTCGTTGAACAGCAGCCCGACGAGACCGACCGGGATCGTCGCCACCAGCAACTGCCAGGCGAGACGACTGTCGCGCGTGTGCTCCTGCCGGGTCACCGACCCAACCCAGCCGCCGGCCATCGACCAGAGCTGGCGCCGGAAATAGACCAGCAGTGCCAGCAGCGTGCCCATGTGCACGGCGACGTCGAAAGCGAGCCCCTGGTCGGGCCAGCCGAAGAAATGCGGGATCAGGACGAGGTGTCCGGAGCTTGAAATCGGCAGGAATTCCGACAATCCCTGGACGACGGCGAGGACGACGGCCTGGACGAGATCCATGTGCACCCGTGTGTTCGTTGTTCGACCGAGCGGTCAGAGCGTGTGACGCAGGTCGCGCACCGCGAACCCGCGCAGCGGCGCATCGTACCCTTTCGCGAGCGCGATCACCTTGAAGCGTTCGCCCATTTCGCCGGGCAGCGTCAGCACCATCGCCTGGCGCGACAGGTTGACGCGTTCGACCAGGTCGAGCTCGCCGACGTTGGCGACGAACTCGCCGAGCCCGCAGCCGATCAGGAAATGCGCCTGCGTGGTGTAGCCCGCGACATCGAGCCCCGCGGCCTGCGCGGATTCCGCGACCGCAGTGAAGTCGACCCAGGCCGTGATGTCCTGCAACCCGACACGCGCGAGCGCGTCATCGTGAAAGCGGTGCCGGAAGTGGCACAGCAGCGTGCCGCGCCCACGCTCCAGCGAGTAGAGCTCGCGCCGCGGCAGGCCGTAGTCGATGAACAGCATCACGCCATGCCGCAGCGAGGCCGTCACCGCCTCGAGCCACGCGCCAAGCCCCAGGTTGATCTCCGAGACATAGCCATCGGGCAGCGCGAGCCCGGTGTCGACTTCGATCGCGCGAACGGCGCGCTCGAGTTCCGGGCCGGCTTCACGCTCGACCCAATGCAGCGCACCCGCGTCGTCGACGGCGACACCGAGCGCGCGCACCCGTTGGTCGCGCACGACGAAGCGCTCGACCACGAGCGCATCGAGCACCTCGTTGGCGACGACGACACCGTCGAACGCGTCGGGCAGTGCGTCGAGCCAGCGCACGCGCGGCAACAGCTGCGGCACCGCCGTCGCGAGCACCTCGTGCTGGCGTTCGCGCAGGTCTGCGCTGACGTCGAGAATCCAGTATTCGGCCGGCAGCGTCCCGCGCCGCTCGAGTTCCGCCAGCAACGCAGCGGCCATCGCACCCGAACCGGCGCCGAGTTCCAGCAGCACCGCACGCTCGCCGAGCTGCGACAGCACGTCCGCGCACTGCACGGCGACACATCGGCTGAACACCGGGGCCACCTCGGGCGCGGTGACGAAGTCTCCGGCCGCGCCGAACTTGCGTGCACCGGCGCTGTAGTAGCCGAGCCCGGGCGCATAGAGCGCGAGCTGCATGAACCGCGCAAAGGACATCCAGCCGCCGGCGCGCGCAATCTCCTGCACGATCTGCACGTGCAGCGCGCGACTGTGCGCGGCTTCGTCGGCCGTGAGTGCGGGCAATTCAGTGGCGACGCTCATGCTCGATGTGCGCTCGAAGGTGCGATCGACTCGGACAGTCCGGACGCGGTGCGGTATCTTCACCGCGGAGCCCGCCCCGACCGGCCGCGCAGTGTAGCGTGACGGCGTGGGCGCGTAAGGACACATGACCCACGACCCCGCGCACCCAGCCTCGCTCGTCGACCGCTGCGTCCTCGTCACCGGCGGCGCGCGCCGGCTCGGCGCCGCGATCGCGCGACGGTTGCACGCCGGCGGCGCCTCGGTGGCCGTGCACTATCGTTCGTCGGCGGCGGAGGCCGCGGCGCTGATCGAGTCGCTGAATGACACACGCGCCGGCTCGGCCGCAGCGTTCGCCTGCGACCTGCGGGACCTCGACGCGTTGCCGCGTCTCGTCACCGACGTCGTCGAGCGTTTCGGCCGGCTCGACGTGCTGGTCAACAACGCCTCGAGCTTCTATCCGACGCCGGTCGGCACGATCACGGCGTCGCAGTTCGCGGACCTGATCGACACCAACCTGCGGGCGCCGCTGTTCCTGTCGCAGGCGGCCGCGCCGGCGTTGCGAGACGCACGCGGCCTGATCCTCAACATGGCCGACATCCACGGCGAGCGCCCGCTCCGGCAGCACACCGCGTACTCGGCCGCCAAGGCCGGACTCGTGATGCTGACCAAGTCGCTGGCGCGCGAACTCGGCCCCGAGATCCGCGTCAATGCGATCGCACCGGGTCCGATCCTGTGGCCGGAACACGGCATGACCGACGACCTGCGTCGCGAGATCGTCAGCAAGACCGCGCTCGGTCGCAGCGGTTCGCCCGAGGACATCGCGCGCGCAGCCTGGTTCTTTGCGGCCGAGGCGCCGTTCGTGACGGGCCAGGTGCTCGCGATCGACGGCGGCCGCAGCCTGTAGCGGCGGCAAGGTCACGCGTCGTTGTCACGAGTCGCTCGCGCGCTTCGCCCGAATCCCGCGCGCCGGCGTCGCCGCCAGGCGGCTAACGCAGCCTGCCCGGCACCCACCCGAGATCGACCGGTCGCAGCTCGTGCGGTTCGCGCTCGCGCATCTCCGTCCAGTGCTCGAGCAGCGTGCGATGCGTGGTCGGGTGTATCGTCGTCGGGGCAATTTCCGCCGCCGGCCCGAGCATGTACGGTCGCCGCAGCAGGTCGGGCCGCGGCAAGGTCAGCCGCGGCCGCGTGCAGACGAGATCGCCGAACAGCAGCACGTCGAGGTCCATCGTGCGCGGCGCCCACTTTGGCGCCTCGCGCGGCCGTCCACAGGCCGCCTCCACCTCGTGCAGTCGATCGAGCACCGCGTCGACCGTCGCGGTCGCCTCGAAACCGAGCACGAGGTTGACGAAGTCGTCGCCGTTGAAGCCGACCGCGGCATTGGCGTAGGCGCGCGAGACGCGCAACGGCGCGAATTGCGCCTCGAGCCGGTCGAGCGCCCGGCGCAGGTTCTCGAACGGGTCGACATTGCTGCCGGCGGCGACCAGGACCAGGGTGCTGCGCGGCACGACGGCGCTCAGGCGGCGGGGGCCGCGTAATCCTCGCGTCGGCGTTCGATGACGATGCCGACGTCGCGCGAGCCGCGCAGCGCGCCCTGCTTGTTGAGCCGGACCCTGACGGCCGGCACGTCGAACTCGGTGAGCACGACCTGGGCGATGCGGTCGGTCAGCGTCTCGACGAGCTGGAACTGCGAGGACTCGACGAACTGCAGCAGCCGCTTCGACACCTTCTTGTAGTCGAGCGTGTCCTCGATGCGGTCGCTCGCCGCGGCCTTGCGGATGTCCGTGGTCATCTCGAGGTCGATCACGACCTTCTGCTTGACCTGGCGCTCCCAGTCCCAGATGCCGATGATGCAGTCGGCGGTCAATCCGCTCAGGAAGATCTTGTCATTCATGTCCGCAGGCTCTCGGGGCGCGGTGCGCCGATCGTGTCTACCGGAGGGGGATGGCGTGGCTGCTTGCGCGAAATCGTTCGTGTGGTTCATCGGTGCGCCGGCATGTCGCCAACATCGCCGCCGGGCCGCTCATCGGCCCGCGACCGCCGGTGCCGGCGGCACGAGTTCAGTCATCGGCCAGCGCGCGCGTGAACGGATCGCGAGCCCGTCGCGCTCGCCCGCCGCGAGCCGCAGGCGTCCGAGCAGCGCGATCATCGCGGCGTTGTCGGTGCAGAACTCCGCGCGAGGATAGACGACACGTACGCCTTCGCGCTCGCCCATCGCGAGCATGCGTGCGCGCAACCGGCGGTTGGCGCCGACGCCGCCGGCGACGACCAGCGTCGTGCTGCCGGTCACCTCGAGTGCACGCCGGCACTTGATCACGAGCGTGTCGACGACCGCCTCCTCGAAGCCTCGCGCCGCGTCGGCGCGTGACTGCGCGTCGAGCTCCCCGGGGTGATTACGCAGCGCCACGACCACGGCGGTCTTGAGTCCGCTGAAGCTGAAGTCGAGCCCGGGTCGCTCGGTGAGCGGCCGCGGAAAGCGGAACTCGTCGACGCGCCCCTGCTCGGCGAGCGCTGCCAGCTGCGGCCCGCCGGGGTAACCGAGGCCGAGCAGCTTCGCGGTCTTGTCGAAAGCCTCACCGGCCGCGTCGTCGAGCGAGCTGCCCAGCAGCTCGTATTCGCCGATCCCGCGGACCAGCGCGAGCAGCGTGTGGCCGCCCGAGACCAGCAGGGCCACGAACGGGAATCGCGGCGGGTCCGGCTCCAGCAGCGGAGCGAGCAGGTGGCCTTCCATGTGGTGGACGCCGATGCAGGGCACGTCCCAGGCGTAGGCAAGGCTGCGGGCGACGGCGGCGCCCACCAGCAGCGCCCCGACCAGCCCCGGGCCACAGGTGTATGCGATGCCGTCGATGGCCTCGCGACCACCGCTCAACTCGACCGATTTCTCTATGAGTGGCAATAACTTACGAAGGTGGTCGCGCGAGGCGAGCTCGGGCACGACGCCGCCGTAGGCCGCATGCAGGGCGACCTGGCTGTAGAGGTCGTGGGCGAGCAGCCCGCGCTCGCCGTCATAGACGGCCGCGGCGGTCTCGTCGCAGGAGGTTTCGATGCCGAGGACACGCATTACGGGGATCGGTTACGGGGCTCTGGGGGTCGGGAGTCGTCGTCTGTCGTGGGCCGGGCACCGCCGGGGGTTCCGGCCCGCCGGCCGGCATCTTTGCATTTCGGCGCCGCGATCTCTAGAATTCGCGGTCCCTCGCCGGGCGGACGCTTCTTGGCGCCTCTCCGGCTGTCCTGTTACCTAACCCATGGCGCCTGGCCAAAACGACGAACGGCCGGCCAGACGTGTTGACGAGGTTTCGATGCCCAGCGTCCGCATCCGTGAGAACGAGTACTTCGATGCCGCCCTGCGTCGCTTCAAGCGCGCGTGTGAAAAGGCCGGCGTACTGACGGAACTTCGCCGTCGCGAATTCTACGAGAAGCCGACGCAGGAACGTAAGCGCAAGAAGGCGGCCGCCGTGAAGCGCCACCAGAAGCGCAACACGCGCGATTTCTCCTCGGCTCCGCGCGCGCGCAGCTACTGAGGACGGGCCTCGCTCGAGGCCGCGGCGCGCCCTGACGGCGCCCGCACCGTCGAGTCGAAGCGGCGCCACGGTCCAACGCGGATCGAGCGCCGCTTCTTCGTTTCTACCGGTCGTCGACGCGGCCCCGCCCTTCTGGACGGTTGACCCCGACGCCCGCTTCCGTCGCCAGCGAGACATGCACATGAGCACACTCAAGGAACGCGTCACCGAAGACATGAAGACGGCCATGCGTGCCGGCGACAAGGAACGCCTCGGCACGATCCGCATGCTGCAGGCTGCGATCAAGCAGCGTGAAGTCGACGAGCGCATCGTCCTCGACGACGCACAGGTGCTCGCGGCGATCGAGAAGATGATCAAGCAGCGCAAGGAAGCGATCGCGCAGTTCGAGCAGGGCGGCCGCGCCGACCTCGCCGCGAAGGAACAGTCGGAGATCGAGCAGCTGCAGGTCTACCTGCCGGCGCAGCTCTCGGCGGCCGAAGTCGATGCGCTGATCCAGGAAGCGATCGCCGCAACGGGCGCCGCCTCGATCAAGGACATGGGCAAGGTCATGGGCATCGTCAAGACGAAGGCCGCGGGCCGCGCCGACATGGGTGCCGTCAGCGCCCGCATCAAGGCCGCGCTCGGCGGCTGACCCTCCGCACCTCTCCCGTTCGCGGGCGAGGTCGCGCACCGCGCGGGTGAGGGCCCGCATTACGCATCCGTAACGTTCGCGCAAGGCTGGCGCAAGACGCCGCCGCGTAACCTCAGGCTCCACCGGGAACCACTCGGAGCCGAGGCCAAGCCATGCGCGATGCGACCGACCCGCCCCAGCCGGTGTGGCGATGGCTCACCGCCCTGCTTCCGGTCGCGCTGTTCGCGCTCGCGCTCGTCGCGCTGGAACAGCTCGGCGGCGAACTGCGCCTGCGCGACATCCTCGCCGCGTTTCACGCCACCGAGCCATGGCGCGTCGTGGCCGCCGTCGGGTTCACGGCGGCCAGTTACGTGGTGCTGACGGGCTACGAACGCGCGGCACTTTCCCACGTGGGCGTGCGTCTGCCGTGGCACCGCTACGCGCTGACGTCGTTCGTCGCGTACGCCATCGGCAACAGCCTCGGTGCCTCCGCCGTCTCGGGCGCGGCGCTGCGGTATCGGCTCTACGCGCCGCTCGGCCTCGGGGCGGTCGAGATCGGCACGATCGTCGCGTTCTGCACGGTCACGTTTCTGCTCGGTGTCGCGACGCTAGCCGGCCTTTCGCTCGTCATGCACGCAGGCGAGGCAGCCTCGGTCCTGCACGCCTCGCGCACGCTGTCGATCGTGGTCGGCGCCGCGCTGCTCGGCGCCGTCGCGTCCTACTTCGCGGCGTGCTGGAAAGGTGGCGCCGCATTTCGCTGGCGCGGCTGGCACGCCCCGCTCCCTGCGCCACGGGTCGCGGCCACGCAGGTGGCACTCGCGTCGACGGACCTGTTGCTCGCGAGCGCCTGTGCCTACGTGCTGTTGCCCGCAACGGCGCAGGTGTCCTTCGGCGTCTTTGCCGCGCTCTACATGGTGGCGCTCGGCGTGAGCCTCGTGACCGCCGTGCCGGGCGGCGTCGGCGTGTTCGAATCGCTGCTCGTGATCCTGCTGCCCGGCGTGCCCGCGTCGCAGCTGCTCGGGGCGCTGCTCGCGTACCGGCTGGTCTATTACGTGGCACCGTTCGGGGTCGCGCTCGCGCTGCTCACGGGCCGCGAGGTGGCCGCGCATCGTGCACGCGTCGACGTGGCACTCGCCTGGTCGCGACGCGCACTGGACCTGGTCATGCCACAGGCGATGGCCGTGCTCGTGTTCGGCGCCGGCGTCCTGCTGCTGCTCTCGGGCGCCACGCCGGGCGCGACCTCGAGACTCGAAGTGCTCGGCCGCCTCCTGCCGCTGCCGGTGCTGGAACTGTCGCACCTGGCGGGGTCCGCGGTCGGCGTCCTGCTGCTGATCCTGGCGCGCGGACTGCTGTTGCGCCTGGATGGCGCATGGCAGGTGGCGATGTGGCTGCTCGGTATCGGCATTGCCGCCTCGCTGCTCAAGGGGCTCGATTACGAGGAGGCGCTGGCGCTCGCGGCCGTGGCGTTCGGCCTGTGGCAGGCGCGTGCGCAGTTCTATCGCCGCGCCGCGCTGCTGGGCGAACGGCTGTCGCTGCCCTGGCTCGCCCACGCCGCCGTCGCCGTGGGCGCCTCGATCTGGGTCGGGTTGCTGGCCTACCGCCACGTGCCGTACGCGCACGAGCTCTGGTGGCAGTTCGCATTCGACGCGCACGCACCGCGCATGCTGCGCGCAAGCCTGCTCGCAGTGCTCCTGCTCGGGTCGTTCGCGTTGCTGCGGCTGCTTGCACCCACGCGCACGCCGTCGCGCACACCGACCGCCGACGAGCTCGAACGCGTGCGGCCGATCGTGCAGGCCTCGGGCGACGGCACGGCGCACCTCGCGTTGCTGGGCGACAAGGCGCTGCTGTTCAGCCGGTCAGGACGCGGGTTCCTGATGTACGGCGTGTCGGGGCGCAGCTGGATCGCGATGGGCGATCCGGTGGGGCCGGCCGCGGACCGCGAGGAACTCGTGTGGCGCTTCCGCGAGCTCGCCGACCAGGCCGGGGCCTCCTGCGTGTTCTACCAGGTCGGTCCGGAGCA
Organism: Steroidobacteraceae bacterium; assembly: GCA_035554635.1. Taxonomy (GTDB): domain Bacteria; phylum Pseudomonadota; class Gammaproteobacteria; order Steroidobacterales; family Steroidobacteraceae; genus RPQJ01. The sequence continues at coordinate 8,835 of DATMIB010000179.1, read as the reverse complement.
ACTCGGCACGTACGTCGACGCGGGTCTCGCGCTCAGCAAGATGGGCGAGGAGGCGCGCGTGCACCTGGCCGGCTTTTCGCTCGAGGGCAGCGCGCACGCGGATCTGCGGCAGACGCATCGACGCGCGCAGCGGGACGGCCTCGTGTTCCGCATCGTCCCGCGCGAGGAGGTGCCCTCGGTCTTTCCGGCGTTGCAGCGCGTCTCCACCCAATGGTTGGACGCACGCAGCGCACGCGAGAAGGGCTTTTCGCTCGGCCGTTTCTCGTTCGACTACCTGTGTCGTTATCCGGTCGCCGTCGTCGAGCAGGAACGTCGCGTCGTCGCGTTCGCGAACCTCTGGACCAGCGACACGCGCGAGGAACTGTCGATCGACCTCATGCGCCATGGCATCCCGGCGCCACGTGGCGTCATGGACTACCTGTTCGTCGAACTGATGCTGTGGGGCAAGAGCCAGGGCTACCGCTGGTTCAATCTCGGCATGGCGCCGCTCGCCGGTCTGGATCAGCACCGTCTCGCGCCGTTCTGGCACAAGGTCGGGCGCTTCGTGTATCGCCACGGCGAGGACTTCTACAACTTCGAGGGACTGCGGCAGTTCAAGGAGAAGTTCCAGCCCGAGTGGCGACCGCGTTATCTCGCGGCACCGGGCAGGCTCGCGCTGCCGCGCGTGTTGATCGAGGTGACGCGGCTGATCGCAGGGGGCGCGACGGAAAGCCACTCACGGCAACGCGCGACACGGTCCCGCGCGCGTCACCGCACCGAGGCCTCGAGGACCGTTGCGTGAAGCCCAGGCGGCTTGTCGCGACGGCACTGCTGGGCGTCGCGTGGGTTGCGAGCGCGGCAAACCCGAGACCCGCGCCACCGCCGGTCGACGTGTCCAGGTTGCCCCTCGTCGAAATGGCGCCGTCGGTGACGGCCCGGTCCGCGATTCCGCAAGACGTGTTCGCCGTCATGCTGTCGGGCGACGGCGGCTGGGCCGGGCTCGACCGCGGCGTCGCGGAACGACTTCGGGCGCGCGGCATCGGCGTCGTCGGCTGGGACTCGCTGCGATACTTCCTGGCCGAGCGCACGCCGGACGCGGCCGCGCAGGACCTCGAACGGGTCATTAGCCACTACACACGGGCCTGGCATCGATCGCGCGTGCTGCTGATCGGTTACTCGCAGGGCGCCGACGTGCTGCCGTTCATGGTCAATCGACTGCCCGCCGCGACGCGCGCCCGCGTCGCCGCCAGCGCGCTCGTTGCGGTCGGCGCGGACGCGTCCTTCCGGGTCACCGTGGGCAACTGGATCGGCGTGCCCCCTGCCGGCCGTCCGGTCGCGCCCGAACTCGACGACGCTCGGCTGGGCCGCGCGGTCTGCATCTACGGTGCGGACGACAAGGATGCGGGTTGTCCGCGCTTCACGACGCCGGCGTTGCGCAAGATCGTGTTGCCGGGCGGACATCACTTCGACGGCGACTACGGCCGTGTGGCCGACGCGGTGCTGTCGGCCCTGTCTCGGTGACGGCGTCGCGCCGCTAGCCGAAGCGCAGTTCGACGCGCAAACCCGGTGCGTTGTCGCCGAGCTCGAGCCGCGCGTGGTGCATGCGCGCGACCGCGTCGACGAGGCTGAGACCGAGACCGCTGCCCGGTGCAGCGCCTGTCGCGGCGAGCCGGACACCGCGCTCGAGCGCGCGGGAACGCTCGTCGGCCGCGATGCCGGGACCGGTGTCGGCGACGACGAGCCGCAGCCCTGCATCGTCGCGATCCACGCGCACGTCGACGCAACCGCCGGCCGGCGTGAACTTGAGCGCGTTGTCGACGAGGTTGGCGAGTGCGTGCGCGAGCAACTGGCGGCTGCCCCGGACCGTGGCGGCGTCGCAGGCCCTGGCACGCAAGGTCACGCCCCGTTCGCTCGCGAGCGGCTCGTAGAGTTCGACGACCTCGCCCGCGAGCTGGCCGAGGTCGAGTGGGGCGATCTCGGTCGCGGCCGCCCCGCCCTGGGCCTGCGCGATTCGCAGCAGTGCCGCGAGGGTCTGCTCGAGCGCCTCGGCGTCGCGCAGGCTGTCCTCGAGTGCCGCGCGGCCCACCGTCGCGTCGCTGGCGCGCAAGCCGGCCTCGATCCGCGAGCGCATGCGATTGAGCGGCCCGCGCAGGTCGTGGGCCGTCGCGTCGACGACGAACCGCAAGGCCCGCGTCAATTGCTCGACGCGGTCCAGCATTTCGTTGAGGTTGGCCGCCAGCGTGTCGAACTCGTCGCCCGACCCGCTCCTCGGCAGTCGTCGCCCGAGGTTGCCGTCGACGATCTCGCGCCCGACCGCCGCGATGGCGTCGACGCGTCGCAGCACGTGCCGGTTCATCCAGGCACCGAGCAGCGCGCCGACCGCGACGATCAGCGCAACCGCGACGAGCAGCGTCCAGCCGATGCGGGCCTTGAGCTGCTCGCGCTCGTGGATGTCGGTTCCGACCAGCAGGCGATAGCCGCCGGGCAACGCGTAGGCGCCCGCACGCACCGCGCGCGACTGGAAGCCGGAACCGATCGCGATCGACACGTCGAACTCGATCCAGCGCTCGTCGACGCTGCTCGCGGCCGGCCACTTGGCGATGTTGCCCGCGAGGGGCGCGAGCTGCGGATCGACCAGCAGGTAGACATCACCCGAACTGCCGCCGTGCACACGTTCGCGGATCACGGCGGTCAGCGTGGCGAGGCCGCCGGCGTCGTACTGTTCCGCGAGGCCCCTGAGCTCCGCCTCGATGACTTCGTCGGTCTCGCGGTCGAGCGCGCGCGTGGCATAGACGAACAGCAGCGCGACCAGCACGCTCGTCACGAGCGAGAACGTGAGCACGTAGGCGAGCGCGAGCCGCGTGCCGTAGGTCGACAGCAGCCCTCGCGGCTGCGGCCCGTGGTCAGTCGCGGGCTTCGAGGACATAGCCGGCGCCGCGGACGGTGTGGATCAATGGCCGCGCACCGCCGCGGTCGAGCGCCTGCCGCAGCCGGCTCACGTGCACGTCGATCACGTTGGTCTGCGGGTCGAAGTGCAGGTCCCAGACGTTTTCCAGCAGCATCGTGCGCGTGACGACCTGCCCGGCGTGACGCAGCAGGTATTCGAGCAGCCGGAACTCGCGCGCCGTCAGCTCGACCGGGTGGCCGCTGCGCGTGACCTTGCGCGCCACGAGGTCCATCTCGAGGTCGTCGGCGCGGAGCCGCGTCGGCGTCTCGTTCACGGCGGTGCGCCGCTGCAGCACCTCGATCCGCGCGAGCAGTTCGGCGAACGCGAACGGCTTGGTCAGGTAGTCGTCGCCGCCGGCGCGCAGCCCCTGCACGCGGTCGTCGACTTGCGCCAGCGCGCTCAGGATCAGGATCGGCGTCGACGAGCCTTGCGCACGCAACGCCCGGACGACCGCGAGGCCGTCGAGGTAGGGCAGCATGCGATCGGCGACGATCACGTCGTAACGCGTGGCGAGCGCGAGCGTGAGCCCTTCGGCGCCGTCGGCCGCGTGGTCGACGCTGTGGCCGCTTTCGCGCAGGCCTTTCGCGACGTAGTCCGCCGCGCTGCGGTCGTCCTCGATCAGCAGCAGCTTCATTGCGCCTGGATCATAGCCCGCGCGCAGGCGCGGACGTGGCTGCATTACGGGGATTTAATCGCCGCGCAAGCTTGCGGCAACGCGCGGGCGCGTAGCTTCCCTCGTGAACGAGACGACCGGCCCTGGCCCTGGTCACGCCGGCCCGTCTCGCGACTCCGCCCCTGGACACTACGAGAGGACAAGCTCATGACGATCCGCAGCCACAAGACGACGATCCTGGCGCTCGGCACGATGGTGGCCCTCGCGGGCGCCGGGCTCGCGGGCGCCGCGACCAGCGACACCACGGCCGCGCCTACGCAGGCCACCTGCGACGCGCTGATGAAGCAGGCCGATTCCGCGCTCGCGACCCACAAGTCCGACGCCAAGGCCAAGACCGCCCAGCAGCACCGCGACGAAGGTGCCAAGGAGTGCAAGGCCGGCAGCTACGCCAAGGGCGCCGAGCACCTGCGTCGCGCCATCACCGACCTCGGCATGAAACCCGTCGACTGAGGACACGACGGCGCGACGGCGGCTGGCCACGCCGACCGGCAGCGCCCCCCTTCCGGTCGCGTCGGCCGGCCGCCGCTTCGCGATGCGGCGGCCGCGCCCGGGCCAGGGCGCCGCCTGCCCTTGCGAGGCGGTCGGCGCACCCCCACTATCGGCGTCCGAACCGTCCGCCGAATCGCACCGTGGCCCGCATCCCGCAGCATTTCATCGACGAACTCGTCGCCCGCACAGACATCGTCGAGGTGATCGGGAGCCGCGTGCAGCTCAAGAAGGCGGGTCGCGAGTACAAGGCCTGCTGCCCGTTCCACGACGAAAAGTCGCCGTCTTTCTGGGTGAGCCCGGACAAGCAGTTCTACCACTGCTTCGGCTGTGGCGCGCACGGCACCGTGCTCAGTTTCGTCATGGAGTACGACCACCTCGGCTTCATCGAAGCGGTCGAAGACCTCGCGGCGCGTGCCGGCCTCGAGGTGCCACGCGAAGGCGGCGTGGCCGCCGGTCCCGTCAACCCGCACGACGAGCTGTACGTCGCGATGGAGCGCGCGGGCCTGTATTTCCGCCAGTGTCTCGGTGGCGACCCGCGGGCACGCGACTACGCGAAGCGTCGTGGCATCGACGCCGACACGCTGCAGAAGTTCGGCATCGGCTACGCGGCACCGAAATGGGACGGGCTGCTCGAGCGCTACGGCGCGACCGACGACGAGCGCCACGTGCTGCTGCGGGGCGGCCTGATCATCGAGCGCCAGCCCGAGTCCGGGGCCGCAGATCAGCCGCACCGCGAGCGCGGCTACTACGACCGCTTCCGCGACCGCCTGATGTTCCCGATCCGCGACACGCGCGGCCGCACGATCGCCTTCGGCGGGCGCATCCTCGACCAGGGCGAGCCGAAGTACCTCAACTCTCCCGAGACCGAGCTGTTCCACAAGGGCCGCGAGCTGTACGGACTGTACGAGGCACGGCAGGCGACCCGGAGCCTGCAACGTTTGCTGGTCGTCGAGGGCTACATGGACGTCGTGAGCCTGCACCAGGCCGGCGTCACCTATGCCGTCGCCACGCTCGGCACCTCGACCACGCCCGAACACCTGCAGCGCATCTTCCGCCTCGTCGGCGAGGTCGTGTTCTGCTTCGACGGGGACAGGGCCGGTCGCGCGGCGGCCTGGCGCGCGCTCGAGAACGCGGTCGGCGAGGTCAAGCAGGGCCGCCAGGTGCGGTTCCTGTTCCTGCCCGAAGGCCACGACCCCGACACGCTGGTGCGCGAGGAAGGTCGCGAAGCGTTCGAGGCCCGGCTTGCCAACGCCGAACCGTTGAGCGGCTACCTGATCCGCGAACTCGCCTCGCGCGTGGACACCGGCAGCGTCGACGGCCGGGCCCGGCTGGTCGAGTTGGCGCGGCCGCTCGTGCGCAAGATTCCCTCCGAGGTCTACCGCGAACTGCTGGTGCAGGAACTCGCGAGCGTCGTCGGCATGGCGGCCGGCCGCCTGAATGCCCTGCTGGGTGGCGCCGATACCGGCGAGCCCGGAGCCGGCAGCAGTGCGCCCGGCCGTGGCCTGGCGCCGGGGACCGAATCGGGGGGGCCGGACCGGCCGCGGGCCGCCCGCCGGGTCACCGCCAGCGGTCCCGCCACCGGGCGCGGCAACCTGGTCCGCCAGGCGGTGACCCTGCTCGTGCACTACCCCGCCGCGGCCCGCGTCGTCGGCGGCCAGCAGATCGAGGCGGTCGGCAGCATCGACCGGCCGGGCATACCGTTGCTGACCGAGCTGCTGGCCCAGTTGCGGGAAGACCCCCCGGCCAACACGGCCGGGCTGCTGGAGCGCTGGCGCGACCGCCCCGAATACCCGTCCCTTGCGAAGCTGTCGGTCGCGGTCTGCCTCGCACCCGACGAAGTCGGGGCGGCTGCGGAACTGAAATCGGCACTCAACCGTCTGATCACCGAGGAATCCCCGGCCCGGCGGCTCGACGAGCTCATGGCCAAGGCCCGGGACTCCACCCTCGACGACGCGGAAAAGCAGGAGCTGCAGGCCCTGCTCGCGGCGCGGGGGCCGGCGGCACGCCGGTCGCCTTCCGCCCGTTAAAACGGGCGCCTTGCGGCCAAATCGTGCTACTATTCCGCTCTTTTTTGGACCCCCCTTGAGGCGCCCCATCTTGAGCAAGACGACGGCACGCAAGCAGGTCAAGAAGCTCCCCGCCCGCAAGCCCGCTCCGGCCGCCAAGGCCAAGCCCGCGCCGATCAAGAAGTCGGCGGCGCCGGCTGCGAAGGGGAAGCCCGGCGCCAAGGGCGCCGCGAAGACCCAGCCCAAGACGACGAAGACAGTCAAGCCGGTCAGGATCCAGCGCAAGGATTCGGGCAAGGCCGCGGCTTCGTCGAAGACGACCCACGCCACGCTGGCATCCAAGCCGCATCACGCCCCCGCCAAGGCTGCTGCCCCGTCGAAGGCGGCTAACGCCGGCCCGGCGTCGAAGGCCACGCACGCTGCCGTCGCGAAGCACGCCCCGGCGGCCAAGGCCGCCGCGCCCGCGGCGAAGCCGCAACAGGCGGCACCCGCCCCCACCAAGCCCGTCAAGGCGGCACAGGTGGTCGCGAAGTCGGAAGCCGCCGCGGCTGCCGTCGCGACTCCGGTCGTCGAGAAAGGCAAGAAGGCCGCGTCCAGGGCGCAGGCCGAGAAGATCGAGATCAAATTGCCGCCGAGCACGCCCGAAGACCGCCAGTCGCAGTTGAAGCTGCTGATCGCCCGCGGCAAGGAACAGGGGTTCCTCACCTACGCCGAAGTCAACGACCACCTGCCGTCGGAGATCGTCGATCCGGAGCAGATCGAAGACATCGTGCAGATGATCAACGACATGGGCATCCCGGTGTACGAGAAGGCACCGGACGCCGAGTCGTTGCTGATGCGCGAGCCGGTCGTCGCCGACGAAGAAGCGGCCGAGGAAGCCGCGCAGGCGCTCGCCACCACGGTCGACGCCGAGTTCGGCCGCACGACGGACCCGGTGCGCATGTACATGCGCGAGATGGGCACCGTCGAGCTGCTGACGCGCGAAGGCGAAATCGCGATCGCGAAGCGGATCGAGGAAGGCCTCGACTCCGTGCGTCGCGCGCTGTCGTCGTATCCGCCGACCTTCGACCTGATCCTCAAGGCCTACGAACCGATCAAGAACGGCCAGGGCCGGCTGGTCGACATCATCGTCGGCTTCGTCGACCCGAACGCACCCGACGTCATCGCCGAGCCGATCAACCCGAAGCTGGCCGCCAAGGAAGCGCCGGAATCGGAAGGCGACGACGACGCCGAGGAGGGCTCGGAAGAGGAAGAGGCGCTCGAGACCGGGCCCGACCCGGAGGAAGCCGCACGCCGCTTCGCGTCGCTCGCCAAGTGCTACGCGCAGGTCGTGAAGAGCATCGAGGAGAAAGGCACCAAGGACCCGAAGACGGCCAAGCTGCGCACGAAGCTCGCCGACGAGTTCATGGAGCTGAAGCTCGCGCCGAAGATGTTCGAGCAGCTGATCGGCCAGATCCGCGAGCACCTGAACGAGATCCGCACGATCGAGAAGGCGGTCATGCAGCGCTGCGTCCGCGACGCCGGCATGCCGCGTTCCGACTTCATCGAGACGTTCCCGCGCAACGAGACCAACCTCGGCTGGCTCGACAAGCACATCCGCGCCAAGCGCAAGCACTCGGCGAAGCTCGCCCAGTACCGCGACGAGGTCGAGGCCGAACAGAAGAAGCTCGCCGAGATCGAAGTCCGCGCCAAGCTGTCGATCGCGGAGGTCAAGGAGGTCAACCGCGAAATCGCCGTCGGCGAGGCGCAGGCACGCCGCGCCAAGAAGGAGATGGTCGAGGCCAACCTGCGCCTCGTGATCTCGATCGCTAAGAAGTACACGAACCGCGGCCTGCAGTTCCTGGACCTCATCCAGGAAGGCAACATCGGCCTGATGAAGGCCGTCGACAAGTTCGAGTACCGCCGCGGCTACAAGTTCTCGACCTATGCGACCTGGTGGATCCGCCAGGCGATCACGCGTTCGATCGCCGACCAGGCGCGCACGATCCGCATCCCGGTGCACATGATCGAGACGATCAACAAGCTGAACCGCATCTCGCGCCAGATGCTCCAGGAAATGGGTCGCGAGCCCACGCCCGAAGAGCTGGCCGTGCGCATGGAAATGCCGGAAGACAAGGTGCGCAAGGTCCTCAAGATCGCCAAGGAACCCATTTCGATGGAGACCCCGATCGGCGACGACGAGGACTCGCACCTGGGCGACTTCATCGAGGACACCTCGGTCGAATCGCCGATCGAATCGGCGACGACGGAGTCGCTGCGCGAGACGACGCACTCCGTGCTCGCCGGCCTGACGCCACGCGAAGCCAAGGTGCTGCGCATGCGCTTCGGCATCGACATGACGACGGACCACACGCTCGAGGAAGTCGGCAAGCAGTTCGACGTCACGCGCGAGCGCATCCGCCAGATCGAGGCCAAGGCGCTGCGCAAGCTCCGCCACCCGAGCCGCAGCGAGCAGTTGCGCTCGTTCCTCGAAGACTGAGCCTTCTCACCTCTCCCGCTCGCGGGAGAGGTCGGCCGACAGGCCGGGTGAGGGTGAAAGAGAAACCCCGTCTGCCCTGCAGACGGGGTTTTTCTTTGGGAGATCCTGCTTGCCGCCGGGTTCAGCGGTCGACTTCCCCGCCGATCGTGCCGAGCCCCGCGACACGGGCGAAATCCGCCTCGGCGCTCGTGAGGTCCGTCGCGCAGAACGCAAGGTCGCGCAGCAAGCCGTCGGTCAGGCGGTACACCCAGGCATGGACGGT
>DATMIB010000178.1:0-1633 GCA_035554635.1 Steroidobacteraceae bacterium | reverse complement strand
ACGACCTCGGCGCCGAGTGCTTCGAGCGCGGCCACGAGCGGCGGCATGTCTTCGTCGAGGGGCAGCGCGGCAGCGGCGCTGACGAGGGCGATACGGGGCAACGCGGCGTCCTTATATAGGGTTGGAGCAATCAGTCCAGCGCGGTTTCGACCAGGTCGCCGAGCGTGCGCAGCACCTGCAGCCGGGCGTAGCGTTTGTCGTCGGCCGCGACGACGGTCCACGACGCGTGGGCAGAGTCGGTCCGTGCCACCATCTCCTGCGCGGCGCGCTGGTACTGGGCCCAGTGCTTGCGATTGGTCCAGTCTTCAGGGTCGACCTTGAATCGCTTGAGTGGATTCCGGTCCCGTTCGGTGAAGCGCTCGAGCTGCACCTGCGGACTCACGGCGAGCCAGAACTTGGCCACCACGACGCCGTGCTCGACAAGCTGGCGCTCGAACTCGACGATTTCGTCGTAGGCGCGCTGCCAGTCGCGCGGCGCCGCGAACCCGCGCACGCGCTCGACCAGCACGCGGCCGTACCAGCTGCGATCGAAGATCGTGAAGTTGCCGCGCGGTGGCAGCTGGCACCAGAACCGCCAGAGATACGGCCGGGCGAGTTCGTCCGGCGTCGGCGCCGAGATCGGCACGACGCGATACTGGCGTGCGTCGAGCGCGGCCGTGACCCGGCGGATCGCCCCGCCCTTGCCCGACGCATCCATGCCTTCGAAGGCGGCCACGACGGCACGTCGTGCGAAACGCTTGCGCCGCGACAGCAGCGCGAGCCGCCCCTGCAGGCGCTCGAGTTCCGACTCATATTCCGCGTCGCCGGGCGGGCTTGCGGCGCCGCCTGTCACGTCGAGCCTCTTCGCACTGCGCGGCAAGCGCGCTCGTGGCACTCGCGTCCCTCCCGTGGCCGCCGGTGCCGGCTCGTTCGTCAGGGCCGCGAGCAGTCGCCGACCGACTTCGAACGCCCGATGCTGCGCATCCGTGCCGTCGATGACCTGCCACGGGGCCGCCGCGTGATCTGTCGCCTCGACACAGCGCTCGAACGATCGCTCGACTTCGCGGTAATGCCGCGCCATCCAGCGGTCCTCGCGTGTCACGCGCCAGCGCGTGAGCTTGTCGCCGGCGAGCTTGTCGAGCCGCTTCGACTGCGTCTCCGGCGAGACGTGCAGGTGCAGTTTCGCGATCGTGACACCGTCGGCGACGAGCATGCGTTCGAGCTGGACGATGCGCTCCACGTCGCGTCGCAACACGGCCGGCAGCCGGCGCGCGGCGCCGTCGAGCTCGAGTGCCTCGAGCAGCAGTTCGCGGTACCAGCCGCCGTAAAGGACCGCGATCGACCCTTTCGGCGGCAATAAACGCCAGTAGCGCCACAGCGGCGGGCGCGCGCGTTCCGTGTCGTTGCGCTCGCGAAATCCGTGCGTAGTCACGTGCTTCGGGTCGAGCCAGCCGAGCAAGTCGTTGACGACTTCACTGCGACCCGCCGCCGGAATGCCGGTGACGACCAGCACGACCGAACGGTCACGTCGCTGGCGCAGTTCGTACTGCGCTTCGAGCATGGCGTCGCGCAACGGTGGCAGCGCCTGCTCGTGCTCGGCCCTGGTCAGTCGCTGACCGCCCAGGGCCTCGTGCAGGCGGCGCCGGGCCATCGT
>DATMIB010000177.1:0-9935 GCA_035554635.1 Steroidobacteraceae bacterium | reverse complement strand
TCAATCACGAATGGAGTGCGCGCGCCGAGGCATTCCGCGCAGTCAACGTGGCCTTGCATGCGCTGAACACGACCCTGGTGTTCGTGTTCGCCCGCACCATGGCGCAGCGGCTGGGGAACCCGCCCGACGACCGGGCGACCGCAGTGGCCGTGCTGACGGCGCTGGTGTTTGCGCTCCACCCCGTGCAGACGGAGTCCGTCACCTATATCGCCGCGCGTCCGAACCTCATCGCCACACTGTTTTCGCTGGCGGCCCTGCTGGCATGGCTGCGAGGCCGGGAGCGGCACACGACCGCGTGGTGGAGTCTGGCGACGCTCTGTTTCATCGCCGCGCTCGCCGGCAAGGAGACGGCCGCGGTCCTGCCTTTGGCCATGCTGCTGTGTCTGGCGGCGGAGCATCGCCTGGGCGTGCGCGAGGCGGCGTTCCCGCTCGGGCTGTGCGGCTTCGCCGGCGTGCTCCTGGTCGCGGTGTGGGCACACTTTCCTTACGACTACCTGGTGCGCACCAGCCTGGCGACGCGAGGTCCACTCGAGAACCTGCTCGCCCAGGCCACGGGCCTGTCCTGGCTCGTCGGGCAGCTGGTGCGCTGGGACCGGCTCAACGCCGATCCGATGCTGCAGGTGTCGGGGGCAACGACGACGGTGTTACAGGGTGCGCTGCTCATGTTGGCATTTGTCGGTGGCCTGATGGCGCTGCGTCGCCGCCCGGCAGTTGCGTTCGGCATCCTCTGGTTCTTCCTGTGGCTGGCCCCCACGAATTCACTTCTCGCACGACTGGACCTGGCCAACGACCGGCAGTTGTACCTGGCGCTGCTGGGGCCGGCCTGGCTGTTGGCACAGGCCGTTTCACGATGGCCACGTGCCGTGCTGCCCTTGGGGCTCCTGCTTGGGGTTCTGCTGGCGACAGCCACGTTTCAGCGCAACCGCGTGTATGCCACCGAAGTCACGTTCTGGCACGACGTGGTCACCAAGTCCCCGCACAACGGGCGAGCCTGGAACAACCTGGGGATGGCCGAGGCACTGAGGTGCAGGCCCGCCGAGGCCGCCAGCGCGTTCGAGGAGGCCATGCGCGTTGCACCCGATGATTTTCGGGCAGAGATCAATCTCGCACTGCTGCGGCAAGGCGAACTGCCGGGCGTGGAGGGCGACTGCGCCGAGCGGTGAGGGGGTCAGCGCGTCGATGGCGAGACAGGACGCGACAGTCAGCCGACGACGATCGAGAACACTTTCGTCTCGAGCACGACGCCGGCCTCCCACGGCCGGCGCTTGATCGCCTCCAATTGGACGTTGCCGGGGCTTCGACAGACGTAGCGAAAGACACGTTGCCCCCCGGCGCCGGGGATGCCGGCGCCGGCAACGAATGTGTCCGCGATCAACGCGAGTTCTCCGGTCCCCGACGACGACACCTCCCAGCGATAGCCGGTCGTCGGGTTCTCCGCCAGCCGCAGCACGACTTCGTCGTTGCGTGCCACGGCCTGCGGAGCGGCGGAACTCGATTCGGACAGTTCGACCGGCATGCCTGAGTCTCGCCTCCTTTAGCTTCCGCGGACAGTTGCGTGACTGAACTTGCCTGTCAGGCTCGCATGTCGCCTTCGGTGGCAAGCATGCTGCCACTCGGCATGCCGTCGTCGTCCGCGTTTGCCACCATCGCCCCCTCCGGCATGTCCCGGACGGTGGAGGAGGAGATGGCCGATCGCATGTCACCGGCGGGCATGTCGTCGGTCGCGACCTCGTACATCGCCCCAGCGGGCATGCCCGTCGCCGTGGGCCCGGCCGTGGCAACGGCAGCGTTCATGTCGATGGGCGGCATGTCGCCGTCCTTCTGCGCAAGCATGCCGCCGCCCGGCATCGTGCCGCCCGACGCAAGCGCCTGCATCTCGGTGACGTACACATATGTCGATGCGCTCATGGCAGTGCCCCTATTCGACGAGTTCGCGCTCGGGCTCGGCCGCGGCCGCCTTCACGGCGTGCACCGGCTTCGCGACGGCTGTGTCCGCTTCCGCCGCCGGCGGAGCAGCGAACACCTGGACCTGCCACTTGTGCCAGAGCGCATTGTCGGTGCCACGCACGAACGCCTCGAGTCGCCCGTCGGCGTTGGTGCCGATCGCAATGTTGCTCGTCAGCACGCCGCCCTCCGAAGCCCACCCGGACCAGCCGCCGTTCGGCGCGACCTGCCACTTGTGCCAGAGCGCGTTGTCGGTGCCCCGTACGAACGCTTCGAGCCGGCCTTGCGGACTGCGGCCGAGCGCGATCTGGCTCGTGAGCACGCCGCCTTCGGATGCCCAACCCGACCAGGCGCCGTTCGGCGCAACCTGCCAGTTATGCCACAGCGCCTGGTCGGTGCCGCGCACGAACGCTTCGAGTCGTCCATCGGCATTGCGCCCGACTGCGATGTTGGAGGTAAGCACGCCGCCGAGGGACGTCCATCCGGACCAGCCGGAATTCGGCGCCACCTGCCACTTGTGCCACAAGGCGTTGTCGGTGCCACGCACGAAGACTTCGAGCCGGCCGTCTGCATTGCGCTCCACCGCAATGTCCGACGTGAGCACGCCGCCAAGGGACGTCCAGCCGGACCAGCCGGAATTCGGCGCGACCTGCCACTTGTGCCACAGGGCGTTGTCCGTGCCTCGCACGAAGACCTCCATGCGGCCGTCGGCATTCGCGGCGACCGCAATGTTGCTGGTGAGGATGCCGCCCTGCGTCGCCCAGCCAGACCATCCACTGCTCGGCGCGACTTGCCACTTGTGCCACAGCGCGTTGTCCGTGCCGCGCACGAACAGTTCCAGCCTGCCGTCCAGGTTGCGTCCGACCGCGATTTCGGAGGTGATGACGCCGCCTTGCGAGGCCCAGCCCGACCAGCTGCTGTTCGGTGCCACCTGCCACTTGTGCCAGACGGCGTTGTCCGTGCCGCGCACGAAGATCTCCATGCGGCCGTCGGCATTGCGACTCACGGCGATGTCCGAAGTGAGCACGCCGCCTTGCGATGCCCACCCCGACCAGGCGCCTTGCTGGACGATCGACACGCCCACTGCACCGTGCGGCCCGTAGTAGGAATCGATGCCGCACTCGCCGTACGCAATGCGGAAAAAGCCGGCGTCGCCCCAGGCAGGGCCCCAACTGTTCTTGCAGATCCAGCAGCTCTGCGCGTCGTCGTAGCCAATGATCGCCACGCAGTGCCCGCCCGCAAGCGCACCCGAGACGTGCCGATACACACCGGTCTTGTACGCGAAGAAGTCGTCGTAGACGAGGAAGCAGCCGGTGACCGCGCCGCGCGTCGAGATCCATTCCTTGATGGCCGCGCCGGACAGCAACTGCCGGCCCGTCAGTTTGACGTGTCGCGCTCCCCAGTTGGCATCGAGCCCGGTGCAGTTCTGGTCGCCCGCCGTGTACGGATAGCTCTGCTCGAACGCGAGTCCGGACTTGCAGCAGTCGAGCGCTGCCTCGGGAAACCAGCCGTTGCCGCAGTTGCGGCCCTGGGACCGACCGTAGCAGTAGAAGAGATGGGCTTCGGACAAGTCCACGTCGAGCACCGGATCGTCGGCGGCGACGCGCAGGGTCGTTTCGAGCACCGCGCACGTCCCGAACGAGACGCAGGATCCGCAGTTGCCCTGGTCGTGTATCGGCGTCACGAAATCGCGCCCGTTCACGTCGCGCAGGTCGTAAGAGGGCGGTGCCCCGACTGCGGCGGCCGCTAGATAGGCCTCCCGCGGTCGTTCGCCCGACTGCAACCGCAAGTCGACTTCCTCCAGTGTCGGTGTGCCCGGCGGTGGCTCGAAGCCGAGCCGGGCCTTGCGTTCGGCAGCGCTGAGCGAGGTCATGCTGGTCTCGCCCGCCTGCCAGTTCGCGCCTTGCGCGGCAATCGCCTTCGCAAGGCTCTTCACATCCACCTTCGATGTCGCCATGACAACCCCCTATGTCGCCAGCGCACGGCCGCGTTCGGGGAAACAGCGTCACGCCTGGCGCGATCGCAAAGGTTCGGAGGGATAAGGTCGGCTGGGGAAATCCTTGTCGTCGGCACGGCTCCGAGCCGTGTCTGTCGCATTCCTTGCGACGGCGCCCCGGACAGAAGGATTTGCCGGCAGCGATGGGTGAGCGCCCGAGACTGAGCGCCAGAGCCGGGAATCATGTTCCGCGCGATCAGGCATGTCAATCAAGCGTCGAAGCCTGACGCGCCGTGCGGCCGCTTCGATGAACGTCACGCACGCATGCGGCAACACGCGGCGGAGGTCGGAACCGAACTGCATGGCAGGTAGTGCAAGCATTCCCGGAATCGGCGATCTGCGGAACTGAGTTTGGCCGTCAGAAATGGTTCAGGCGCGCCAGAAAGCCAGTGCAGAGTTGGTTAGTGGCGTGCACGCCGCCGCGACGCACTGCTGTTGCGACGGCCTGCCGCGCGGGACCACACTGGCGCGTCGTGGCACCGGACGCCACGACCGGCTTCCGGCCGAAAGAACGACAACTCAAGGAGGTCACGCACATGTGCCATCTGAAGGGACGGCTCGTTCTGGCCCTGGCCTTGCTCCTGTCGTCATTCGCGGTGGCGCCGGGCGCCATCGCCGACGAATGGCCAGTCGTCTACGGGGACTACTGGGAAGTGACGGGAATCAAGCTCAAGGACGGGGGCGCCTTCGCGTACGCCAAGTTCCTCGCCGATGAATGGCGCAAGGACCAGGACTTCGCGAAGTCCAAGGGCTGGATCAAGGGCTACAAGATCTTCATCAATCCGTACGCGAGACAGGGTGAGCCCGACCTGTACCTGGTCGCAATTTCGGAAAGGCTGCCGTCGGGGGCCGAGTACGAGAAGCGCGACGCCGAGTACATGGCCTGGAAACAGAAGTCGAACGAGCAGATGCAGAAGGAGTCGGGTAACCGCGTGGAGTTTCGCGAAATCCTCGCGGGCTCGATGCTGCAGGAGGTCATGTTCCGCCAGTAGTCTCGGTGCTCTGACGAATGAAGCATCCGCACGAACCCCGGCCACGCGCCGGGGTTCTTGTTGGCAGACAATTCCCCGGATATTGATTGGTGCGACGCGACAGGCGTAGCGTCGACGCGCGGCTCCCGTGGCGGGAACACGAATCGCCAATCGAACGGCACGGCCAGGAGGGCACATGAACGTACGTCTCAGGATCACGTCGTTCTGCGGGGGATTGGCGGCGTTGATGGGGGCAGCGATCGCGCACGCGGAAACCGTACACGCGAGGCTCATTTCCTATGAGGAGGTGCCGGCGGTGTCGAGCGTCGGTTCGGGCAACTTCCGCGCCAGCATCGACGAAACGGCGGGTGCGCTTCACTGGACCCTCAGCTACGAGGCCATGGAAGCCGACGTCACGCAGTCGCACCTGCATCTGGGACAGGCCAGCGTCAACGGCGGCGTCTTCGTGTTCCTGTGCAGCAATCTCGGCAACGGGCCGGCCGGGACCCAGGCATGCCCGGCCCGGGCCGGCGAACTCAGCGGAGTGATCATGGCCGGCGACATGGTCGCGGGCGCCACGGCACAAGGCCTGAGCCCCGGTGAATTCGCCGAGCTGGTCGAGGCCCTCCGCAGCGGCGTCGTCTATGCGAACGTGCACACGACGGCGCGTCCGGGCGGCGAGATCCGCGGCCAGATCAAGGGCAACGAGGGCAGGAACTGAGCCGAAGCGGTCCGGCGCGAGCCCGCAGCGCATCGCTTGCGCGCAGGGTCGCCGCGATCGGCGCTATAGACGGCCTGCGGGAACGGTGCGCGACAGGTGCCGCATCGTGTGCGGTACGGATGCCGCCGCGTCGTAATTGCGTCGAAGAATTGGCCACCGCAACAAGGGAGTGTTGCCATGGCCGGTCGCCCGCTGTGTCCTGCATCGCTGTCCCGCGTGTTGGCCGCCGCAGCGCTCGCCCCGATCCTCGCCATCGCGGCACCGGGTGACACCGAGCCGGTCAGCGTACGCACCGGCTCCGACGCCTGGGTCAGCTCATCGGCGCTGCACTACAGTCGCGCGATCAGCGCGGACGGTCGCTACGTGGTCTTTTCGTCCGGCCGGGACGAGCTCGCCGCGGGCGGCGGGAACGGCGCCAGCGACGTTTATCTCCGCGATCGTGTGCTCGAAACGACCGAGAGGATCAGCGTCGACGCGAACGGGCAGGAGGGCAACGACAGCAGCTACGACGAAACGATCAGCGCCGATGGCCGTTACGTCGTCTACCAGACCCGTGCCACGAACCTGTCGCCCGGCGACGGTTCGCGAGTGGCGGACATCATCGTCCACGATCGCAGCACTCACACGAACACGGGCATCGGTGTCGACCCTGCTGGCAATGCATTCGAGGGCGGTGTGGCCCAGCCCGGCGTCAGTGCCGACGGCCGTTACGTCGTCTTCGCGGGCTATGGCCGGCCCGATGCCAATGGCTTGTACCCGCCACCGCAGGTGTACCTGCACGACCGGACGACCGGTGCGACCGAACTGGTCAGCGCCGCGGCGAGCGCCGGTGCGGGCAACGGGCGGAGCGAGTCGCCACAGGTCAGTGCCGACGGTCGCTGGGTGGTTTTCACTTCCGCCGCAACCGACCTCGTCGCCGGCGACACGAACGGCAGGGACGACGTGTTCCTGCGCGACCGCACGACCGGCAAGACCACACGCATGAGCCGCAGCGCCGCCGGCTACCAGGCGCAAGGGGATTCGTGGTACCCGCAGATCACGCCGAATGGCCGCTACGTCGTGTTCGCGTCACTCGCCGGGAATCTCGTTGCGGACGACCGCAACTTCGCCAGCGACATCTTCGTTCGCGATCGGGAGACGGGGCAGCTCGAGCGGGTCAGCGTCAATGTGCTGGATGTCGAGGCAAACGGCGACAGCTGGTACCCATCGATCAGCGACGACGGTCGGTACGTCGCATTCACCTCCAATGCGTTCAACCTCGATCCGGCCGATCTCAACTATTTCTACGACGTGTTCGTGAAGGACCGCTCCACGGGCCATGTCGAGCGCGTGAACCTCGCGCCCGATGGCCATCGTTTCGGCGGCGACGAATACCCGGCGCGCTCGAGCATCGCCGGCGACGGGCAGTTCGTGGCCTTCGACTCGTATGCGGACACGACGCTGCACGGGCTGAGCAACGTCTACGTCTTCGTGCACGAACTCGGTGTCGTGACACCGCCGCCACAGTCCTATTCGCTGGCGCCCGAGGCGCAGGACTTCGGCGTGCAGACGGTCTTCACGAACCGCACGCGGACGTTCTGGCTGACCAACACGAGTGCGCAGCCGCTGCAGATCGACGCGGTGACCGTGCGCGGCAACTGGGCCTCGTTCTTCGTCGCGAAGTCGCGTTGCGGTGCGTCCGTCGCCGTCGGCGTGAGGTGCCGGATCGACGTGGTGTCGAGGCCGACGCGCACGCTTTCAGCCGATGCAGAGCTCGTGGTCGCCGCGGGCACGACGCCGATTCGTCGGCGTGCGCTCAGCGGACGCGGTGTGATCGCGTCGTTCGAACTCGCGCCGACGTCGATCGACTTTGGCACGGTCGCGGTCGGCGCGGCGGGTAGGACGCGCACGGTGACGGTGCGCAACACCGGCCTGGACGTGCTGCCGATCAAGTCGATCTATCTCGATGGTGGGGCGGCGAGCCAGTACACGCTCCGGTTCGACTGCGCCGCGATCGTGGCTCACGATGCCACCTGCCGCGTGCAGGTGACGTTCCGACCCACGCAGGCGGGCGCAGCGCCCGCACGCCTCACCGTCTGGGGTGGCGGCTATGCGGGACCGCAGCGCGTGCAGCTGACAGGAACGGGTGGCTGACGACGCGACACGCGGACCCCTTCGCAGATGGCGTAGTCACTGGCGCGTCGGCGTGATCGTGTCCGCGGCCTCGACGCACGCCTGCTCGCAGCGGCGGCAGGCCTCCGCGCAGACGCGGCAGTGTTCGTGCATGTCGCCGTGACGTTCGCATTCGACGGCGCACAGTCGGCACGCTTCGCCACACGTTTCCAGCATGAGCTTCAGCAGTTGCTCGTTGCTGCCGGTGCGGCGGGAGGCGAGCCGGCCGGTGCTGGCGCAGACGTCGGCGCAATCCAGGTCGACGCGGATGCACTGGCGCAGCTGCATCACCTGGTCCTCGGCGAGACAGGCATCGGCACAGGCCACGCAGGCCTGTGCGCAGTCGTAGCACGCCTCGATGCAGTGAATGAGCACGTCGTTGGTGCCGCCTTGCACGTCCGGATGCGTGCTGATCATTTCCATCGTGTGCATCTCGTCTCCTTGCCCGTGCGTCAGTCGCGGTCGCAAGACCCGATCGTACCGGTGGCCTCGGCGCCGCCGCTGCGCCGCCGGGACGATCCTCCGTGTCGGAGGCGCCGGGGAATGTCGCCGGACGGGGCCCACGCGCAGCGCGCCGTGGCGATCACGCTCGCTGGCGCAACCGTGCATCGAGACCCGCGGGCCATGATCGATCCGGCTGATGCCGCGAGGCGAAACCAGGAATCGCGGCAATGCGCGACTGCGTGGAATCGTAGATGCGCCAGTCGGTCAGGCGCGGAAATCGTGCCGCTTGGATTGGTGGCGAGACGAACCGCACGAAGGCGAACGGCTCCTACGTCCACGCAACGAAGTCGCGTGTCCGGCCGATTGTCGTTCGTCGCGCAAATGCGAAAGATCATCTCGCGATGATGTACGTGAGCAAGCTCACGTCGCTCATCGAACAGGGAGGACCAGCCATGCGCGCATTGTGCTCGATCGTGCTCGTGTCACTGAGCGTCGCCACGGCGGCGCTGCCTGCGCACGCCAATCCAGGTGACACCCAGATCATCTGGGGCAGTTACAACGGTTACCTGGCGACGACGGCCGGGACAACGGCAAACCTGAACGCGGATGGACGCTACGCGGTGTTCCATTCATACGTGGACATCCTCGTTCCAGGCCAGAGCCCGCCCGGCTTTTTCGTCTGGGACAGCCGCACCTTGTACATGGAGTGGATCACCGGCGGCACCGGCACGCCGAGCGTGAGCGACAACGGGCAGACCGTTGCCTATCGCGACGACGGCGAGTGGAGCGCGGGCGCCGGGATCTATGCCGGGGCAACGCTCGTGAGCGTTGGCCTCGGCGGCGCCGCGGCCAACGGCGTGTGCGGAGAGGGGCCACAGGTGAGCGGGAATGCGCGCTTTGTCGCCTTCGCATGCAGCGCCACCAATCTCGTCCGCGGCGACACCAACGGCGTGGCGGACATCTTCGTGCGCGACCGCCAGGCGGCGACGACCCAGCGCGTCAACCTGGGGCCGGGCGGGGCACAGGCAAACGCCACGAGCTTCCTCAACTCCATCAGCCCGGATGCTCGCTACGTCGTCTTCACCTCGACGGCGTCGAACCTGGTGGCCGGCGACACCAATGGCGTCGCGGACGTGTTCCTGCGTGACCGACGCACCGGCGTCACCGAGCGTGTCAGCCTGCGCAACATCGGTGGCCAGACCAACGGCGCGAGCCGGCGCGGCTTCGTGAGTGGCGACGGTCGCTACGTGGCCTTCACGTCGGAGGCCACCAACGTCGTCGCCGGTGACACCAATGGCGTGGCGGACGTGTTCATCCGCGACCGCGTCGGCCGCACGACAGAGCGCCTCAGCGTGAACGCAAGCGACGTGCAGGGAAATCGCGCGTCGGAAGCGTCAGGGCTCAGTGCGGACGGCCGCTACGTCGCGCTGGTCTCGGCGGCCACGAACCTGATCAGCCGCGATGCCAACCCGGGTGCGGACGTGTTCGTGCTCGACCGCGACAGCGGCAAGTTCGAGCTCGCCACGGTGAGCACTGACGGGGTGCAGGGCCGAGGGAACGCCACGTATGCCTCGCTCAGTCGCAATGGGCACGTGGTCGTCCTTGCAACCACGGCGCCGCTCGACGTCATGGACACGGTGGGCGGTGGTTCCGATCTGTACGTGCGCCAGCTTGCCGCGGCACCGAAGGATCCGTTTACTCTCGCTCC
>DATMIB010000176.1:0-4877 GCA_035554635.1 Steroidobacteraceae bacterium | reverse complement strand
ATCAACCTCACCTTTCGCCACATCGTTTAGCCGTCCGCGGCGTGGCTTGGCTTGCGCGGGAGCGACGGCGATAATCGCGTTTTCCCCAAGGTGCCGTGCGATGACCCAGAAGACCGTACTCAACGCCACCCATCGCGCGCTCGGCGCCCGCATGGTGGACTTCGGCGGCTGGGACATGCCGATCAATTACGGCTCGCAGATCGAGGAACATCACGCCGTGCGTCGCGACGCGGGCATGTTCGACGTCTCGCACATGTGCGTCGTCGACCTGCGCGGCGAGCGCGTCCGCGACTACCTGCGTCGCCTGCTCGCCAACGACGTGGCGAAGCTCACGCAGAGTGGCAAGGCGCTCTACTCCTGCATGCTGCGCGAGCACGGCGGCGTCATCGACGACCTGATCGTCTATTACATGGACGACCGCTGGTACCGCATGGTCGTCAACGCCGGCACGCGCGACAAGGACATCGAGTGGCTGCGCGAGCAGGCGGGCGCCTTCGGTGTCGCCGTCGAACCGCGCTTCGACCTGGCGATGATCGCGGTGCAGGGGCCGAACGCGCGC
The DNA here is from genome assembly GCA_035554635.1 of Steroidobacteraceae bacterium. GTDB lineage: Bacteria > Pseudomonadota > Gammaproteobacteria > Steroidobacterales > Steroidobacteraceae > RPQJ01. The sequence continues at coordinate 4,318 of DATMIB010000176.1, read as the reverse complement.
CAGAAGGCCGCACAGGTGATCGATCCGGCCGTGGCCGAGCGTGCACTGCAGCTGGGTACGTTCTTCGGCCTCGACGCCGGCAGCCTGTTCGTGGCACGCACCGGCTACACGGGCGAGGACGGCTTCGAGATCATGATGCCGCAGGCCGAGGCCGTGCCGACCTGGCAGAAGCTGCTCGCGGCCGGCGTGCGTCCCTGCGGGCTCGGCGCGCGTGACACGCTGCGTCTCGAGGCCGGCATGAACCTCTACGGCAACGACATGGACGAGACGACCTCGCCGCTCGAATCCGGCCTCGGCTGGACGCTCGCCTGGGAGCCGCAGGAGCGCGACTTCATCGGTCGTGCCGCGCTCGCCGCGCAGAAGGCGAGCGGCGCCACGCGCAAGTTCGTCGGCCTGCTGCTCGAGGATCGCGCCGTGCTGCGTTCGCACCAGAAGGTGATCGTGGCGAACGTCGGCGAGGGCGAGGTCACCAGCGGCACGTTTTCCCCGACCCTGCAGCGTTCGATCGGCCTGGCGCGCGTGCCGGCGCAGACCGGCGACCGCTGCGAGGTCGAAATCCGCGGCAAGCTCGTGCCGGCGCGCGTCGTGCGTCCGCCGTTCGTGCGCCACGGCCAGGTCGCCATCGCGCTTTGAATCCCCAACCAGAGAACTTTCCCATGAGCAACGTTCCTGCCGACCTCCGCTACATGAAGTCCCACGAGTGGGCGCGTCTCGAGGCCGACGGCACGATCACGATCGGCATTTCCGACCACGCGCAGCAGGCGCTCGGCGACCTCGTGTTCGTCGAGGCACCGGAAGCGGGCCGTCGCGTCAGCGCGGGCGAAGCGTGCGCCGTGGTCGAATCGGTCAAGGCCGCCTCCGACGTCTACAGCCCGGTCACGGGTGAAGTCGTCGCGGGCAATGCCGACCTAGGTGGCCAGCCCGAACTGATCAACTCCGATCCGTACGGCGCCGGCTGGATCATGCGCGTGCGCCCGGACGACAAGGCGCAGTTCGCGGCCATGCTCGACGCGAAGGCCTACGAGGCCGCGCTCGCTGCCGAAACGCATTGAGGAAGTGGCGAGTGGTTAGTGGTTAGTGGCTAGCAGGAAGGGAAGCGCGCGCCGCGCGCTCGTGTTTCTGACTAGCCACTAGCCACCAGCCACTGACCACTCTTTCGCTACTCCACCTCTCGCTGGACACCGCTGCATGCCCTTCATTCCCCACACCGACGCCGACATCCGCACGATGCTCGGTGCGATCGGCGCGGCCGACCTGGACGCGCTGTTCGAGGAAATCCCCGATGCGCTGCGCGCCCCCGGCCTGCCGGGCATCCCGCCCGCGCTGACCGAAATGGAAGTCGGTCGCCTGATGACCGAGTTCGCGGCCCGCGACGGCCGTCCGCTCAACTTCATCGGCGCCGGTGCCTACGAGCATCACATCCCGTCGGCGGTGTGGGCGATCGTCACGCGCGGCGAGTTTTACAGCGCATACACGCCATACCAGGCAGAGGCGAGCCAGGGCACGCTGCAGCTGCTGTACGAGTACCAGTCGATGATGGCCAGCCTGACCGGCATGGACGTCTCGAACGCCTCGCTCTACGACGGTGCCTCGGCGCTGGCCGAGGCCAGCCTCATGGCGGTGCGGGCGAACCGCAAGTCGAAGTCGCAGCGGATCCTGCTGCCGGCGGCGCTCAACCCGACCTATCGCGACGTCACGCAGGCGATCTGCGGCAACCAGAACCTCGCGTTCGAGACGGTGCCGTACGACGCGAAGAGCGGACAGACCGTGGTCGCCGCGCTCGACGCGTACAAGGGCCAGGACATCACGGCGGTCGCGCTGCAGCACCCGAACTTCTTCGGCACGCTCGAGGACGTCGACGCGGTGACCGACTGGGCGCACGCCAACGGCGCGCTCGTGATCGCGGTCGTCAACCCGACCTCGCTCGCGGTGCTGAAGCCGCCGGGCGAGTGGGGCACGAAGGGCGCCGACATCGCCTGTGGCGACGGCCAGCCGCTCGGCGTGCCGCTGTCCTCGGGCGGCCCGTACTTCGGCTTCATGGCGGCCAAGTCGGAGCACGTGCGCCAGATGCCCGGTCGCATCATCGGTCGCACCGTCGACCTCGACGGCAAGCCGGGCTTCACGCTGACGCTGCAGGCGCGCGAACAGCACATCCGTCGCAGCAAGGCGACCTCGAACATCTGCACCAACCAGGGCCTGCTCGTGACCGCGGCGACGATCTACCTGTCGTTGCTCGGGCCACAGGGTCTCGCGCAGGTGGCCGCGACTTCGATGCAGCGCACGCAGCAGCTCGTCGATGCGCTCACGCGCATCCCGGGCGTGCGGCTCGCGTTCGACCACCCGCGCTTCCACGAAGCGGTGTTGCTGCTCGACCGTCCGGTCGCCGGTGTGCTCGAGGCGCTCGCGCGTCGCGGCATCGTCGGTGGCTACGACATCTCCGCGCGCTACCCGTCGCTCGGCCACGCGCTGCTGGTCTGCGCGACCGAGACGCGGACCGTCGGCGACATCGACATTTACGCCCAAGCGCTCGCCGAGACGATGCGCAACCCGGCGGCGGCAGCCTGAGGCAGGAACGCAGACCATGACGGCCATGCACGAAAAGCTGATCTTCGAACACTCCGCCCCCGGCCGCAGCGCCGACGCGCAGTACCCGCAGGTGCCGGTCGAGGCACCGATCCCCGCAGCACTGCAGCGGGGCAGGCCGCCGCTGCTGCCGGAGGTGTCCGAGCTGCAGGCGGTGCGCCACTTCACGCGCCTGTCGCAGCTCAACTTCTCCATCGACACGCACTTCTACCCGCTCGGGTCGTGCACGATGAAGTACAACCCCAAGGCGTGTAACCAGTACGCGATGCTGCCCGAGCTGCTCGGGCGTCACCCGCTGGCGCCGGAATCGACCGGACAGGGCCTGTTGCAGATCCTGTTCGAGCTGCAGGAGATGCTCAAGGAAGTGACCGGCATGCGCGGCGTCTCGCTGACGCCGATGGCCGGCGCGCAGGGTGAATTCGCCGGCGTCGCGATGATCCGGGCCTACCACCGTGCGCGCAACGACCTCGCGCGCACCGAGATCATCTGCCCGGACGCCGCGCACGGCACCAACCCCGCGACCGCGACCATGTGCGGCTGCACGGTGCGCGAGATCCCGACGCTCGCGAACGGCGACATCGACATCGAGGCGCTCAAGGGCGTGGTCGGGCCGAAGACGGCCGGCATCATGCTGACCAACCCGTCGACGATCGGCGTGTTCGAACGCAACATCCTCGAGGTCGCGCGGATCGTGCACGAGGCGGGCGGGCTGCTCTATTACGACGGCGCCAACCTCAACGCGATCCTCGGCAAGGTGCGCCCGGGCGACATGGGCTTCGACGTCATCCACATGAACCTGCACAAGACCTTCTCGACGCCGCACGGCGGTGGCGGGCCGGGGTCGGGCGCGGTCGGCGTCAGCGAGCGGCTGCTGCCGTTCATGCCGGTGCCGCTCGTCGGCAAGCAGGGCGACCGTTACCGCTGGCTCGACGAAAAGGACCTGCCGCAGACGATCGGCCGGTTGTCGAACTTCATGGGCAACACGGGCGTGCTGCTGCGCGCGTATATCTACATGCGCATGCTGGGTCGCGAGGGCATGCAGCGCGTATCGGAGTTCGCCACGCTCAACGCGAACTACCTGATGGCGCGTCTGCGCGAGGCGGGCTTCGAGCTGGCCTATCCCGAGCGTCGTGCGAGCCACGAGTTCATCGTGACGCTGCGCAAGGAAGCACGCGAGTGGGAAACCAATGCGATGGACTTCGCCAAGCGGCTGCTCGATTTCGGCTTCCACGCGCCGACGACCTACTTCCCGTTGCTCGTGCCGGAGTGCCTGCTGATCGAGCCCACCGAGACCGAATCGAAGGAAGAGCTCGACGCATTCGTCGACGCGATGATCGCGATCCGCAAGGAGGCGGAGACCGAGCCCGCCAAGCTCAAGGGTGCGCCGTGGACGCTGCCGGTGCGTCGTCTCGACGACGTGCGCGCGGCCAAGCAGCTCGACCTGGCCTGGAAGGAAGAGTCCAGAGTCTAGAGTCCAGAGTTCAGTCGGAGGCGCGTTGCGCCCGCACCGCCGCTTCCGGCTGAACTCCAGACCTGACTTCAAGCGTCTTCCGGCGGCCGGCGGCCGCCTCCGACTAGACTCTAAACCCTGAACTCTAGACTCTTCCCCCATGACAGCTCTCATCTGCGGCTCGATCGCCTTCGACACGGTCATGGTCTTCAACGGCCGGTTCCGCGAGCAGATCCTCGCGGACCGGATCCACATGTTGAACGTGTCGTTCCTGGTCCCCAGCCT
>DATMIB010000175.1:0-25531 GCA_035554635.1 Steroidobacteraceae bacterium | reverse complement strand
GCCGCAAACTCGGCGCACGTCGATTCGAGCACCGCGGGGTCGAGGTCGAGCAGTTCGAGCCGCGCGCCGCGCGCGGCGAATGCCGCAGCGATCGCCTTGACGATGCCGCGCGCGCCGCCCGTGACGACGACGACCTTGCCGTTGAGGTCCATGGTGCTCCCCGTTCTCCGGTTCGTTCGCTGTTCTTTCGTTCGCTCGCCTGACAGGGCGCGACCTTGTGCGTTCGGTTGCCTCAGACGAGCTCGATCGCGACCGCGCAGGCCTCGCCGCCGCCGATGCACTGCGAGGCGACGCCGCGACGCAGGCCGCGCTGACGCAGCGCGTGCACGAGCGTCGTGATCAGCCGCGCGCCCGTGGCCCCGATCGGATGGCCGAGCGCACACGCGCCGCCGTTGACGTTGACCTTGTCGTGCGCGAGTCCGAGGTCCTTCATCGTCGCCATGGTCACGCAGGCGAACGCCTCGTTGATCTCGTAGAGATCGACGTCGGTCGTCTTCCAGCCGGCCTTGTCGAGCGCTTTCTGGATCGACGGCGCCGGCGCGGTCGTGAACCACTCGGGCGCGTGCGCGTGGCTCGCGTACGAGACGAGGCGGGCGATCGGCTGGAGGCCCGCGGCGCGCGCGGCGGATTCGCTCGCGAGCACGACGGCAGCGGCGCCGTCCGAAATCGACGACGACGAAGCCGCCGTCACCGTGCCGTCCTTCCCGAAGGCTGGCTTCAGGTTCGGGATCTTCTCGACGTCGACCGTGAACGGTGTTTCGTCCTGCTCCACGACCTGCTCGCCCTTGCGCGTCTTGACCGTGACCGGGGCGATCTCGGTGGCGAAGTCGCCGGCCTTCACGGCACGCTGCGAACGACGCACGGACTCGGCCGCGAAGGCGTCCTGGTCACCGCGCGTGAAGCCGTACTTCGCCGCGGTCGCATCGGCAAAGCATCCCATCGCCTTGCCGTCCCACGGGCTCTGCAGGCCGTCGTAGAACATGTGGTCGAAGATCTCGCCGTGCCCCATGCGGAAACCGCTGCGCGCCTTGAGCAGCAGGTACGGCGCGTTGCTCATCGACTCGAGGCCGCCCGCCAGCATGATGCGCGCGGAGCCCGCACGGATCTGGTCGCCGGCCATCATCACGGCCTTCATGCCCGAGCCGCACATCTTGTTGACGGTCGTGCATGGCACGCCGAGGGCGATGCCGGCGCCGACGGCGGCCTGCCGTGCGGGGGCCTGACCGAGGCCCGCGGGCAGCACGCAGCCGAGAATCACTTCATCGATCGCATCGGCGGAAAGGCCGGCATCGGCCAGCGCGGCTTTCGCAGCGATCGCGCCTAGTTGCGTGGCGCTGACGGCGGAGAGTGCTCCCTGGAACGCGCCGATCGGCGTGCGGCGTGCGGAGGCGATCACGAGCGATTCGGTGGTCATGAGGTCCGTCCCGGTGTGTCTGCAATGCGATCGAAAAAGCGCGGCCGAGTGTACGTCGCGGTCTTTTTGCGGCGCAAGATGACCGCGCCGACGCGTCAGTCGACCGCGGCGCGCTTGCGTCGCGGTTTCGCGGCAATTCTGTCGACGGCCGCGCTCGGTCGCGGCGCAAGGCCGTGTTCGAGGAAATCGACGAACGCGTCGGCGACCTGCTCGGGCGACAACGTGCGTCCGGCGCGGTACCAGTGCGCGATCCAATTAAGCGCGCCGGCGATCGCAAACGCGGCAAGCTTCGGATCGCGAACGGCAATCGAACCGTCGGCGAGGCCGGCCTGCAGCAGGCGCCGGATGCCGCGATCGATCTCGGACTTGAGTGCCTTCACCTGTCCGCTCAGCGCGGCGCCGAGGTCCTGGTGTTCGGCGCGGACCATGCACCAGCCGTATTCGGAGGCGATGGCGACCGCATAATCGCGGATGACGTCGCGCAGCCGGTCGCGGCCGCTGCCAGCCGACTGCTCGGCCCGGTGCAGCGCGGCCCGGATGGGTTCCAGCCCCGCACGGAAGCACTCAAACAGCAGTTGCTCCTTGTTCGGCACGTAGTAGTAGACCGTCGGCTTGGTGACGCCGAGGGCCGCGGCGATGTCGTCGAGCGAAGTGTTGTGGTACCCCTGCGCATCGAAGGCGCGGGCCGCCGTGCGGATCACCGCGTCGCGCTTGTTGCCGTGGTCCTGGCGCCGGCGTCGACCACGCCAGGCGGCGGCCGGGTCGTCGGCAGTGCGCTGCGGCGGGCGGGGGGCGTCGGCCATGGGTGGACCAATTGACGGCAGTGGAGAGCGTAATCATACTGCCCGGTAGAATTCTACTCAACAGTAACATCGGTGCGGGCGCCGGGCCCGGCCGCAGGAGATGGACATGTCGGCACGTACGACGGCACAGCGCGGCGAGCGGTCCACGCAGGATGCGGCCATCGCGGGCGAGCAGGCGCCGCTGCGTTTCGTCAGCGCGGCGTCGTTGTTCGACGGGCACGATGCGGCGATCAACATCATCCGCCGGCTCCTGCAGTCGCACGGCGCGGAGGTCGTCCACCTCGGCCACAACCGCAGCGTGGCCGACATCGTCCGCGCCGCGATCCAGGAAGACGCCGACGGCATCGCCTGCAGTTCCTACCAGGGCGGGCACGTCGAGTACTTCAAGTACATGGTCGACATGCTCAAGTCGCTCGACGCGGCGCACATCCGCATCGTCGTCGGCGGCGGCGGCACAATCGCGCCGCAGGAAGTCGAGGAACTCGAGGCGTACGGCGTCGAGCGGATCTACACGCCCGAGGACGGCCGCAAGTTCGGCCTCGACGGCATGATCGACGACGTGTTCACGCGCGTGCGGCGCGCGCGTCGCGCCGCGTTCGAGTTCGGGCCGGTGAGCCCGCGCGACCACCAGCAGATTGCACGCGCGATTTCCGCGCTCGAGCATGCCGAGCCCGGTTCGAGCCTCGGCGAGACGCTGCGTCGCGCCGTGGCGCGCAGCGCCAGGAAGCCGGTCGTCGTCGGCATCACCGGCACGGGCGGTGCCGGCAAGTCGAGCCTGACCGACGAACTGCTGATGCGCTTCGTGCGGCACTTCCCGGACCGCAACGTCGCGGTCGTCGCGATGGACCCGACGCGTCGGCGCAGCGGCGGCGCCTTGCTCGGCGACCGCATCCGCATGAATTCGCTCGCCGCCGAGCAGGTGTTCATGCGTTCGCTCGCGACGCGTCGGCAGAACCTCGCGACCAGCGCCGTGCTGGGCGACGTGCTGAACCTGCTCAAGTACGCGGGCTTCGACCTGGTCGTGGTCGAGACCGCGGGCATCGGCCAGAGCGATTCGGAGATCGTCGACCTCGTCGACGTGCCGATGTACGTGATGACCAGCGAGTACGGCGCCGCGAGCCAGCTCGAGAAGATCGACATGCTCGACTTCGCCGACCTCGTCGCGCTGAACAAGTTCGAAAAGCGCGGTGCCGAGGATGCGTTGCGCGACGTGCGCAAGCAGTGGCGGCGTAACCGGGTCGACTTCAAGGCGCCGGACGACCAGGTGCCGGTGTTCCCGACCATCGCGAGCCGTTTCAACGATCCAGGGGTCAACCGGCTGTTCGCGGCGCTCTGCGCGCGACTCGAGCAGAAGTCGGGCGGCGAAGGGCGCTGGCAGCCGGCGGACGTCGGCCCCACCGCCCTGGTCGAACGCCATGCGCTCGTGCCGGCACAGCGCTCGCGTTACCTGGCGGAAATCGCCGGCAACGGTCGTCGTGCGCGCGACGCGGTCGACCACGTCGCGGAAGCGGCCAGCCACGCCCAGAGCCTGCACGAGGCGCTGCGCACGCTCGGTGACGCACACTTGCCGGCACCGCTCGAACGGATCGCATCGGCGGCGGTCACCGACCCCACCGCCGACGCTGCGCTGGTCCGGTTGCGCGGCGCTTACAACGACGCACTCGACGCCATCGGTGCCGAGGGGCTCGCGCTGCTGCGCGCGTGGCCGGCGCAGTCGAAGTCGGCGACCGACGAGCAGTACGTCTATCGCGTGCGCGGCAAGGAGATCCGCGGCGACAACTACGTCGAGACGCTGAGCCACAACAAGGTGCCCAAGCTCGCAGTGCCGAAGTACCGCGACTGGGGCGAGCAGTTGCGCTTCCTGCTCAAGGAGAATCTGCCGGGGCAGTTCCCGTACACCGCGGGCGTCTACCCGTACCGTCGCGAGGCGGAGGACCCGACGCGCATGTTCGCGGGCGAGGGCGGCCCCGAACGCACGAACCGCCGCTTCCATTACGTCGCGGGTGGCCACGGCGCGGCGCGGCTGTCGACCGCGTTCGACTCGACCACGTTGTACGGCGAGGACCCGGACGAGCGTCCCGACATCTACGGTCGCATCGGCAACTCGGGCGTCTCGATCGCGACGCTCGACGACATGAAGAAGCTCTACTCGGGCTTCGACCTCTGCGCGCCGACGACCTCGGTGTCGATGACGATCAACGGCCCGGCGCCGATGATCCTCGCGATGTTCATGAACACGGCGATCGACCAGCGCGTCGAGCGCCACCTGCGCGAAAGCGGCCAGTGGGAAGAAACCGAGCGCAGGATCGCAAAGCTGTTCGAGGGACGTGAACGGCCGCGCTACGAGGGCGAACTGCCCGCCGGCCACGACGGCTTCGGTCTCGGGCTGCTCGGCGTGTCGGGCGACCAACTCGTCGATGCCGAGACCTACGCGCGGATCCGCAAGGAGACGCTCTCGCTCGTGCGTGGCACGGTGCAGGCCGACATCCTCAAGGAAGACCAGGCACAGAACACCTGCATTTTCTCGACCGAGTTCGCGCTGCGCATGATGGGCGACGTGCAGCAGTTCTTCACCGACAACGACGTCCGCAACTTCTATTCGGTGTCGATTTCGGGCTATCACATCGCCGAGGCCGGCGCGAACCCGATTTCGCAGCTCGCGTTCACGCTCGCGAACGGCTTCACGATCGTCGAGTACTACCTCGCGCGCGGCATGAAGATCGACGACTTCGCGCCGAACCTGTCGTTCTTCTTCTCCAACGGCATGGACCCGGAGTACGCGGTGATCGGCCGCGTGGCGCGGCGGATCTGGGCGCGGGCGATGCGCGACCTCTACCGCGCCGGCCCGCGCTCGCAGATGCTCAAGTACCACATCCAGACCTCGGGCCGGTCGCTGCACGCGCAGGAGATCCAGTTCAACGACATCCGCACGACGCTGCAGGCGCTCTATGCGCTGTTCGACAACTGCAACAGCCTGCACACCAACGCCTACGACGAGGCGATCACGACGCCGACCGAGGAGTCGGTGCGCCGTGCGGTGGCGATCCAGCTGATCATCAACCAGGAGCTCGGGCTCAACAAGACACAGAACCCCTGGCAGGGGTCGTTCGCGATCGAGCAGCTCACCGACCTCGTCGAGGAAGCGGTCTACCGCGAATTCGACCGCCTCTCCGAACGCGGGGGCGTGCTCGGCGCGATGGAGACGATGTACCAGCGCGGCCGGATCCAGGAAGAATCGCTGTATTACGAGCAGAAGAAGCACGACGGCACGCTGCCGATCGTCGGCGTCAACACCTACCTCGCGAACGACGGTGCGGCGCACGAGAACCGCGACGCCGAGCTGATCCGTTCGACCGAAGAGGAAAAGCAGTTCCAGGTGCGCGCCGTGCGGGCTTTCCTCGAGCGCAATGCACAGCGTCGGCCGGAAGCGCTCGCGCACCTGCAGCGCACGGCCGCGGACGGCGGCAACGTCTTTGCCGACCTCATGGAGGTCGTGAAGGTGGCGTCGCTCGGGTCGATCTCGCGCGCGCTGTACCAGGTGGGCGGTCAGTACCGGCGCAGCATGTAGCGCTTCGCGCGCTCAGGCGGTGCGTGCGACTGCGTCCAGGCGGCGAGCTGCGGCCGGTGTCGCTGCGGCCAGGTCCGGCTCGTCGAGCCGTGCCAGGATCAGCGCGCGCGCCTCGTCACGCAGCTGCTCCGACGGTTCGCCGTGGCCGCCGATCGGCGCGAGCACTTCGACGTCGATGCGCCCCGGGCGCGGCACGTAGGAGCCGCTCGGCAGCGAGCGGCGTGCGCCGCGGATCACGGTGGGGACCACTGGCGCGCCGCCGCGCTCCGCGGCGACGAAGGCGCCGACGTGGAAGCGCTTGAGGCCGCGGACCGCGTCGAACGTGCCTTCCGGGAAAAAGACCAGCGAATGGCCCTGTTCGGCGCGTTCGACGACGCGCCGCGCGTCGCGCTGCCGGCCACCGCGCGTGTGGCGATCGACGAACTCCGATCCGATACGCTGCAACAGCACGCCGAGCACGGGCATCGAGGAGGCCTCGCGCTTGATCACGAAGCTGAAGCGCGGCGGCAAGGCCGCCTTCATGACGACGCCGTCGAGGTAACTCGAGTGGTTCGCAACCAGCACGCACGAGCCGGCTGGCACGCCATCGAGCCCGCTCACGCGCAGACGCAGTCCCGCCAGTGCGAGCCACAGGCGCGCGAGGCTGCGCGTGGTCGCGCGACGCCACGACAGCACGGGCAGCACGAAGGCGAGCAGGGCGGCGAGCAGCACGAGCACCGCGAGCAGCGTCAGCGCGTACGTGCCGTAGACGCCACGCAGCAGGGCGTGTGCGATCGCCGCGGCGAGCGAACGCGGTTCTTCGCGGCGGGGGTCGTTTGGATTCGTGCGCAAGCTCGCGGTCGTCTCTGGATCGATGCAGGAAGATTGGATCGAGCGGCCGAGGGGCGCTCGCTCGGGGTGCGGAGTCTGCACGGCCGTCGAGGTTCTGTGAATCAGTTCCAGTTATGTTAACGGTACGCCCGGTTCTGTGAGCGATGTCACACGGCTCGCGGACCGTGGCTCGCATACTGCGCGCTACGCAAGACGGCGAGGTTTCATGAGCACCGCAGTGAAGTCGACCTACCTGTCCGGCGCGCGCCATTCCGATGGCGACGATGCGTCGACGCAGGAAGGGCCGGGACCGATCGATCGGTTCCTGGACGCAGTCTGGATGGAGCGCGGTCTCTCGCCGAACACGCTCGCCGCCTATCGTGCCGACCTGAGTGCGCTCGAGCGCTGGCTCGGCGAACGCGCGATCGACCTCGAGCACGCCCAGCGCGGCGACATCCTCTCGTTCATGGCGTCGCGCGTGCAGGCCGGCGCGCGGCCGCGTTCGACGGCTCGGCAGCTGTCGAGCTTCCGCCGTTTTTTCCGTCACCTGGTCCGTGAAGGGATCCTGCGCGAGGACCCCACGGCGCAGATCGCGATGCCCAAGGTGGGGCGCTCCCTGCCGAAGTCGGTGCTGGAGGAAGAAGTCGAGGCCCTGCTGGCCGCTCCAGCCGTCGGCGACCCACTCGGGCATCGCGATCGCACGATGCTGGAAGTGCTCTATGCCACCGGCTTGCGCGTCTCCGAACTCGTCAACTTGAAGCTCGGCCAGGTGAACCTGAACCAGGGCGTGCTGCGCATCGTCGGCAAGGGCGACCGCGAGCGTCTGATTCCGCTCGGCGAGGAAGCCGTGCAGTGGGTGCAGCAGTTCCTGCAGGGCCCGCGAGTGGAGATCCTGCTCGAACGCCAGACCGACTACCTGTTCCCGACGCGTCGCGGCGACCGCATGACGCGCCAGGCCTTCTGGCACATCATCAAACGCTACGCGCGCAAGGCCGGGATCGAGAAGGAGCTGTCGCCGCACACGCTGCGCCACGCCTTCGCGACGCACTTGCTGAACCATGGCGCCGACCTGCGCGTCGTGCAGATGCTGCTCGGCCACAGCGACCTGTCGACCACGCAGATCTACACGCACGTCGCGCGCGAGCGCCTCAAGGATCTGCACTCGCAGCACCATCCGCGGGGCTGAGCCCGTCGGGGCCGTCTGCTAGACTCCGCGCGCCTCGTTCTGCCACCGCGCCGTGCGAGGCGGTCTCCCCGTCACGCGACGGCCGGTCGTTGAACCCGGCCGCGTGTGCGCGGTCTGAAGGATCACTCGACCACCGCCGGCCCTTCGTTTTCGGCCGCGCCGACACTGAAGGATCGTCCGAGCATGCGCGTCAAGTTTGCCGTTCCCGTCCTCTGCGCCGTCGTCCTCGCCGCAGCCACGCCCGCCGTCGCGCAGCAGGGCGCTGGCGCCAAGCCCGCAGCCAAGCCGACTCCGCCGAAAGCCGCTCCGGCGGCCGCGATTCCCGCTGACGTGCGCACACGCATCGTCGCGAAGCTGCCGGGCGCGACGCCGGGCGACGTGGCGACCTCGCCGATCCCCGGCGTGTACGAAGTCACGCTGGGCGGCCTGATCGTCTACGTGAGCGAGGACGGCAAGTACCTCCTGAGTGGCAACGTCTACGACCTCGACACGCAGATGAACCTGACTGCGTCGCGACGCAACGCGGCACGTGCCAAGGCGCTGGCGGCGGTGTCGGAAAGCCAGATGATCGTGTTCGGGCCGTCGAACGCGAAAATGACCGTCACGGTGTTCACGGACATCGATTGCGGCTTCTGCCGCAAGTTTCACCAGCAGATCGCCGACGTGAACAAGGCGGGCGTGAGGGTGCGTTACATGATGTTCCCGCGCACCGGGCCGGGCACCGAGTCGTGGACCAAGGCCGAGCAGGTGTGGTGCTCGGCGGACCGGCGCGAGGCGCTCACGCGTGCGAAAAAGGGCGAGCCGATCAAGGCGAAGGCCTGCGGCGACAGCGCGATCAAGACGCAGTACGAATTGGGCTCGGACCTCGGCGTCGAAGGGACGCCTGCGGTCTTCACGCAGAACGGCGACTACATCGGCGGCTTCATGACGCCCGACGAGCTCGTCCACTCCATCCAGGAATCGCAGAAGCAGGCGGTCGCGTTGCGCTGACCGCCGCCCGCGCCCGCCGTTCGCGCGGCGGGCGTCGTCGTCACTTTTGCAGCAGCTCGAGCTTGCCGGGCTTGCCGTCCCATTCCTTGGCGTCGGCGGGCGCGTCCTTCTTTTCCGTGATGACGGGCCACTGCTTCGCGAGTTCGCCGTTGAGCTTGCGGAACGACTGCTGGCCGTCCGGCAGTTCCTCTTCCGAGAAAATCGCTTCGGCCGGGCACTCCGGCTCACAGAGGGTGCAGTCGATGCACTCGTCCGGGTCGATGACCAGCATGTTCGGACCTTCGTGGAAGCAGTCCACCGGGCAGACTTCCACGCAGTCCATGTACTTGCACTTGATGCAGTTTTCCGTGACGACGAAGGTCATCGGGCAGTCTCCAGCCGCGGCTCGCGCAGCGGTCAAAAAGGCGAATCGTACCTAACCCACCGGCTTCCGGTAATCCAGGGCGGTGAAATGATGCTCCTCGACGCCGCGCCGACGGTCGTCGAAGTAGCGTCGCAGCGCGAAATCGACGCTGCGGAACGCGATTAGTTCCCAAGGGATTTCCGATTCTTCACAGAGCCGGACCTCGAGGCTCTCGGGCGTCGGGCCGAAGCTCGGCGCCTGCATCCGGGCGCGGAACATCACATGGACCTGGTCGGCGTGCAGCACGTGCACGACGGCCAGCAGCGAGCCGATCTCGACTTCGGCCAGCGACTCCTCCAGTGTCTCGCGCCGGGCCCCGTCCTGGGTCGTCTCGCCGTTTTCCATGAAGCCGGCCGGGATCGTCCAGAACCCGGCGCGCGGTTCGATCGCGCGCTTGCACAGCAGGATGCGGCCCTCGTACTCCGGCACCGCACCGACCACGAGCTTGGGGTTCTGGTAGTGGACCACGCCGCACGCGTCGCAGACGTAGCGTTCGAGATGGTCGCCCTGCGGCTTGCGCAGCGACACCGGTTGGCCACAGCTCGAACAGAACTTCATTCGTGACGGGGCAGGGGGCCGTGCTGGTGCTGGATGGGCCGCGGTGGTCCGTCGACCGGACCCGCCTCGGGCAACGGCCGTCGTGTGGTGCCCCCGGCCCGAATCGAACGGGCACGATCTCGCGATCGGTAGATTTTGAGTCTACTGCGTCTACCAGTTCCGCCACGGGGGCTCCCGGCGCGGGGCGTGAAGCTTACCCGATTGTTGAGTAATGCGAGGAACAGTCGCTGCGCCAGCGGCTTACGTCCACCTCTTCGCCCGGTGCTCAAGTCGCGGGTGGCGACCGGATCACGGCCACGCGGGACGGAACTCGCTAGACTGCGGCCGGTCAGATCAGCGCGTCGCCATCCGGCGGCCGTTCCGGCGGAGGCCCTGGCGACGATGCGAGCGACCCTGCGGCGTGGTCCTGCGAGCCGATGGCTACCCATGGCCCTGGCCGGGTGCCTGGGCCTGGCGTGCCTTGCCGGTGCCGCCCAGGCAGCGGAGCCCGGCCTGGCCGGCCGACTGGTCGCCGCCGCGCCCGCTGCCGACCCCAAGGTGCTCGAACTCGCCGCGCGGGCGACCGAGTGCGCCCACCGGCAAGGGCTGCTCGACCGGCCTGAGCACCTCGCCGTGATCGACTACTCGCTGCCGTCGACCGAGCCCCGGCTCTGGGTCTTCGACCTCGAGGGCAACCGGCTGTTGTTCCAGGAACTCGTCGCGCACGGTCGCAATACCGGCGAGCGGCTGGCCGAGCGGTTCTCGAACGTCGAGGGCAGCCGGATGTCGAGCATCGGCCTGTACCGCACCGCCGACACCTATTACGGCAGCAACGGCTATTCGCTGCGGCTGCAGGGCCTCGACCCGGGCTTCAACGACAACGCGCTGGCCCGCGCCATCGTCATGCACGGCGCGCCCTACGTGAGCGAGGCCATCGCCGAACGGCTCGGGCGCCTCGGTCGCAGTTGGGGTTGCCCGGCGTTGCGTCAGGAAGTCGCGCGCACGGTCATCGACACGATCAAGGGCGGGGCGCTGCTCTTCGCCTACTATCCCGACCGCAAATGGCTGGCCGAGTCGCCGTTCTTCCGCTGTGGCGACGAATCCCGCCGCGCGGGCCCGGCAGCGGTGCCGGCCGCCGCCGCAACGACCGCCGCGACGCTGGCCCAGGCCCGCTGACCCGGAACGGAACGTCGGACGCGGCCCCGGCGGCTGCGACCTTTCCCGCGGCTGGCGCATCTAACCCGCAGCATGGCCGCGTTCCCGAACATCGACGTCACCGACGACCTGCTCGTGCGCGCCCGCGCCGGCGACGGGCCTGCGCTCGAGCAGATCTACCGGCAGTTCGAACGCCCGGTGAGGACCCTGGCCCGCCGGCTGCTGGCGCACGGCGCCGCGGCCGAGGACGTCGCGCACGACGTGTTCGTCGACGTCATCACGCGGCTGCACCAGTACGAGGGGCGCGGGTCGTTTGCCGGCTGGGTACGCAGCATCGCGGTCACGCGCTGCCTGATGCACCTGCGCTCGCCGTGGCAGCGCAGCCGCCGCTGGCTCACGCGCAGCTTCGACCACGGTGACGAAGACGGTGCGTACGACCCGTGGACCCAGGTCGAGTCCACCGACGCAGCGGCCACGACCGACCACGGCGACACCATCGATTTGCAGCGCGCGCTGGCCCGCATCGGCGACACCGCGCGCGCCGTGGTCTGGCTGCACGACGTCGAGGGTTACACGCACGCCGAGATCGGCGAACTGTTCGGCGCCAGCCCGAGCTTCTCGAAATCGCAACTGGCCCGCGCGCACGAGCGTCTGCGCGCCGAACTGCAAACGGACAAAGGAGTGGGGTCGTCATGCATGCCCGTGTCGAGCATCTACTGAGCCTGCGCGACGGCGAGCCCGTCGACGCCGTCGTGCGCGCGCACGTCGAAGGCTGCGCACAGTGCGGCGCGGCGCTCGCGGATGTGACGCGGATGCGCGGCCGGCTGCAGGCGATGCCGCCAGTTGACGCTTCGCCAGGTCACGGTTGGCAGGCGGTGCTCGGCCGCAAGGCCGAACGTGAAGCGCTGGAGCGCCTGCGCATCGGCGTCACGCGGGTCGCGGTCGCCGCCTCGGTGGCCGTGATCGGCATCGCCGTCGCCTGGCGCATGTACGGCACGCCGGCCGTCGATGGGCGCGACGCAGCCGCGGTGGCGCTGGTCACCGCGACCGCTGCGGAACAGGCGCTCGCGCACGACCGGCTCGAACAGTTGCAATCGCAGTCGGCGGCACTCGAGGAAATGTTGACCGTGCTCGGCGAGCGGCCGGTGGTCGAACGCGCGGGCACCGCACTGCCGATCGACACGCTGGAGGCACAGGTGCAGTGGATCGATCACCAGTTGCTCGAGAGCGCCGATGCGCGCGCGGCCGAGCAGCTGTGGCGCGAGCGCGTGCAGGCCATGAACTCGCTCGTCAGCCTCCGCTACGTCGAGGCGCAGCGCGTCGCGTTGTTGTGAGCTGGGGCTGCGGCACGACACTTACTTTCGAGAGGACAGTTCGATGAGCAGATCGTGTTTCTCCGTCCATCCTGCGGCCGCCCGTCGGCCGCGCCGGTTCGCGTGGTTGCCTGCGCTCGCGCTCGTCGCCGCAAGTGCCACGGGCACCGCACCGGTGCTGGCCGCCGAGCCGACGGCGCAGGAACGCGCACAGCTCGAAAAGCAGCTCGACTCGGCGCGCGGCCGGCTCGACGATGCCGCACGCGACGTCGCCGAGCTGACCAACAAGCTCTATGGCGCCGAGGGCCGCAACGTCGACGTGATGAAGTTCCGCCATCCGCTGCCGTTTGCCCAGGGCGCCATGCTCGGCATCAACATTGGCGGCGAGGCGGCGGGCCAGGCTCGTGCCGACGGCGTGGAAGTGATGGGTGTGAGCCCGTCGGGGCCGGCGGATGCGGCCGGGCTGCGCAAGGGCGACGTCATCACGGCGATCGACGGCAAGGCCTTGAAGAAGTCTGACGAACGCAACGGCAGCGCCGGCCGCCAGCTCGTCGAGCACCTGCGTGGCGTCGAGCCCGGCAAGGTCGTCAAGGTCGATTATCTGCGCGACGGCAAGAAGCTCTCGGCCTCGGTCACGACCGTCGCCGCCGAGCCGCCGATGATGCGCATGGTGCGCGAGCACCTGCCGATGCTCGAAGGCCTGGAGTTGCCACCGCATTTCGAGGAATTCGTCGGCGGGCCGGGACGCGGCTTCCGCGCGCTGGAACTCGTGCCGGTCACGTCAAAGCTCGGCCAGTACTTCGGCACCGACAAGGGCCTGCTCGTGGTGCGCGCTCCGGCCGCGGCAACTTCCAGGCTGGAGGAGGGCGACGTCATCCTGACGATCGGCGGCCGCACGCCCGAGAACCCGCGTCATGCGTTCCGCATCCTCGGCTCGTACCAGCCGACGGAGCAGGTCAAGGTCGAGGTGCTGCGGCAGCGCAAGCGTCTCACGCTCGACATGCAGGTGCCCCAGGACGCCGGCCCGGCGTTCCGGCAGGGTCCGCCGCCGCCGGCGGCGCCCGCGCGGCCGCCCGTGGTGCCGGCGCCGGTCGCGGCGCCGCGCAACGGCTCGGCCTGAGCGCGCACGGCCCGCGTCGACCGCAGTCGACCGGGCCTTCTGCTATCCGCGGCGCGGCCCGGCGAACGACTGCCAAGTCGACCGGGCCTTCCGTTTTCCCCCGCGCTCCTGGTCTACCGCGCATCGGAAATCGCGCGGAGGAACCGCACGATTTCCGGCGAACCTTGCTCGAGCGGGCACGCGACGAGGGTGGCAGCGATTCAACGTCACCGGTTCCGGCGCCGCGTGCCAACGCTCGAGCTGCGGCGTCCGACAAGTCGCGCGGGGAAAAAGCGGAAGGCCCGGACGACTCGATGGTGAGACGCCGGCCCGCGGCGGAAAACGGAAGGCCGGGATGACCCCGGCGCCGACCTGTCGGGCTCGCGCGGGGAATGCCGCCGGCACGGTCGAGCCTTCAGCGCGGGCCTCCGCCGACTGGGGTAGGATGCGCGCCCCTATGCGGCGCAGCGACTTCCACTTCGACCTTCCCGACGCGCTGATCGCCCGCCATCCGACGCCGGAACGCAGCGCGAGCCGGCTGCTGCACCTCGACGGCCGGACCGGTGCGCTCATCGACCGCCAGTTCCGTGACCTGCCCACGCTGCTGCGGCCGGACGACCTGCTCGTGTTCAACGACACGCGCGTCGTGCCGGCGCGACTCTTCGGCCACAAGGCCGGCAGCGGCGGCAAGGTCGAGGTCATGCTCGAACGGCTGCTCGGCGGACGTCGCGCGATCGTGCAACTGCGCGCCAGCAAGCCCTCCCGCGACGGCACCGTGATCGACTTCGGCGGCGCCGCGGCGCTGACCGTGACGGGACGCGAGGACGACTTCTGGACGGTCGAGTTCGACCGCGACGCGCACACAGTCTTCGAGCAGCTGGGGCAGATGCCGTTGCCGCCCTACGTGGGTCGGCCGGCCGAGGACGCCGACCGCGAGCGCTACCAGACCGTCTATGCGCGCGAACCAGGCGCGGTGGCCGCGCCGACCGCGGGTCTGCACTTCGATGCGGCGACGCTCGAGGCCTGTCGTGCCGCCGGTGCGTCGTTTGCCTACGTCACGCTGCACGTCGGCGCCGGCACGTTCCAGCCGGTGCGCGTCGACGACGTCGCGCAACACCAGATGCACGCCGAAGTCTACGAAGTGCCGGCCGCCACCTGCGAGGCGGTCGCCGCCACGCGTCGTCGCGGCGGGCGCGTCATCGCGGTCGGCACGACCGCCGTGCGCTCGCTCGAAAGCGCCGCTGCGGCCGCGGGCGACGGCGGGTTGCGACCCACCTCGGGCGAGACCCGTCTTTTTCTCACGCCGGGACGTCGCTTCCACGTGGTCGACGCGCTGGTCACCAATTTCCACCTGCCCGAATCGACGCTGCTGATGCTGGTCAGCGCGTTCGCCACGCGCGAGCACGTGCTGCGCGCGTACGCGCACGCGGTCGAACAGCGTTACCGCTTCTTCAGCTACGGCGATGCGATGTTCGTCGAGCCGTCGCCCGAAGCGCTCGCGCCGAGGAATCCTGCCCGATGACGATGCGATTCGAACTGCTTGCCAGCGGCGAAGGCGCCGCGCGCCGCGGCCGTCTGCACCTGAACCACGGTGTCGTCGAGACGCCGGTCTTCATGCCCGTGGGCACGTACGGCACGGTCAAGGCGATGACACCGGAGGAACTCACCGGCCTCGGCGCGCAGATCGTCCTCGGCAATACTTTCCACCTGATGCTGCGACCCGGCACCGAGGTGATCGGCGCGCACGGCGGATTGCACGGCTTCATGCACTGGGCGGGCCCGATCCTGACCGACTCCGGCGGCTTCCAGGTCTTCAGCCTCGCCGAACTGCGCAAGATGTCGGAGGCGGGCGTCAACTTCCGCTCGCCCGTCAACGGCGACGCCGTGTTCCTGAGCCCCGAAGTGTCGATGCAGGTGCAGGCGGCGCTCAATTCCGACATCGTCATGGCCTTCGACGAATGCCCGCCGTACCCGGCGACCGAGGCACAGGCGCGCAAGTCGATGGAGCTCTCGATGCGCTGGGCGCGTCGCAGCCGCACCGCGTTCGATGAGCTCGGCAATCCGAATGCGCTGTTCGGCATCGTCCAGGGCGGCACGTTCCTGAATCTGCGGCAGGAGTCGATCGGGCACCTGCGCGAGATCGGCTTCGACGGCTACGCGGTGGGCGGGCTGGCGGTGGGCGAGCCGGCCGCCGAGCGCAACGCCGTGCTCGAGGCGCTCGCGCCGCACTTGCCACACGAGCGGCCGCGGTACCTGATGGGTGTGGGCACGCCGACCGACATCGTCCAGGCGGTGGCGCGCGGCATCGACATGTTCGACTGTGTGATGCCGACCCGCAACGCGCGCAACGGCCACCTGTTCACGTCCCAGGGCGTGGTCAAGGTGCGCAACGCCAGTCACCAGTCCGACACCGGCCCGCTCGACCCGAACTGTGGCTGTTACACCTGCCGCCACTATTCGCGGGCGTACCTCCGCCACCTGGACCGCTGCAACGAGATCCTCGGGGCCCGGCTCAACACGATCCACAATCTGTATTACTACCTGAACCTGATGTCCCGCATACGGAAAGCCCTCGAGGAGGGCCGCTTTGGCCGCTTCGTCGCCGACTTCCTGGGCGGGCCGGAGGCGCAGGGCGTCACGACCGTCGGCGAGCCGGAAGGCCCTCGGGTATAATCCGCGGTCTTTTGCGGACCCCCCTGGCCAACAGGGGTAACCGGGAGTCTCCTGATGGATTGGTTGATTGCGACTGCACACGCCCAGGCAGCCGGCGGTGCGCAGCCGAATGCGCTGCTGCAGATGCTGCCCCTGGTGCTCATTTTCGTCGTGTTCTATTTCCTGCTGATCCGGCCGCAGGCCAAGCGGGCGAAGGAACACAAGGCCATGGTCGCGGCGCTCGGGGTCGGTGACGAGGTCGTCACGTCCGGCGGCATCCTCGGCAAGGTGACGGAGATCGGCGACCAGTTCCTGACCGTCGAGATCGCGAGCGGCGTCCAGGTCAAGATCCAGCGCCACACGGTCACCAGCGTCCTGCCGAAGGGCACGCTGAAGAGCGTCTGATCCCGGCGCCCCTGGAGTAGTCGGTCCATGCACACTTTAGCGCCCTGGCGCCTCTGGCTGGTCTTCGTCACCGTCGTCGCAGGGCTGTTGCTGGCCCTCCCTAACATCTACGGTGACGCGCCCGCGCTGCAACTTTCACGCAACGACCGCACGCCGGCCACCGAGGCCGGACGCGAGCAGGTCGTCTCGCTGTTGCAGTCGAAGGGCGTCACGGTCGACAGTTCGTACCTCGAGGGCGACCGCATGGTGCTGCGCTTCGCCGGGGTCGACGCGCAGTTGAACGCGCGCGACGTCGTGCAGGAGACGAGCGGCAACGAGTACCTCGCGGCGCTGTCACACGTACCGCGCACGCCACGCTGGATGCACGCGCTCGGACTGAAGCCGATGAGCCTCGGCCTCGACCTGCGCGGTGGCGTCTACTTCCTCTACGAAGTGGACGTGAAGGGTGCGGTGACCCAGTTGTTGTCGGGCATGGAACGCGACTACCGCCAGCAGTTGCGCAACCAGCGGATTCCGTTCACCGCCATCTCGAGCGACAACGTCGACACCGTGCGCATCGCGTTGCGCAACGGGGACGACGCGGGTCGCGTGGCCGCGTTGCTGCGCAAACAGGACGTGAACAGCCAGATCAGCACGAACAGCCTCGGCGAGGGCGGCACGGTCACCGTCAAGCTCGCGCCGGCGCAGGTCTCGCAGCGCCAGGACTTCGCGATCCAGCAGAACATCACCACGCTGCGCAATCGTGTCGACGAACTAGGCGTGTCCGAACCGATCGTCGCGCGCCAGGGCAAGGACCGAATCGTCGTGCAGCTGCCCGGCGTGCAGGACCCGAACGAGGCGCTGCGCGTGCTCGGCGCGACGGCCACCCTCGAGTTCCGCCTGGTCGACGACCAGCACGACGCGTTCGAGGCTGCGCGCACCCAGCGCGCGCCGCTCGGCACGCGCCTGTACAAGACCCGGCAGGGCCAGCCGACGCTGCTCAAGCGCGAAATGATCGTGTCGGGCGAACAGCTCACCGATGCCAGCTCGAGCTTTACGCAGGGCGAGCCGTCGGTGAACGTCTCGCTCGATTCGCGCGGCGCCGCACAGATGCTCGACACGACGCGCGAAAACCTCGGCAAGCCGATGGCCGTCGTGTTCATCGAGAAGAAGCGCGTCGCCGAAGGCCAGCCGTGCAACGGCACCCGCGTCGGCACCGAGTGCACGACCGAGGAAGTCATCAGCATCGCGACCATCCGCGGCGTGTTCAGCAGCAACTTCCAGATCACGGGCGTCATGGCCAACGAGGCGCGTGAGCTGGCACTGCTGCTGCGGGCCGGCTCGCTTGCCGCGCCGCTCTACATCGTCGAGCAGCGCACGATCGGCCCGAGCCTCGGCCAGGACAACGTCACGCGCGGCTTCCAGGCGCTGGTCGTCGGCCTGATCGGCATGTTCATCTTCCTCGCCATTTACTACCGCGCGTTCGGCCTCGTGGCCAACGTCGTGCTGCTGTCGAACATGGTGCTGCTCGTGGCGCTGATGTCGCTGCTGCAGGCGTCGCTGTCGCTGCCCGGCATCGCGGGCATCGTGCTCACGATCGGCATGGCCGCGGACGCCAACGTGCTGATCTACGAGCGCATCCGCGAGGAACTGCGCAACGGCAACAGCCCGCATTCGGCCATCAATGCCGGCTTCGACAAGGCGTTCTCGGCGATCGCGGACTCCAACATCACCACGCTGATCGCCGGCGTCGTGCTGTTCGCGTTCGGCACCGGCCCGGTGCGCGGCTTCGCCGTCACGCTGTGCCTCGGCATCCTGACGTCGCTGTTCTCCGCGATCCTCTGCAGCCGCGCCTACATCCACCTGATCTGGGGCCGCCGGCGCAAGCTCGCGTCTCTGCCGATCTGAGGCAGGACTACCGACATGGAATTTTTCAAGAAAAAAACCAGCATCCGTTTCATGGCCCACCGCAAGTGGTGGTACGCCATTTCGGGTGCGATGGTCCTCGTTTCGCTGCTCCTGCTGCTCACGCGCGGGCTCAACTTCGGCATCGACTTCACGGGCGGTGTCGTGTTCGAGGTCGCGTTCCCGCAGGCGGCGGACCTCGACAAGGTCCGCGGCGCCCTGGCCGAGAAGGGCTACGACGAAGCCGTCGTGCAGAGCTTCGGCACGCCGCGTGACGTGCTCGTGCGACTGCTGCCGGAAGAGGGCAAGGACGTCAACGTCGTGGGCCGCGAAGTGCTGGCCGCGTTGCAGGGCTACGACGCCAACGCCGAGCTGCGCCGAACCGAGGTCGTCGGTGCCCAGGTCGGCGAGGAACTGGCCGGGCAGGGTGCCCTGGCGGCGCTGTTCGCGTTCCTGATGATCCTGATCTACATCGGCTTCCGCTTCCAGTGGAAGCTGGGCGTCGGATCGATCGTCGCCGCGCTGCACGACCCGTTCATCATCCTCGGTGTCTTTGCCGCGACCCAGTGGACCTTCGACCTGCCGACGCTCGCATCGGTGCTCGCCGTGGTCGGCTATTCGCTCAACGACACCATCGTCGTGTTCGACCGCATCCGCGAGCGCTTCATCCTGACGCGCAAGGGCACGCCCGACGAGATCGTCGACCTGGCGATCAACGAGACGCTTTCGCGCACGTTGATGACCAGCGTCACGACGCTGATCGCGGTGCTTTCGCTGCTGTTCATCGCCGGGGACGTGCTCAAGGGCTTCTCGGTCGCGCTCGCGATCGGCGTGCTCGTCGGCACCTACTCCTCGATCTACATTGCCAGCTCGATCGCAGTGGACCTCAAGCTGACCGCGCGCGACCTGCTCCCGGTGCAACGGGAGAAGGACGCCGTGGACGACATGCCCTGACCACCTTCCCCTCGGCAAGCAACAACATCGCGGCGGCGGCATAGCAGGCGGAGCAACGCGTGATCGAACTCGTCTGGGCAGCGTTCCTGGCCCTGTTCCTGGGCCTGCTGTTCCTCGACCTCAGCGTGCTGCACCGTGAGTCGACCACGCTCACGGTGAAGCAGGCGCTGTTCTGGACCGCTGTCTGGATCAGCGTCGCGATGTCGTTCACGGTCGTGATCTACGGCCTATACGAGTATCGCTGGCTCGGCTTCGAGCCGGGACCCGGCGTGGGGCTGGGCGGCGATTTCGGCCGCGACGCCGTGCTGCAGTTCATCACGGGCTACGTGCTCGAGTGGTCGCTGTCGGTCGACAACATCTTCGTGATGGCGGTGATCTTCACGTACCTGAAGATCCCCTCGCAGTTCCAGTACCGCGTGCTGTTCTGGGGCATCGTCGGCGCGATCGTGCTGCGCGGCCTGATGATCGCGGCCGGCACGGCGCTGCTCGCGCGCTTCGACTGGATGTTCTACGTGTTCGGCGCGATCCTGCTGGTGTCGGCGCTGCGCATGCTCAAGAACGGCGACGACGAACCCGACGTCGCGAACAGCCTGCCCGCGCGGCTCGTGCGCCGGTTCGTGCCGGTCACCAACGAGATCCAGCAGAGCCATTTCTTCGTCCGCCAGGAAGGCCACCTGTACGCGACGCCGCTGTTCGTGGCGCTGGTGATGGTCGAGCTGACGGACGTCGTTTTCGCGGTCGACTCGATCCCCGCGATCCTCGCCGTGACGCGCGACCCGTTCCTGGTCTTCACCTCGAACGCCTTCGCGATCCTCGGCCTGCGTTCGCTGTATTTCGCGGTCGCGGGGCTCATGGCGATGTTCCGCTACCTCAAGTACAGCCTGGTGCTGATCCTGGCCTTCGTCGGCATGAAGATGCTGCTGGTCAGCCACTACCACGTGCCGAACCACATCTCGCTCGCCATCATCCTCGCGACGCTCGCGATCGGCATCGTCGCGTCGATCGTCGCGACGCGGCGCGAGCGCGCCAACGGCGTCGACGCGGCGGGCTGAACTTCGGCTGACGCCACCGCGGTCCGCTCCGCGTGACTGCGGATTGCCGCGGCGGACGCTTTGCGCGGTGTTCGCGCGTGGATTGGTCCCGCCCCGTCCGGTCTTCCCCGTCGCTCCTGGTCTCCCGCGCATCGTTCATCGCACGGGAGGACCGCGCGATGAACGGCGAACCTTGCTCGAGCGGGCGCGCGACGACGGGTTGAAGGTTACGGGATCAATGTCGAAGACGCCGCGCGCCGGGCGCTCGAGCGGCGGCGGGAGACAAGTCGCGCCGGGAAAGAACCGGCGGGGCGGGACGTGCAGCGGCACGACCTGCTGCACCGTCGAGCGGCGCAGATCAAGACATAGCAGTGCGACCGATCCTGCAGTGCCCCGGCCCGCGGCGGCTTGACGCGGGGCGCGACGGTGACGCGTTGCGGTCTGGCTGGGCGCGCCTTCCGTGGCGCGAGGCGACCGCTGCGCTCAGCGCCCGGTCTTGCGCAGTGCGCTGTTGCGGAAGCCGTAGAAGTAATAGATCGCGAAGCCGAGCAGCGTCCAGACCGCGAGCCGCACCCAGGTGTCGGGCGGCAGCGACAGCATCATGAACGTGCAGATCAGCGCACCACCGGTGCAGACGATCCACGGCGCCGGCGTGCGGAACGGGCGCTTGAGGTCGGGGCGCGTGTAGCGCAGCACCAGCACGCCGATGCAGACCGTCGTGAACGCGAGCAGCGTGCCGATCGAGACGAGCTCGCCCAGGATCGTGACGGGGAACATGCCGCCGATCAGCGCCGCGAGCGTGCCCGTGATCAGCGTGCCGACGTACGGCGTCCTGTGCTTCGGATGCACCTTGCGGAACAGCGGCGGCAACAGCCCGTCGCGCGACATCGCGTAGAAGATGCGCGGCTGGCCGAGCATCATCACGAGCATCACCGAGGTCATGCCGGCCACGGCGCCGAGCTTGATCCAGCCCGCGAGCCACGACAGTTCGGGGTGACGGTCGAGCGCGAGCGCGACCGGCGCCGGCGTGTTGAGCTCGAGGTAGGGCACCATGCCGGTCAGCACGGCCGAGACCGCGACGTAGAGGATCGTGCAGACGACGAGGCTGCCCATGATGCCGATCGGCATGTCGCGCTGCGGGTTCTTCGCCTCCTGCGCCGCGGTCGAGACCGCGTCGAAACCGATGTAGGCGAAGAAGATGATGCCCGCGGCCTGGAAGATGCCGCTCCAGCCGTACTGGCCGAACTTGCCGGTGTTCTCCGGGATGAACGGCTCCCAGTTGGCGCCGTCGATCGCCCACATGCCGAAGCCGATGAACAGGATGATCACCGCGACCTTGATCGCGACGACGACAGCGTTGAAGCGCGCCGACTGGTGGATGCCGACGTAGCAGAGCGCCGTGATCGCGGCGATGATCAGCACGGCCGGCAGGTTGATGAGCGCGCCGGTGCGCACGATCTCGAAATGCCCGGCGCCCTTGGTGAAGGGCGCATTGGTGAGCGCGTCCGGCAGGTGCATGCCGAACTGCTCGACCAGGCTCACGACGTAGCCCGACCAGCCCACGGCGACCGTGCCGACCGCAAACAGGTACTCGAGGATCAGGTTCCAGCCGATGAACCAGGCGACCAGCTCGCCGAGCGTCGCGTACGAATACGAGTAGGCGCTGCCCGAGACCGGGATCATCGACGAGAACTCGGCGTAGCAGAGGCCGGCGAGCGCGCAGCCGAGCCCCGCGACGATGAACGACAGCACGAGTGCCGGGCCCGCATGGTTCGCCGCGGCCGTGCCGGTCAGCACGAAGATGCCGGTGCCGATGATCGCGCCGATGCCGAGCAGCACCAGTGCCCGCGCGTCGAGCGTGCGACGCAGTTCGTTCTGGTCGTCCGCCTCGTGCAGTTCGGCGATCGGCTTCGTCGAGAACAACGGATTCGGCATGGGGCCTCGGTGCGCATTGGGCCCGTCCGACGGGCAATTCCGCCCGACTCTACCGGAGCGCGTGGTGGCGGGGTAGGGGATGGCGTGCCGCGCGAAGTACGGGCGGACGTGCCCGTCGCGCGGATGCGCGCGTGCCGCTCTGGGGCGTCTGGTCTTTGTCTCGCGCGACTTGTCTGCCGCCGCAGCTCGAGCGGCGGCACGCGGCGTCGGAACCGGTGACGGCGTCGCTGCCACCTTCGTCGCGTGCCATAGCACTCGACGACCGGAGACCCTCACCCGTCCTGCGGCCGACCTCTCCCACGCGTGCGCGGGAGAGGTGCGGACGCTCAGATGTCGCGCAGGCTCGACGGCACGTGCGGTGCGAGGCAGGCGACGAGCGCGTCGTACACCTTCGGCGTGCCGGCCACGATGTGACCGCCCTGCGTGTACGGCTGTCCGGTCAGCGTGCCGACGCGGCCACCGGCCTCCGTGATCAGCAGCGTGCCCGCGGCCGTGTCCCACGGGCTCAGGCCGATTTCCCAGAAGCCGTCCGTGCGCCCGGCCGCGAGGTACGCGAGGTCGAGCGCGGCCGAACCCGGACGGCGGATGCCCGCGGTCTCGACCATCACGGCCTTGAGCATCGCCATGTAGTCGTCGATCCAGCGCGCGTTGGCGCGGTATGGGAAGCCGGTGCCGATCAGGGCTCCGTCGAGCGTCACCTGCTTGCTGACGCGGATGCGGCGGCCGTCGACCTGGGCGCCGTAGCCACGCGAGGCCGTGAAGAGCTCCTGGCGCATCGGGTCGTAGACGACGGCGTGCTCGAGGCGACCGCGCACCTCGACCCCGATCGAAACCGCGAAGGTCGGGAAGCCGTGCAGGAAGTTGGTGGTGCCGTCGAGCGGGTCGACGATCCAGATCACCTCGTCGCCACCGCTGCGACCCGACTCCTCGCAAAGGAAGCCGTGCTCGGGATACACGCGACGCACCGTCTCGATGATGTCGCGCTCGGCCATCTGGTCGATTTCCGAGACGAAATCGTTACGGCCCTTGGCCTGCACGTTCAGCGACGACACGCGGTCGACGTTGCGCACGATGAGGTCACCCGCGCGACGGGCGGCGCGGACGGCGATATTGAGCAAGGGCTGCATGGTCATGCGGCGTTCTCGACGGCAGGGAAGGGGGCGGGCGGCGGTGGCTGGCAAAGAGCGGCGGGGCGGGCCCGCGCAAGCCGGCTAGAATACCAGAGCATGTCGATCCGCATCGTCCTCGTCCGCACCTCGCACCCCGGCAACATCGGTTCCGCCGCCCGCGCCATGAAAACCATGGGGCTGGACTCCCTCTGGCTGGTGGCGCCCGAGCGCTACCCGGCGACCGAGGCGACCGTGTTGGCCGCGGGTGCCGACGACGTCCTGCAGCAGGCCCGTGTCGTGCCGGACGTGCGCTCTGCCGTGGCGGATTGTGGCCTCGTGGTCGGTACGACCGCCCGCGGGCGTCACCTGCCCTGGCGCATCGTCGAGCCGCGCGAGGCCGCGCTCGAGGTCGCCGCCGCCTCGCCCGCGAGCGAAGTGGCGATCCTGTTCGGCAACGAACGCGCCGGGCTCGAGAACGAGGAACTGCAGCAGTGCCACACGCTGCTCACGATCCCGACCGGGGCGGCCTACACCTCGCTGAACCTGGCGATGGCCGTGCAGGTGGTCGCCTACGAGGTCTGCCTGGCCCTGCGCGATCGGGCCGGTGTCGCCACGAGCCGCGGCGGCAGTGACGGTCCCGTGCCACTCGCGAGCACGACCGACATGGAAAAATTCTATGTGCACCTCGAACAGGTGCTCGACGAGATCGACTTCCGTGACCGCACCAACTCCGGCCACCTGATGGCGCGGCTGCGACGGCTGTTCCAGCGCACCGTGCTCGACCAGAACGAGATGAACATCCTGCGGGGCATCCTCACGGCCGTGCAGGGCAAGCGC
This sequence comes from Steroidobacteraceae bacterium, assembly GCA_035554635.1. Lineage (GTDB taxonomy): Bacteria > Pseudomonadota > Gammaproteobacteria > Steroidobacterales > Steroidobacteraceae > RPQJ01. The sequence continues at coordinate 1,446 of DATMIB010000175.1, read as the reverse complement.
CGGCGCGCGGGCGATCCGCACGTGCGCACCGGTGGGGAGGGCCGCGCCCCGTGAGCGAGGCTGCAGCACCGTCCCGCGTCGTCTATCTCGACAACGCCGCGACCACGCCGGTCGATCCGCGCGTCGTCACGGCCATGCTCGAATGCCTCGGCCCGGACGCCACGTTCGCGAACCCCGCGTCGGCCTCGCACGCCTTCGGCCGTGCGGCCAGCGCGCGCGTCGAACAGGCCCGTGCAGAGGTCGCGGCGCTCGTGCATGCGGCCCCCGAGCAGATCGTCTTCACCTCGGGAGCGACCGAGTCGAACAACCTCGCGCTGCTCGGCGCCTTGCGCTTCCGGCGCGACCGCGCACAGCGTCACGTCGTGACTTCGCGCACCGAACACCCGGCCGTGCTGGACGCCTGCCGGCAGCTCGAGCGCGAGGGCTGCGCGGTCACGTACCTCAAGCCCGGCGTCGACGGCATCGTCACGCCGGAGCAGGTGGCCGCGGCGTTGCAGCCGGACACGCTGCTCGTGTCGATCATGCACGTGAACAACGAGATCGGTGTCGTGCAGGACGTGGGCGCGATCGGTCGGTTCTGCCGCGAACGCGGCGTCCTGTTCCACGTCGACGCGGCGCAGGGCGCGGGCAAGCTCGATCTCGACGTCCAACGCGACGGCATCGACCTGCTCTCGCTCACCGCGCACAAGCTCCACGGCCCGAAAGGCGTCGGCGCGTTGTGCATCCGGCGCGAGCCGCGGCTCGGGCTCGTGCCGCTGCAGTTCGGCGGTGGGCAGGAGCGGGGCTTGCGTTCGGGCACGGTGCCCACGCACCAGGTCGTCGGCCTGGGCGCGGCGTACCGGATCGCGCGCGAGGCGATGGCGACGGACATGGAACGCATCGCGGGCCTGCGCGAACGCCTCTGGCGGTCACTCGCCGGGCTTCCGGGCGTGCTGCTCAACGGTCACCCGACGCAGCGTGTCGCCGGCATCCTGAGCGTCTCGATCGACGGCGTCGAAGGCGAGACGCTGCTGCTGGCGCTCGACGACCTGGCCGTGTCGTCCGGGTCGGCCTGTGCGAGCCTGCACGCGCAGCCGTCGTACGTGCTGCGCGCGCTCGGGCGCAGCGACCGTCTCGCCCAAAGCTCGCTGCGCTTGAGTCTCGGCCGTTTCACGACCGTCGAAGAGGTCGACTACGCCGCCGAACGGATCGGCGAGGAAGTCACGCGCTTGCGTGAGGGTCGTGGGCGCCGCGGCTCCGCAGCGCCCCGTCTACAGACGGACGCACGGTATTCCACCGAGGTGTACCGCCGGCTGGATGCCCTGCCGGGTGCCGGGTTGCTCGGGTCGAACGCCCCGGTCCTTGCCGGTCGCGCGGGCGAGCGCGAGCAGGGCTGCGAGGTCGCGCTCGAATTCGAGGTCCGCGACGGCCGGATTGCCGCGGCGGGCTTCACGGCGTTCGGCTGTC
>DATMIB010000174.1:0-7009 GCA_035554635.1 Steroidobacteraceae bacterium | reverse complement strand
CGCGCAGCGACAGCACGTACACCGACGAGCCGCTCACTTCGCGCTTGAGCACCGAGTCCGCGTGGATCGAGATGAACATGTCGGCGTTGAGCTGGCGCGCCTTGCGCGTGCGACCGCCGAGCGTGATGAAGTAGTCGCCGTCGCGCGTCAGCACGGCACGCATGCCCTCCTCCGCGTTGATCGCGGCGGCGAGCTTGCGGGCGATCGCGAGCGTGACGTCCTTTTCGCGCGTGCCGTTGCGGCCGATCGCGCCGGGGTCCTGCCCGCCGTGACCGGCGTCGATCGCGATCACGAGGTCGCGACCGTTCGCGGCCGACTTCACGGACTTGACCGCCGTCATCGGCGACGACGAAGCATCGTTCACTTTCGGCGGTGCCGCAGCGGCGGCGGCCGCGGCAGACGTCGTCGCCACCATTGCGAGGACTTCGTTGCCGGTCGGTGCCGTCGGCGCGGGCGCGGTCGACGCGCGGGCTGTCTTGGCCGGCTCTGCGACGGCGACGGGCGTGCGGCCGGGCAGTTCGACCACCAACCGGTGACCCGCCGTACCGTCGGCGGCCACCGTGAAGCTGCGGGGCTGCTGCACCGAGTCGAGATCGAGCACGAAGCGCAGTCCGCGACCGGCCTGCGGCCCGGACCGAACCTGCTTCACCGGCCCCTGTCCCGTGGGCAGCGTCTTTCCCGCGAGGTCGGTGTTGGCGAGGTCGACCACGATGCGGTGGGGACCGTCGAGCGCAAAAACGTCGTACTCGACCGGCGCCGTCGTTTCGATCACGAGCCGGGTACCCTCGGGCCCGGACCACAGGCGCACGTCCTTGACGCGTGCGGCGCCGGCTGCCCAGGCCGACGTGGCCACGAACAGGCACGCCAGCCAGCCAAGGCCAAGGGCAAACCGGCGGAGGACGGGCACGCGCATGGCCGCGACTCTATGCGAGTCAAGCATTAAATTCAATGAAATGATGGAGATACGAGACGTTTATGACGCTCGCTCTCAGAGCCGGTCGATGACAGTCGCGCCGATCGCGGAGCCGGCCACGAAACGGACCTTGCGCGCCTCCGCGCCGTCGTACGCGAATTCGATCCTCACGTCGGCCGCGCCGAGCCGACCCTCGGCCTTTTCGGGCCATTCGACCAGCACGATCGAGCCGGGCCCGCGCAGGTCGCGCAGCCCGAGGTCCTCGAGTTCCTCCGGGTCGCGCAGCCGGTACAGGTCGCAGTGCTGCACTTCGCGGCCGGCGAGCGAGTAAGGCTCGATCAGCGTGTACGTCGGGCTGCGCGCGGGGCCGACGTGGCCGAGCGCCTGCAGCAACCCGCCGACGAACGTCGTCTTGCCGGCGCCGAGGTCGCCGACCAGGGTCACGAGCAGCGACGTCGCGGCGGCACCCGTGGCGTCGAGCACTGCCGTCGCAAACCGCGCGCCGAGCGCACGCATGGCGTCGGCACCTTCGGCCCGGTGCCGTGCGACGCTCACCGCGGGTTCACGCATGCGCGCAACTCATCGATGACGTCGCCGGCCACGAGCCCGCGTTCACCGACCGCGGCGGCGCGATCACCTGCCGTCGCATGCACGAACACACCGGCACGGGCCGCCAGCGACAAGTCGCCGCACTGCGCGGCAATGCCCGCGATGACACCCGTGAGCACGTCGCCCATGCCGGCCGTGGCCATGCCGGGATTGCCGCGATCGCAGAGCCAGCCGCCCGCGTCGGGCGTCTGCACCAGCGAACCGGCGCCCTTGAGCACGACGGTGCCGCCGTAGCGGGCCTGCAGTTTCGCGACGGCGTCGAGCCGGTCGCGCTGGATCGTCTCGACGTCGGTCCCGAGCAAACGCGCGGCCTCGCCCGGGTGTGGTGTCAGCACCCATTGCTCGCGCACGGCGGGATTGAAGGCCAGCAGGTTCAAGGCGTCGGCGTCGAGCACGAGCGGCTTCTCGGCCGCGAGCACGGTCGCGAGCCCTTCCATCGCCCACGGCGACTGGCCGAGACCCGGCCCGGCCGCGACGACATCCGCTCGCGTGAGCGCCTGCTCGAGGTCGGCGACCGAGCCGATCGCGGCGGTCATCAGTTCGGGACGTCCGATCATCGCCTGCAGGCTCTGCGGATGCACCGCGACAGTGACGAGCCCGGCGCCGGCCCGCAGTGCCGCCTCGCCCGCCATGCGCGCAGCGCCGCCCATGCCCGCGGCACCGCCGACGATCAGCACGTGGCCGTGACGACCCTTGTGCGCCGAGCGCGGGCGCCGCGGCAACGCCGCCGCGACGACGCCCGCATCGAGCAGCGACAGGGTTCGCGGCACTTCGTCGTAAAGGGCGGCAGGAACGCCGAGGTCGTCGAACTCCAGGTGACCGACGACATCCGGCCCGTGCCCCAGGCAAGCACCAAGCTTGCGACCGATGAACGTGACCGTGAGATCTGCGCGCACCGCGATGCCGAGCGTGCGGCCTTCGTCTGCGTGCAAGCCCGACGGAATGTCGACCGCGAGCACGGGACGTCCCGACGCGTTGATCGCCGCGACGACCTCCGCGATCGGTCCGTCGATGTCGCGCGTGAGCCCGGTGCCGAAGATCGCGTCGACCACGACGTCGCCAAAGCGCGCGGAGCCCGGGCTCCAGTGTTCGCACTGCCCGCCCGCGGCCGCGAACTCCTCGTACGCGCGGCGCGCATCGCCCTGCAGCGTGTCCGGGGCGGCGAGCGCAACGGTGTGCACGTGCAGCCCCTGCGCCCGCGCGATGCGGGCGAGCACGTAACCGTCGCCGCCGTTGTTGCCCGGGCCACAGAACACGCTCAGCGTGCGCGCGTAGGGCCAGGCGTGCCGCAGTGCGTTCAATGCCGCGTGCCCGGCGCGCGTCATCAGTTCGTAGCCGGGCAGGCCGTGGCGTTCGATCGCGCCGCGGTCGAGGGCGCGCACTTGCGCAGCCGTGTAGATGCCGGCAGGGGACGGATGCATGGGCGCATTATACTGCCCGCCCCTCTTCGCACCCGCCGCCGGCGAGCCCTCCTGCGCGGCAGCAGCAGCACCCGAAGCAGCAGCATGGATTTCGACGCGCTCGCACGCACGATCAAGGACTGGGGCCGCGAACTCGGCTTCGGCAAGGTCGGCATCGCGGGCATCGACCTCGCCACCGACGAGGCGCGTCTCGACGCGTGGCTCGCACAGGACCGGCACGGCACGATGGAGTACATGCGCCGTCACGGCACGCGACGCACGCGTCCCGCCGAACTCGTGCCGGGCACGCTGCGCGTGGTCTCGGCGCGCATGGACTACCTGACGCCGAGCGCGGACCCGCAGGCGGTGCTCGACGACCCCGCGCTCGGCTACGTCTCGCGTTACGCGCTCGGTCGCGACTACCACAAGGTGCTGCGCGCACGGCTGGCGCAGCTCGCGGAGCGCATCGCGCACGCGGCGGGCACCGCCGGCTATCGTGCCTTCACCGACAGCGCGCCCGTGCTCGAAAAGCCGCTTGCGCGTGAGGCGGGTCTCGGCTGGGTCGGCAAGCACACCAACGTGCTCGACCGTCACGACGGCTCGTGGTTCTTCCTCGGCGAGATCTACACCGACCTGCCGTTGCCGCTCGACACGCCGGTCACGGCCCACTGCGGCAGCTGCACGGCCTGCATCGACGTCTGCCCCACGCGTGCGATCGTCGCGCCGTACGAGCTCGACGCGCGGCGGTGCATCTCCTACCTCACGATCGAGCACCACGGCTCGATCCCGGAAGAACTGCGTGCGGCGATGGGCAACCGCATCTACGGCTGCGACGATTGCCAGCTCGTCTGTCCGTGGAACCGCTACGCGAAGCTGAGCGCCGAGCCCGACTTCCGCGTGCGTCACGGCCTCGACGCACCGCGGCTCGTCGAACTCTTCGCCTGGACGGAAGAGGAGTTCCTGCGCCGGACCGAGGGCAGCGCGATCCGACGCGTCGGCTACGAGCGCTGGCTGCGCAACGTCGCCGTGGCGCTCGGCAATGCGCCGGCGAGCACCGAGATCGTCGCGGCGCTGCGCACCCGCGAGCATGACCCGAGCGAGGTCGTGCGCGAGCACGTGAGGTGGGCGTTAGGAAGAGTGCAGAGTCTAGAGTCTAGAGTCTAGAGTCTAGTCGGAGGCGCGATGCGCCGCGGCCGCCACAGCGGCCTCCGAATTCCGACTGTACTCTGAACTCTAGACTCTTCCGCCTCAGGTCCTGACGGGCGCGCGGCACTGGATGTTGTCGATCAGCCGCGCCTTGCCGAGCCGTGCCGCCGCGAGCACGACCAGGTCGACTTCGTCGCCGCCCGGGCGTGCGAGCCGGTCGGCCGTGCGCACCTCGAAGTAATCGGTGCGCAGGCCCGCGGTCTGGATCAGTGCGAGGCCTTCGGCTTCGATCGATGCGTAGTCGGTCTCGCCGCTCTCGAGACGCCGGCGCGCCGCATCGAGTGCCCGGTAGATCACTGGCGCGGTGACACGCTCGTCCGGCGACAGGTAGCGGTTGCGCGAGCTCAACGCGAGGCCGTCCTCGGCGCGCACGGTCGGCGCACCGACGATTTTCACGGGCAGGTTGAGGTCTTCCACCACGCGACGGATGACCGTGAGCTGCTGGTAGTCCTTTTCACCGAAGATCGCGACGTCGGGTTGCACCAGTGCGAACAGCTTGACGACGACGGTCGCCACACCCTGGAAATGCCCCGGGCGGAACGCGCCGCAGAGAATGTCGGTGAGGCCGGGCACGTCGATGACGGTGCTGCCGACGCTGCCCTGCGGGTACATCTCGTCCACGGTCGGGTGGAACAGCGCGTCGACGCCGTAATCGCGCAGCAGGCTTGCGTCGTCGTCCGGCGTGCGCGGGTAGGCGCTGAAATCCTCGCTCGGCCCGAACTGCATCGGGTTGACGAAGATGCTCGAGATCACGCGCCGGCCGTGCAGGTGCGCCGCGGCCATCAGGCTCGCGTGCCCCATGTGCAGGTTGCCCATGGTGGGCACGAACGCGATGCTCTCGCGCCCGAGACGCCAGTTCGTGACGAGTTCGCGCAGTTCCGCGATCCGCGTGATGGTCTGCATGGGCAAGGCCTCGTGCCGCGACGGGACGACGTGCGGTTCGACGCGCGTCAGAAGCAATGTTCCGGCGCCGGGTACGTCCCTGTCTTGACGGCCTCGGTGTAGGCCTGCAGTGCCGCGAGCGGGCTGTCCCTGCCCTGCTGGAAGTTCTGCACGAAGCGCGGCTTGCGCCCCGGCGTGATGTCGAGCACGTCGTAGATCACGAGGATCTGGCCGTCGGTGCTCGGACCCGCGCCGATGCCGATCACGGGCACGTGCAACTCCGCCGTGATCTCCGCGCCGAGCGCCGCAGGGATGCATTCGAGCAGCACCACGTCGGCACCGGCGTCCTGCAGCAGCTTGGCATCACGCTTCATCTGTTCCGCCGCCGCTTCCTCGCGCCCCTGCACGCGGAAACCGCCGGTCTTGTGCACCGACTGCGGCCTGAGCCCCAGGTGCGCGCAGACCGCAATGTCGTGGCTCGCGAGGAACTCGACGATGTCGGCCTGGCCGGCGCCGCCTTCGAGCTTGACCATCTTCGCGCCGCCTTCCTGCATCAGTCGCACGGCGTTCGTGAGCGCCTGCTCGCGCGAGGTGTAGGTCATGAACGGCATGTCCGCCATCAGGAACGGCCGGAACAGTCCCTTCGACACCGCGCGGCAGTGATAGATCATGTTCTCGAGCGTGACCGGGACGGTGGTGTCGTGGCCCTGGATCACCATGCCGAGCGAGTCGCCGACGAGCACGACGTCGAGGCCGGCCGCGTCGACCAGCGCCGCGTAGCTCGCGTCGTAGGCCGTGAGGGAGGCGATCTTCTCGCCCTTCTCCTTCATCTGGCGCAGCGTGGCCACGTTGACGGGCGGGCGCGTGGAATCGCGCAGTTGCAGCTGTGTGTACATGGCGGGGTCTTTGGCGCCTGGCGCGAGGCCGCAAGGATGCAGCAGCGAGCCGCAAACGGCAACGCCGGTGCCGTCACCCGTTACAGCAAGCTCTTGAGCGGATTGAAGTAATGACGGCCCTTGCGCGGCCGGACCACCTCGGCCAGCAGGCCCTGGTAGTCGGCCTCGTTGGCGATCGGGTCGATGTCGGCCGCGTTCACGATCAGCAGCGGTGCGCCGTCGAACTCGAGGAAATACCGCGCGTAGGCTTCGTTGAGCCGTTCCAGGTAACGCCGCTCGATCTGCTGCTCGTATGCGATGCCGCGACGCGCGATGCGCTCGAGCAGCACGTCGACGGGTGCCTGCAGGTAGACGATCAGGTCGGGTGCCGGGGCGTCGATCGCGAGCCGCTCGTAGACCTGCTCGTACAGTGCGAACTCCTGGTCGTCGAGCGTGAGCCGCGCAAAGAGCTTGTCCTTGTCGAGCATGTAGTCGCCGACGCGCACGCGCTCGAAGAGGTCTGCCTGTCGGAGGTCGGCCAGCTGGCGCGCACGCTGGAACAGGAAATGGAGCTGGGTCTGGAACGCGGCGCTTTTCGGGTCGCGATAGAAGCGTTCCAGGAAGGGGTTTTCGGCGTCCTGCTCGAGCACGAGCTCGCAACCGAAGCTCTGGCCGAGACGCCGCACCAGGCTCGTCTTGCCGACTCCGATCGGCCCTTCGACCACGACGTAACGGTGCGGTGTCTGCACCATCGGGCGCTCGTCGGCCGCCGTGGCCGTGGCCGTGGCCGTGGCCGCGTCGAGGTTCCCTGGCTCCGCCGGGATTGGTGTCGTCGTCGTCATCGATCGATGCGCTCCAGCCCCGTCGTGTCGAGGCGACGCAGCAGTTCACTGACCTTGCCCACCCCTGGCACGACGAGTGTCGGGCTGATTTCCGCCAGCGGCGCGAGCACGAAGGCGCGCTCGGCGAGCCCCGGGTGCGGCACGGTGATCGTCTCCGCGGCCAGCCGCGTGCTGCCATGCACGAGCAGGTCGAGGTCGATCACGCGCGGCCCCCAGCGCACGATCGGCGCGGCCCGGCCCAGTCGCGTCTCGAGCGACTTCAGCTCGCGCAGCAGCGCGTTC
>DATMIB010000173.1:0-18643 GCA_035554635.1 Steroidobacteraceae bacterium | reverse complement strand
AAGGGCGAGATCCTCGAGCTCAAGAACACGCTCAACACGATGGTCGACCAGCTGAACGGCTTCGCCGGCGAGGTGAGCCGCGTCGCGCGCGAGGTCGGCACCGAGGGCAAGCTCGGCGGCCAGGCACAGGTGCGCGGCGTCGCCGGCACCTGGAAGGACCTCACCGACAACGTCAACTCGATGGCGGACAACCTGACCGGCCAGGTGCGCAACATCGCGGACGTGACGACCGCGGTCGCGCGCGGCGACCTCTCGCGCAAGATCACGGTGGAGGTGAAAGGCGAGATCCTCGAGCTCAAGGACACCATCAACACGATGGTCGACCAGCTGAACGGCTTTGCCTCGGAGGTCACGCGCGTCGCGCGTGAGGTCGGCACCGAAGGCAAATTGGGCGGCCAGGCGCAGGTGCCCGGTGTCGCGGGCACCTGGAAGGACCTCACCGACTCGGTCAACTTCATGGCCTCGAACCTGACGGGCCAGGTCCGCAACATCGCCGAAGTGACGACCGCGGTCGCGCGTGGCGACCTGTCGAAGAAGATCACGGTGGACGTTCGCGGCGAGATCCTCGAGCTCAAGGAGACCATCAACACGATGGTCGACCAGCTGAACGCATTCGCGGGCGAAGTGAGCCGCGTCGCACGCGAGGTCGGCACCGAGGGCAAGCTCGGCGGCCAGGCCGCGGTCGAGGGCGTCGCGGGCACGTGGAAGGACCTGACCGACAACGTCAACTCGATGGCCGCGAACCTCACGGGCCAGGTCCGTAACATTGCCGAGGTCACGATCGCGGTCGCCAACGGCGACCTCTCGAAGAAGATCACCGTCGACGTCCGCGGCGAGATCCTCGAGCTCAAGGAAACCATCAACACGATGGTCGACCAGCTGCGCTCGTTCGCGGCCGAGGTCTCGCGCGTCGCACGCGAGGTCGGCACCGAAGGCAAGCTCGGCGGCCAGGCGCAGGTGCCCGGTGTCGCCGGCACCTGGAAGGACCTCACCGACAACGTCAACTCGATGGCGTCGAACCTGACCGGCCAGGTCCGCAACATCGCCGACGTCGCCACCGCGATCGCGCGCGGCGACCTGAGCCGCAAGATCACCGTCGACGTGAAGGGCGAGATCCTGCAGCTCAAGGAGACCATCAACACGATGGTCGACCAGCTCTCGGCGTTCGCCTCCGAAGTCACGCGCGTCGCGCGCGAGGTCGGCACCGAAGGCAAGCTCGGCGGCCAGGCGGTCGTGACCGGCGTCGCAGGCACCTGGAAGGACCTGACCGACAACGTCAATTCGATGGCCTCGAATCTCACGGGCCAGGTCCGCAACATCGCCGAGGTCACGATTGCGGTCGCCAACGGCGACCTGTCGAAGAAGATCACCGTCGACGTGCGCGGCGAGATCCTGCAGCTCAAGGAGACCATCAACACGATGGTCGAGCAGCTGCGTTCGTTCGCCTCGGAGGTGACGCGCGTCGCGCGCGAGGTCGGCACCGAGGGCCGTCTTGGCGGCCAGGCCGCCGTGCCGGGCGTGGCCGGCACCTGGAAGGACCTGACCGACACGGTCAACGGCCTCGCCAACAACCTCACGACGCAAGTGCGCAACATCGCCGAAGTCACCACTGCGGTCGCGCGTGGCGACTTGAACCGCAAGATCACGGTCGACGTGAAGGGCGAGATCCTCGAGCTCAAGAACACCATCAACACGATGGTCGACCAGCTGAACGCGTTCGCGGGCGAGGTCACGCGTGTCGCGCGCGAAGTCGGCACCGAGGGCAAGCTCGGCGGCCAGGCACAGGTGTCGGGCGTCGCCGGCACGTGGAAGGACCTGACCGACAACGTCAACTTCATGGCCTCGAACCTGACCGAGCAGGTGCGCGGCATCGTCAAGGTCGTGACCGCCGTCGCCGACGGCGATCTCGCGCAGCGCCTGACCGTGCAGGCCAAGGGCGAAGTCGCCGCGCTCGCCGAAACGATCAACGGCATGACCGACACGCTCGCGATCTTTGCCGACCAGGTGACCAACGTCGCGCGCGAAGTCGGCGTCGAAGGCCGGCTCGGCGGCCAGGCCAACGTGCCGGGCGCCGCCGGCACGTGGAAGGACCTGACCGGCAACGTGAACCTGCTCGCGGCGAACCTGACGACGCAGGTGCGCGCGATCGCGGAGGTCGCCACAGCCGTGACCAAGGGCGACCTCACGCGCTCGATCCAGGTCGAGACGCGCGGAGAGGTCGCCGCGCTCAAGGACAACATCAACACGATGATCTCGAACCTGCGCGAGACCACCGAGCGCAACCGCGAGCAGGATTGGCTCAAGACCAACCTGGCGCGGTTCACCGGCATGCTGCAGGGGCACCGGGAACTCAGCACGGTCGGTAAGCTGCTGCTGACCGAACTGGCGCCGCTCGTCCACGCGCACCAGGGCACGATCTACCACCTGGCCGTGTCGGATGAAGTCGCAGAGCTTTCGTTGCTCTCGACGTATGCGCAGAGCGCCGGGCTCGCGCAACGGATCGGCATCGGCGAAGGCCTGGTCGGGCAATGTGCCGCGGAGAAGCGTCGCATCCTGCTGAGCGACGTCCCGTCCGACTTCGTCAAGATCGAATCGAGCCTCGGCGAGGCACGACGGGTCAGCGTGGTCGTGCTGCCAGTGCTGTTCGAAGGCGAAACCAAGGCGGTGATCGAGCTCGCGTCGCTGCAGTCGTTCAGCGCCGGCTCGCTCGCGTTCCTCGACCTGCTGACGCAGAGCATCGGCGCCGTGTTCAACACCATCGAAGCGACGATGCGCACGGAAGGCCTGTTGTCGCAGTCGCAGCAGTTGACGGTCGAACTGCAGGCGCGGCAGAGCGAGCTGCAGAACACCAACGTGGAGCTCGGCACCAAGGCCCGACTGCTGGCCGAGCAGAACGCCGAGGTCGAACGCAAGAACGCCGAGGTCGAGCAGGCCCGGCGCGCGCTCGAGGCGCAGGCCGCGGAACTCGCGCTGACGTCCAAGTACAAGTCCGAGTTCCTCGCGAACATGTCGCACGAGCTCCGCACGCCGCTCAACTCGATCCTGATCCTGAGCCAGCAGCTCGCCGAGAACCCCGGTGGCAACCTGGCGACGAAACAGGTCGAGTTCGCGCGCAACATCAACTCCTCGGGCTCGGACCTGCTGCACCTGATCAACGACATCCTCGACCTGTCGAAGATCGAGTCGGGCACGGTCACGGTCGAGGTCGAAGACATCACCTTCGTCGGCCTGCGCGAGACCATCGACCGGCAGTTCCGCCATGTGGCGGAAGCGAAGAACCTGCCGTTCCGCGTCCGGCTCGGCACCGACCTGCCGCGCACGATGGTCACGGATCCGAAGCGGCTGCAGCAGATCCTCAAGAACCTGCTGTCGAACGCGGTCAAGTTCACGACGCACGGCCACGTGCACGTGAGCGTCGACATCGCTCGCGGCGGCTGGTCGACCGAGCACGCGATCCTCAACACCGCTTCCCAGGTCGTCGCGTTCCGGGTCGAGGACACCGGGATCGGCGTCGCGCCCGACAAGCAGCGCCTGATCTTCGAAGCGTTCCAGCAGGCCGACGCGGGCACCTCGCGCAAGTACGGCGGCACCGGGCTCGGGCTCGCGATCAGTCGCGAGCTGGCCGTGCTGCTCGGCGGCGAGATCCGGCTGCACAGCGTGCCGGGCGAAGGCAGCGTGTTCACGTTGTACCTGCCGGTGCAGTACGCCGGCGCCACGATCGAGCGGGCCGCGCCGCGCGGCACTGTCGAGAGCGCCGTCGAAGCGCGCGGCGGGCCGATCCTCGCGGTGGCACACGAGGAGCACGTGGCTGACGACCGCGAGGCGATCGAGCCCGGGGACGCCGCGTTCCTGATCGTCGAGGACGATCCGCATTACGCGCGTATCCTGCTCGGCCTTGCGCGCGACCACGGCTTCAAGGGCATCGTCGCGAACAAGGGCGGGCTGGCGCTCGCGCTGGCGCGGCAGTACCGGCCGGCGGCGATCTCGCTCGACATCTTCCTGCCGGACATGCTCGGCTGGACCGTGCTGAACCAGCTCAAGCTCGACCCGGCCACGCGGCACATTCCGGTGCAGGTCGTCACGCTCGAGGAAGAGGGGCAGCACGGGCTCGCCCGCGGCGCGTTCGCCTATGTGGTCAAGGAGCCGACCACCGATACGCTCGAGCTCGCGTTCGACCGCATCCGCGACTTTGCCGCGACACCGACACGGCGATTGCTGGTGGTCGAGGACGACGACATCGAGCGCGCCTCGGTCGTCGGCCTGCTCGAGCACGAAGACATCGAGATCGCTGCGGTCGACAACGGCGAGGCGGCGCTCGCCGCGATGCGCGAGCACGCGTTCGACTGCGTCGTGCTCGACCTGCGGCTGCCCGACTTCGACGGCTTCGAGCTGCTCGAGCGCATGCAGTCCGACCCGGCGACGGCCGGCGTGCCGGTGGTCGTGTTCACCGGCAAGGACTTGAGCGAGAGCGAAGTGACACGGCTCAAGCTCATGGCCAAGAGCATCGTGCTCAAGGACGTGCAGTCGCCCGAGCGACTGCTCGATGAAACCGCGCTGTTCCTGCACCGGGTGGTGACTGACCTACCGCTCGACAAGCAGCGCATGCTCGAGCGGCTCCATGGCAGCAACGAGGCGCTGCGCGGGCGCAAGGTGCTGGTCGTCGACGACGACGCCCGCAACATCTTCGCGTTGACCTCGGTGCTCGAGAACCAGGACATGGAGGTCATCACCGCGACCAACGGCCGGCAGGCCATCGAGTTGATCCAGGGCACGCCCGACATCAGCATCGTGCTGATGGACATCATGATGCCGGACATGGACGGCTACGCGACGATGCGTGAGATCCGCCGCAACGCGCGGTTGCGCGCACTGCCGATCCTCGCGCTCACGGCCAAGGCGATGAAGGGGGATCGCGAGAAGTGCCTGGACGCGGGTGCGAGCGACTACATCGCGAAGCCGGTCAACACCGACCAGCTGCTGTCGCTGATGCGCGTGTGGTTGTTCCGATGAGCACGCTCGGCAACACGTCGTCGGAGCCCCCCGGCGAACCGCCGCCAGAGCCGGGTGCAGCCATGAGCAACGAATCCGAGGCCACGACACGCACCGGCAACGTGCTTTCCGCCGTGGCGGATGCGCCGATCAACATTCTGATCGTCGACGACGAGCCGAAGAACCTCGCGGTGCTCGAGAGCCTGCTCGACGCGCCGGGCTATCGGCTCGTGCGCGCGGCCTCGGCGGACGAGGCACTGCTCGCGCTGGTCGCCGAGGAGTTCGCGCTGCTGATCCTCGACATCCGGCTGCCCGGCATGACCGGGTTCGAACTTGCACAGACGATCAAGGGACGCAAGAAGACCGCGCGCATCCCGATCATCTTCCTGACCGCGTACTACAACGAGGACCAGCACGTCCTCGAGGGCTACGGCAGCGGCGCGGTCGATTACCTGGTCAAGCCGGTCAATGCGACGGTGCTGCGTTCCAAAGTGGCGGTGTTCGCCGAACTGCATCGCAAGAACCGCGAAGTCGCGATCGCCAATCGCGCGCTGCTCGCCGAGGTGACGGAAAGGCGACGCGCCGAGGAGCAGCTGCAGGAGCTCAACGGCAATCTCGACGGCCTCGTGGCCGAACGCACACGGGCGCTCGAGCAGGCGGAGGCGGAGCTGCGCGAGGCGGACCGGCGCAAGGATGCGTTCATCGCCACACTGGCGCACGAATTGCGCAATCCGCTGGCGCCCGTGCGCAACGCCGTCCAGATTTTGCAGCGTGCAGGCGCTGCCGAGGCCGATGCCCAGCGCGCGCGCGCGATCATCGCGCGGCAGGTCGGCGTCATGGCGCGCCTGATCGACGACCTGATGGACGTGAGCCGCATCAACCGCGGCCACATCGAGCTGCGTCGCGAGCCGGTGGACATCGCGCGCGTGCTGGAGCTCGCGGTGGAGGCGACGCGGCCGTACATGGCGGAGTTCGGGCACGCGCTCGCGCTGCGGCTGCCCGAGGCGAGCGTCGTGCTCGACGCCGACGTCACGCGCCTGTCGCAGGTCTTCGTCAACCTGCTCACGAATGCGGCCAAGTACACCGAGCGCGGCGGCCGCATCGAGGTCGCCGTGCAGCGCCACGCGGACGCCGTGCGCGTGACCGTCAGCGACGACGGCATCGGGATTCCCGGCGACCAGCTCGAGCGCGTGTTCGACATGTTCTCGCAGGTAGAGTCGACGGTGGACCGGTCGCGTGGCGGCCTCGGCATCGGGCTGTCGCTGGTCCGGCACCTCGTCGAGCTGCACGGTGGCCGCGTGCAGGCGCAGAGCGACGGTCGTGGACGCGGCAGCACCTTCACGGTGTCGCTGCCCCTGCCCGCCCGTACGCTGCAGGAAGCCGCGATCGCCGACACCGCTGCGGCGAACGACCTCGCGCAGCGATTGCGGATTCTCGTCGTGGAGGACAACCACGACGGCGCCGAGACGCTGACGACATTGCTCCGGACCATGGGTCACGAGGTCCACGTGGTCCTCGACGGTGGCGTGGCCGTCGAAGCGGCCGCGCGCTTCCGGCCCGAACTCGTGCTGCTGGACCTGGGGCTGCCGACCCTCGATGGCTACCAGGTGTGCCGGCGTCTGCGCGCGCAGCCGTGGGGCGCGGGCGTCCGCGTCGTCGCGATGACGGGCTGGGGCGACCCGGAGGCACAACGCGCGGTGCTGGCCGCAGGGTTCGATCGGCACCTCGTGAAGCCGGTCGAGGAAGCGGAATTGCTGGCGGCGCTGGAACTCGCGCTCAAGCGCGAGCCACCGGACGGCCCGTGAGGCGCCGATCGGCTGAGTGAAGCGCGGCACTCGCGCCGGTCGGAGCCGCCTTCCGGCTACAGCATGTCCTTGAGGCGGAACCAGAGCATGGCGAGCACGAGCGCCGGCATCCGCAGCGCGGGGCCGCCCGGGAAGTTGCGATGCTCGAACTGCGTGAACAGGTCGAAGCGCTCGGCCTGGCCCGCGATCGTCTCCGCGACGAGCTTGCCGGCGATGCCGCCGAGCGCGACGCCGTGGCCCGAGAAGCCCTGCAGGTAGTAGACGTTCGGTGCCAGCCGGCCGAAATCCGGCGCGCGGTTCATCGTGATGTCGACGTAGCCCCCCCATGCGTAGTCGACGCGGGCATCGACGAGCTGGGGGAATACCTTGAGCATCTGGGCGCGGGTCGCCCGCGCGGTGTTGAGCGCGTCGCGACCCGAGTACGAGACGCGACCGCCGAACAACAGGCGGTGGTCCTCGGACCGGCGGAAGTAGTCGAGCACGAACTTGACGTCGTTGACGGCGACGTTCTCGCGCATCAGCGACTCGATGCGCGCGCGCCCGAGCGGCTCCGTCGCGATCACGTAGGTGCCGACGGGCATGATCCGGTTACGCAACCGCCTCGACACGCGTGCGTCGAGGTAGCCGCCGGTGCAGATCGCGACGTGCTTCGCCCGCACGACGGGGCCTCCGGCGGTCCGGACACGCACGGTCGAGCCGAAGTCCAGGCCGACGACTTCGGTCTGCTCCAGCAACTGTGCGCCGGCCGCCTCGGCAGCCGCTGCCAGTCCGAGCGTGAAATTGAGCGGGTGCAGGTGCGCACTGCGATCGTCGCGCAGTGCGCAGCGGTAACGCGTGGTCGCCAGCACCTGCTCGACGTCCGTACGGTCGAGCCAGCGCAGCGAGGAGTAGCCGTACTCGAGTTCGAGCTGCTCGTGCAGCTCGTGCAGTTCGAGTTCGTGCCGCGGCTTGATGCCGACGAGCATGTGGCCGCGGTGAAAGTCGCACTGGATCGAGTGCTGCGTGACCAGTGTCTCGAGCAGGTCGAGCGCTTCGACCGAAATGTCGAAGAGCTTCTTGGCATCGTCGCGGCCGACCTGTGCGACGAGCTTGTCCTGGCTCGTCGAATACCCCCAGATGGCCTGGCCACCGCTGCGCCCCGACGCGCCCCAGCCGATCCGCTGCGCTTCGAGCAGCGCCACGCGGTAACCGCGGTTCGCGAGGTGCAGGGCCGTCGAGCAACCGGCGATGCCGCCGCCGATCACGCAGACGTCGACATCCATGTCCGCGGTCAGCGGCGGACGTGCGGGCGTCGGGTTGGCGGTGGCGGCGTAATACGAGTCGATGTGCTGGCCCACGCGAGTCAACTCCGGCAATCGTTCAGGGGACGCGACGGCTGCAACACTGGGCCGCAGGTGACGGTAACAGCCACCCGCGATCGTCGGGAGTACGCAGATTCAACCGGCTGCGACGAGGAAGCCGTCGTGACCGCGCAGGCTGCCCGCTCGCTGTCGTTCGGGGTACCGGGATACACGTCGTTGGAGGCGTCGACGATCGCAGCAACCGTGTAGCCGCCGCGCACGATCGCCTCCACGGTCTCGGCGACGGTCAGCCAGTTCTCGACGCGCACGATCTGCGCGTCATGCTCGAAGTTGATCCGGCTCCCGAGGTCCGCGCGCAGGATGGCCGCCGTGATGCCGCGCATGGCCGGCAAGTCCAGCTCGTGTTGCACGCGCAGCTTCATGGAGCCGCCGCCGGCTGGATCGCCGCGATGGTCGTGCGTTCGGGCTCGCCCACTTCGCGCCACCATGCGGTCGTCGCCTGCGGCGATTGCAGGTCCACGCGTTCGCCCATGAGCGGCGTTGCGAGCGCCACGCCCTGCGCAGCCGCGAGGGTGGACACGCGCTCGAAGGGTTCGGTCCACGGGTGCATCGCGAGGTCGAACGTGCCGTTGTGGATCGGCAGCAGCCAGCGACCGCGCAGGTCCAGGTGCGCCTGCACGGTCTGCTCCGGCTGCATGTGCACGTAGGGCCAGTTCGCATCGTAGGCGCCGGTCTCGAGCATCGTCACGTCGAAGGGCCCGAAGCGGCGACCGATTTCCCTGAAGCCGTCGAAGTAGCCGGTGTCGCCGCTGAAGAACAGTCGCAGCGGGGGCGCGTCCTGCGGTTCGTCGAGGATCGTCCAGGACGCCCAGAGCGTCTTGTCGCCGTCGAACGGCGTGCGACCGGAGAAGTGCTGCGCCGGCGTCGCGATGAACTGCACGCCGTCGATCGTTGCGCCCTCCCACCAGTCGAACTGGCGCACCTTGCCCGGGTCGATGCCCCAGGCGACGAGCCGGTCGCCCACACCGAGCGGCGTCAGGAAGACGCCGGCGGTCTGCGCGAGGTACTGCACCGCCTCGGCGTCGAGGTGGTCGTAGTGGTCGTGCGACAGGAGCACGCCACGCAGGGGCGGCAGGTCGGCAAGCGCGATCGGCGGTGCGTGGAAGCGCTTCGGTCCGAGCCACTGCAGCGGCGAGGCACGCTCGGCGAACACCGGATCGGTGATCCACCAGCCGCCGCGCAACTTGACCAGCAGCGTGGAGTGGCCCAGCCGGAACAGGCTGTGGTCCGGTGCCTGCGCCAGTTGCTCCGGCGTGAGTGCTAGAACCCGCGGTGCGGTGGCCGGGACGGCGTCTGCAGGCTTGTTCCAGAGGGCGTCGACGATGGCCCGGAGCATCTTTTTCGCGCCGATGGCGGGACGCGGAACCGGGTTGTGAAAGCGCCCGTCCGCGAACTGCGGGGAGGCGGCGTATTCCTCCAGCGGCAGGTCGGTCCTGGCGGCCGATAGCAGGCATCCACTCATGATCAGGGCTCCGGTTAGCAGACTGGGTTGGAGAACGCGGCGCAGTCGGGGCATGGGGTCGGGCGACCAGAGATGTACACTGCTCAGTGTAGTGTACTTTTGGAGAAAGTAAACCCACGGGTGTAATCTGACGGCATGGTTGCCCGTCCCGCCCCCACCCGCCTGACCGACCGCAAGCGCGCCGCGATCCTGGAGGCGGCGGTGGCCGAGTTCCGACAGGCCGGCTACGACGCCACCAGCATGGATCGCATCGCGGCCAGGGCCGGCGTCTCCAAGCGCACCGTCTACAACCATTTCCCGAGCAAGGAGGAACTGTTCGCGCAGATCCTCCAGCAGCTGTGGGAACGCAGCCTGGCGTCCCCGGAACTGGCCTACCGCGCCGACCGGCCGCTGCGGACCCAGCTGCTCGAACAGGTGCAACAGAAGCTGCAGCTGCTGCACGACGAGGCCTTCATCGACCTGGCACGCGTCGCCATCGCGGCGGTGATTCCCTCGCCCGAACGCGCGCAGGAAATGTTCGCGCGCATGGGCGGCAAGGAGGAAGGCCTGACGGTGTGGATCCGCGCAGCCGTCGCGGACGGTCGTCTGAAGACAGACGACCCGCTGTTCGCGTCGATGCTGCTGCAGGGCATGGTCAAGGGCTTCGCGTTCTGGCCGCAGATCACGCTCGGCCAGCCCGTGCTCACGCCGGAGCAACGCGATCGGGTCGCGCAGACCGCGACCGACATGTTCCTCGCGCACTTCGCGGCCGAGTAGTCGGCCGGCGCCGACCCGGCTCAGTTGGACGTGTCGCGCTTCATCGCGTCCAGGAATGCGGCTTCGATCTCGACCACCGGGGCGACGTAGAGATTCGACTGGCCGTTCAGCACATGACCGCCCGCCTCCAGCCAATCTGGTTTGCGCATGCTCGCGAAGAGCAGCTCGCGGCCGTCGGGCGTGAACGAGGGCGTGAAATCGAAGCCGACGGCGTTGAAGGGTGCCGCCAAGCGCAGCGGTTTCGACCATCCGGCGTCGTCGCGACGCGCGACGAACAGGTCGGCGTCCTCCGATTCCTCACGCACGCTCCAGAACATCGCGAGGCGCCCGTCCGGCGACAGCGTGAAATCGCCCTGCGCCGCGCCTTCATTGAATGGCGCCGGCAACGGTTCGGGCGCATCGAACGACGTGCCGCTCAAACGTGCGCGATAGATCGAAAGTGGCGCCGGCCCACCCTTGCGACTGCTGTTGAAGTAGATCCAGCCGTCGTGCACTTCCGGGCCGAGCTCCTGCGCATCGCTGCTCAACGCGTCGAGGTGCTCGGGCGTGCCAAAGCCGTCGGCGCCGTAGCGCACACGCCAGATATCGAGGTGCTTGCGCGGCGCGTCGCCGGTGACCGGACGATTGGAAATGAAGTAGAGCATCGTGCCGTCCGGCGCGAGCCACGGATCGGAATCGCTGTAGCGCGGGTCGGAGAACGGCACTTCAGCGGGCTCGCTCCAGCGCTCGCCTTCACGCCGCGCGATCCAGATGTGCGCCTTTTCGAAGTCCGCCTCCGAGCGCGCGAAAACGATCGTGCTGCGCGCCGTGTCCATGCTCAGGTTGTATTCGTTTTTCGTCGTGGACATCCAGCCGGCGCCGATCAGTGCCGCCAGCCCCCGCTGTGCCGCCGGCAGCGATCGCTCGACCGCCGCGACCTCGAGGGGCGGCAGTGCCGGCTCGCCGGTCACCTTGACGTCCGAGAAACGCCCGTGACGCAGGGTCCGTCCGTCGCTGACGATGTCGAACTGCATCGGCCAGAGAACCCCGTCGACCTGCCGATAGTCGAGTTCCCGTCCGGTCACCCCGCCGTCGAAGCGGTTTTCGAGAATGCGGCCGGACTTCGATTCGAGGAGGACCTCGAACGCTCCCACGCCGGCCGGCGAGATGCGAACGCGACCCGGTGCGACGGTCGTGTAAGTCGTCTGCGGCGAGGCAAGCATTGGCAGGAAGTGATACGCGACGTGCTCGCGATAAGGCTTGGCGAGCGCGTCGCCGAGGAATTGCAGTTGCCCATCGGCAAGGCGCCAGGTTCCTTCGGGTGACGACCAGACCTGCGGGCGGCCCGCAGCGAAGAGGTCTTCGACGTGCAGACGTGCCGAGGCCGGTGCCAGCGCATGGCGGGCATCGCGCAGCACCTGGCCTTCGGAGTTCTCGACCGTCAACCGGTAGTCGAAGCGACCGACCGTGTCGAGCACGGCGCCGCCGAACGCGGCACGCAGCAGTTCGCGCGGCGACGGGTTGTCAGCCGCGGTCGCGCTGGTCGTGATTGCAAGAGCGACCGCAGCCAACATCAGGGGCGCGAGAACAGCTTTCACGCGACGACCTCGTCCTGGAGGCGTTGCAAACTAGCGCGGCGCGCGTAGTGGCGGTAGCACCGCGCCGCATCGCTCATCGAGCAGAACGCTCGGCTCATCGAGTACCGTGACCGCTCGCCCGCCCGGGCTCAGGTCGAGTTCGCGGCTGTTTACGCCGCGCGCCGTCAGCGACAGTTCTGCGGCAGCGCGAGCAGCGGCACCGTCGTGAACTCCTGGTACTCCTCGTCCACGGGCGTGACGCCATGGGGCGCGGGCGCGTAGCCGCAGAGCCAGGTCAGTTCGCCACGTTCGTCGAAGGCCGGTGTGAAGGTGAGCACCAGCAGCCGCAGCGACGGGTGCGCGTTTTCGCCGTACCAGAGACGCACCATCCCTCCTTGCACCTCGATCATCTCGAGGTATTGCGCTTCCACGAGCTCGGGAAGATCGATCCGGGCATTGTCGATCTCGCCGACCAGTGTGCCGGCCGCAAGCAAGGCCGCGACTTCGTCGCGATACGTCTCGCCGAGCGCCCAGTCCGCGCAGACCTGCTGCTGGACACGGTGGGCCTGATACGTCGGGATGGAGATGAGGGCCAGCATTCCACCGACGAACAGCACTGGTGTTCCGAGCGTGAGGGCGACGAGCGCCCTGGACACCGGCTGCGCGTGGAGGCCGCGCCGGACGTCGTCCGGCGTGGTCGCGGCGCTCGTGACGAGCGTGCCGCCCACGAAGTCGTGGAGCGCCTGCCGCCGACGCGTGACCGCTGCCATCAGCAGGCCGATGCCAAGCGTGAGCACCTCGAGGATGTTTCCGAGAAAGCGCAGGCTTGCGCGCAGGAAGGTGATGCGTTCACCACTGAGCGAGGTGACCTTGATACCGACCGCCTGTTTGCCGAGCGTGGCCTGCCACTTCGAGCTGTGCATCAGCGCGAAGTAGAGCCACTGGACCACCCAGATCGCGGCGTACGCGGCGAGCACGGCGAGGCCGCTTTCGGGTGGTGGAGGTGCTCCGAGCTGGACAGAGGCGCCGAGAGCGATCGCCAGACCCATCATCACGAACATGGCGGGAAGCCACAGCACCACGCCGTCGAGAAGGCACGCGGCCACACGCCGCCAGAAGCTGGCGTAACGGGGCCGATCGCTCACTGGCGCGAGCGGTCGATCCGGAATCGGTTGCACTTCCGAGCCGCAACGGCCACAGAATTTCGCGACCTCCGGTAACGCGGTGCCGCACGCCGTACAGAACATCCCGTCACTCCCCGCCGCAGCACTCATGTGCAGCGTTTTACTTGTGCCGTGACTGTATCGAACACCATTGCCTCGCTGCCACCCGAGAGCCCGACGAGACCGGCGCGGGTCCGCACCGCGGCGGAAACGGCTCGATCCTCGTGGCACGGTCTCGTTACGGAAGAACGCAAGCTGACGCATGCGTTGCCGCTCTGGACGGTATGCGCGGGCCTCGGGTCGGCAGGCGCTGGCGGCGTTGTGACACGGTCGGCAAGTGCTGTACGGTCGCGGTCAACAAAGCAGCCCACGGAGGGCGTGCCAGTGCGGTGCGCACCGTGAGGTCTGCCAGGGAGTACTGCGATGAATTGCACCCAGTGCGGGACACCGCTGGCCGAGGGCGCGCGGTTCTGTCAATCGTGTGGCAAGGATTCGGGCTGGGATGGCGGTGCGGGCACGTTCGAGACCCGAACACCGCCGTCCACCCCGACACACGACGCGCGGTACGGTGGATTCTGGCGCCGGGTGGCCGCCTCGGTGATCGACGGGTTCGTCCTGGCGGGTCTGAGCATCATGGTCGTCATCGTCGGCACGGTGGCGCTCATGACGAGCTCCGATCCGGAGGGCACGGCAGCACGCTACGGCATCTTGTACTACGTCGCCTCGTATGCCGCCGGCTGGCTCTACTTCGCGTTCACGCACAGCAGCGAACACCAGGCGTCCTTCGGCAAACGCGCCCTCGGGATCAAGGTGACCGACCTCGAGGGCAGGCGCATCAGTTTCGGGCGCGCCACGGGGCGTTACTTTGCCTACCTCGTCACGAGCATCGTCACGTTCGGTATCGGCCTCCTCATGGCCGCCTTTACGCGTCGGCGGCAGGCGCTTCACGACATGCTCGCAGGCACCCTGGTCGTCAGCCGTGCCAGCGAACCGGAAGACGTCGCGCGTGGGCTCGAACCGCCGAAAGTCTCCGGGGCCGTCATCGCGATCGCCGCAATCGCGGGGCTCGTACCGGTGGCCGGGATACTCGCGGCCATTGCGGTCCCCGCTTATCAGGACTACACGATCCGCGCCCAGGTGGCCGAGGGTCTGGGAATGGCGAGTGAATTCAAGGCGGCCATCGTCGAGGCGTACGCAGGCGGAACGCGCTTCGAGGACATGGACAACGCGGGGCTCGGGCTCACGAGTGCCAGCGGTCCGTATGTCGAAGACGTCAGCGTGGAGGCAGGAATCGTCGTGATCACCTACGGGGCAGGCGCGAACCCGCGTCTGAGCGGCCGGATGATTCTCCTGGTCCCGGGCGCTACGACGCAGGGCGAGGTGCTGTGGGCGTGCGGGCAAGCCGAGCCGCCCGAGGGGGTGGTCGAATTTGCGCTGGAGGACCACGCCGAATACACGGACGTCGAGACCAAATACCTGCCTGCTTCATGCCGCGGGTGAGCGTGCAGGGGCGGCGGGGAAAGTGCAGCCGGTAAGCCCGGCGACGCCCTCGGACGGTCGGCGGGTCAGGAGGAGAAGACATCGTCTCCTCCCCCGCCGGGCCTCCGTCGCTGGGTCGGTTTCCGCGCACGCCGCCGGGTGACGGTGTGCACGGTCCTGGCTCAGGCAATCAGACGTCGAGGTTCGACACCAGCAGCGCATTCCGCTCGATGAACTCGCGGCGCGGCTCCACTTCGTCGCCCATCAGCGTCGAGAACAGCTCGTTCGCGGCATGCGCATCCTCGATGCGCACCTGCACGAGCCGGCGCGTCTCGGGGTTGATGGTCGTGTCCCAGAGCTGGTCGGGATTCATTTCGCCGAGGCCCTTGTAGCGCTGGATCGACTGGCCGCGACGCGCCTCGTCGAACAGCCACTGGATCGCCTCGCGGAACGTCGCGACTTCGTGCTTGTTGTCGCCACGGCTCACGTAGGCACCCGCGCCGAACAGCCCGACCAGCGTGCGCGAAAGATCGGTGATGCGGCGATACTCGCTCGAGTTGAAGAACTCGCGGTGCAGGTGCTTCTCCACCGCGATGCCGTGCTCGATGCGCGTCACGACGAGGTGCGGCGGCGTGCCGGGTTGCAGCGTGACGGCGTACTGCCGCCCGGCGACCGGCGTCGCATTGAGCATGCGCTCGAGCTGCACGCCCCAGGCCGTCAGCTTGTCGGCGTCCTCGCGGTCCGCCTGCGCGATCTCGGGCAGGTGCAGCATCTGTTCCAGCACGTGCGTGTCGTAACGGCGCGGCGAGCGACGCACGGCGGTCTGGAACTCGACGTACTTGCGGGCGAGGCCCTCGAGCGCGTTGGCCGGCATCGGCTCCGCCTCGGTGTCGACGTGCAGTTCCGCACCCTCGAGCGCGGAACGCAGCAGCATCTGGTTGAGCTCGGCGTCGTCCTTGACGTAGGTCTCGCTCTTGCCCTTCTTGACCTTGTAGAGCGGCGGCTGCGCGATGTAGACGTGGCCGCGCTCGATCAGGTCCGGGATCTGCCGGTAGAAGAACGTAAGCAAAAGCGTACGTATGTGGCTGCCGTCGACGTCGGCGTCCGTCATGATGATGATGCGGTGGTAGCGCAGCTTGGCGAGGTCGAGCTCGTCCTTGCCGATGCCACAGCCGAGCGCCGTGATCAGCGTGCCGACCTCGGCCGACGACAGCATCCTGTCGAAGCGGGCACGCTCGACGTTGAGGATCTTGCCCTTGAGCGGCAGGATCGCCTGGGTGCGCCGGTCGCGGCCCTGCTTGGCCGAGCCGCCTGCCGAGTCACCCTCGACGATGAAGAGCTCGGACTTCGCCGGGTCCTTTTCCTGGCAATCGGCGAGCTTGCCGGGCAGGCCCGCGATGTCGAGTGCGCCCTTGCGCCGCGTCAGCTCGCGGGCCTTGCGGGCCGCCTCGCGTGCGCGTGCAGCGTCGATGAGCTTGTTGACGATCGCCTTGGCCTGCGCCGGGTTCTCGAGCAGGAACTCGGCGAGCTTTTCGTTGGCGAGGGACTCGACGATGCCTTTCACCTCTGAGGAGACCAGCTTGTCCTTGGTCTGCGAGGAAAACTTCGGATCGGCCAGCTTGACCGACAGCACCGCCGTGAGGCCTTCACGCGCGTCGTCGCCCGTGGTCGGCACCTTGTCCTTCCTGTTCGCCATCTCGCGCTCGATGTAGTCGTTGAGCGTGCGGGTCAGCGAACCGCGGAAGCCGGCCAGGTGCGTGCCGCCATCCTTCTGCGGGATATTGTTCGTGAAGCAGTACACCGTCTCGGCGTACGAGTCGTTCCACTGCAGCGCAATCTCGACGCTGACGCCGTCGCGGTCGCCGCGAAACCAGAAGATGGATTCGTGAATCCCAGTCTTGCTGCGGTTCAGGTAACGGACGAATTCCCGGATGCCGCCTTCGTGGTGGAAGGACTCGCGGCGGTCGTCACGCTCGTCGATCAGCTCGATCCGCACGCCGGAGTTCAGGAACGAGAGTTCGCGAAGCCGCTTCTGCAGCACTTCGTACTCGAACTCGATGTTGGTGAAGATCTGGTCGCTGGGCTTGAAGCGGATCGTCGTGCCGCGCTGGTCGCTGGTGCCGACGACGGCGAGCGGTTGCACGGGGTCCCCCAGCCGGTACTCCTGCTCGTAACGCTTGCCGTCGCGATGGATGGTCAGGTGCAGCGTTTCGGACAGCGCGTTGACGACCGAGACGCCCACGCCGTGCAGACCGCCCGACACCTTGTACGAGGAGTCGTCGAATTTTCCGCCCGCGTGTAGGACGGTGAGAATCACTTCGGCGGCCGACCGGCCCTCCTCCGGATGGATATCCACAGGAATTCCACGGCCGTTGTCCGAGACCGTCACCGACTGGTCGGCGTGAATCGTGACGACGATGTCGGTGCAGTGACCGGCCAGCGCTTCGTCGATCGAGTTGTCCAGAACCTCGAACACCATGTGGTGCAGACCGGTCCCGTCATCGGTATCGCCGATGTACATGCCGGGGCGTTTGCGAACCGCGTCAAGGCCTTTTAAGACTTTGATTTTGCTGGAGTCGTAGACGTCCGCAGAGCTCATGGGAAACCCGGTTTGGAGGAACGTGGAATTATACCAGACGGGCGATTTTGCCGTGTTCCACGTGGAACCTCCGGGCCGCAGGGAGCCGATCCAGGGCGGGCACGGACGGGTCCAGGGCCGTCACGAACAGCTGGGCCGGCAGCGCCAGAACCGCGTTGATCAGACGCTCCAGGTTGGCCGCGTCGAGCTCCGCCGCCGGATCATCCACAAGTAGCGCCGCTGTAGGACTGCCGCGCAACGCGTCGCACTGCAACTGCCCCAGCAGCATTGCCGCAGCCGTGAGCTTCTGTTGGCCACGCGACACTCGATGACGTGCCTGGTCGCCCCCTACACGGATACTGAGGTCCGCACGATGGGGCCCGACGTGGGTAGTGCCACGCTCTCTGTCGCGCGCCCAGCTTTGTTCGATCGCGCTGGCGAGCGGTGTGCCCGCTGCCCAGCCATCGCTCAAGCCAAGGTCCACCGGGGACCCCAGCAGTCGTGCACCCATCTCCGCGACGGTTGGGCGAAGACTCTCGAAGTAGTCGCGTCGCGACTGAGCGAGCAGCTCGCCGGATTGGCTGAGCTCGGCGTCCCACGCGCGCACCAGGTTGTCTGGCATTTGGCCCCGAAGCGCAGCGTTGCGTTGCTTGAGCGCACGTTGATACCGACGCCAATGATCGACGAAGGTTGGTTCCACGTGGAACACACCCCAGTCCAGGTAGCGTCTTCGCTCCTGGGGGCCTTCCTCGACGAGGCGGTGCACCTCCGGGTCGATGGCCTGAACCGGCAGCACGGTCGCAAGCTCAGCCAGGCTGTTGAGTCGAACGCCCCCGGCTTTGGCCTCGAACCCGTCCCTGCCGTACCGGATCCCGACCGGGCGCAAACCGCCCGCGGAAACCCCAAGCCGACCGGTGAGCAGCAGGTCGTCCGCCCCCTTCCGGATCAGCGTCTCGTTGCGAGGCGTACGAAAGGACCGGCCGCGACCGAGGAAAAAAATGGCCTCCAGCAGGCTCGTCTTGCCGGACGCGTTGGCTCCGCTGACAAGGTTGCAGCGGGAATCGAACTCCAGGTCCGCCTCGGCAATGCACCGAAAATCCTGAACGGTCATTCGGTCCAGACTCATCCGAACACCCTAGCGGAACGACCGGCCCTATCCACAGCGAGTTGTTTCACGTGGAACACTGACCCGCCTGCTACGCAATTAGCGACAACTCGCTCAAGCGCGGCTGCGCCAACCGCGGTCCTTTCGACTAGGTACACGTGCCACGTCGCGACTGACTGTTCCACGTGGAACCTCGGCGCCAAGAACTCGCCAAGGCACTGCCAGCTCGACTCGGCCACCGAAGTGCCGGACAACTGAAGAATAGACGAAGTGCCATGGCCATTCGCATCGCCCTCGAGCGGGCGCGATGTGCCTGGTTCACGAGTCCTGCCCCCTAATCGTTGGAATACACATCAGCCGAGTAGGGGCAGACCTGAAGGAGAGCCACC
>DATMIB010000172.1:0-9770 GCA_035554635.1 Steroidobacteraceae bacterium | reverse complement strand
ACTCTAGACTCTGGACTCTTGGCTCGGCGCTAACCGCTAACCACTAGCCACTAGCCACTAGCCACTAGTACCGCGGGTCGTACATCTCCGACTGCACGAGCTGCACGAGGTCCTCGGGACGCTCGAGGTCGGCCTGGCCGTCGCGCAGAGCGATCTCCGCGATGGCGCAGGCGATCTCGGCGGACACGGGCCGCACGCCGGCCAGCGGCGGGTAGAGACTGCCTTGCGCGAGGTCGGCGTCGGAGGTGCACCGGGCCAGTGTCCGTGCCGCGGCGAGGAACATCGCGTCGGTGGCCCGTCTTGCGCCGACCACGACGAGCCCGAGCCCGACACCCGGGAAGATGTACGAGTTGTTGCCCTGCCGCGGCACGAAGTGGCGACCGTCGGGCAGCGTCACCGGCAGGAACGGACTGCCCGAGGCGAAGAGTGCCCGGCCGTCCGACCACTCGTAGGCCTGCTGCGCGGTGCATTCGGCCTTTGACGTCGGGTTCGACAACGCGAACACGACGGGTCGCTCGTTGAGCCGCGACATCTCGCGGACGACCGCTTCGTTGAATGCACCCGGCACCGCGCCGACGCCGATGATTGCGGTCGGGCGCAGTGCCTTGACCGCGCCGAGGAAATCGTCGATCGGTGCGTGCAGGTGTGCGTAGGGCAGCTTGTGTTCGGCGAGCGGGCCTCGACCGGCGACCACGAGCCCCTTCGAATCGACCATCCAGCAGCGTCCGCGCGCGGTCGCCGGGTCGAGCCCTTCCTCGACCATCGCGGCGACCAGCAGGTCGCAGATGCCCGTGGCCGCTTCGCCCGCGCCGAGGCACAGGAACGTCTGCTCGGACACGCGCCGGCCGGTGACCCGCTGCGACGACAGGATGCCCGCCACGGTGACCGCGGCCGTGCCCTGGATGTCGTCGTTGAAGCAGCAGAGACGCTCGCGGTACTGCTGCAGCAGCCGGAACGCGTTGTGGTTGGCGAAGTCCTCGAACTGCACGACGGCGCCGGGGAAGACCTCCATGACCGCGGTGATGAACTCTTCCACGAGCTCGTCGTAGGCAGCACCCGTGAGCCGCCGTTGCCGCAGGCCGAGGTAGAGCGGATCGGCGAGCATCTCTTCGTTGTTCGTGCCGACGTCGAGCATGACGGGCAGGCATTTCCACGGGTGCAGCCCGGCGAGCGCCGTGTAGAGCGACAGCTTGCCGATAGGGATACCCATGCCGTTGGCGCCGAGGTCGCCGAGGCCGAGGATGCGTTCGCCGTCGGTCACGACCACCATCGCGACTTCGCGGTGCGGCCAGTTGCGCATGACCTGCGCGATGCGGCCACGATCGTCGGCAGTCACGAACAGGCCGCGCGGGCGACGGTAGATGTGGGCGAACTGCTGGCACGCGAGCCCGACGGTCGGCGTGTAGATGATCGGCATCATCTCGTCGGGGTATTCGGTGATCACCCGGAAGAACAGCGCCTCGTTGCGGTCGAGCAGCGAGGCAAGCTGTATGTAGCGTGCGAGCGGCGACTCGTTGCGCCGGAAGTTGTCCAGCACGCGCGCCACCTGTTCTTCCTGGCTGGAGACGTGCGGCGGCAGCAGGCCGCGCAGGCCGAGCAGGTCGCGTTCCTGCTCGCTGAAGGCCGTGCCCTTGTTGAGCGTGGGGTCCCGCAGCAGTTCCATGCCGCGGGGAAACCATTCGGGAAGCGGCGCGAGCGTGCGTTTCGGCATCGGGCGTGTCCGTGGTGCGACACGCGCGATGCTAGGGGCGGCCCCGCCCTGCGATAAGAGGATTTACCCCTAAACGGCGTCGCCCGGCCGGTGGCTCAGGAGGATGCCTTCATCTGCGACTGACAGTAGTTCTGCAGGCCGACGCGCCCGATCAGGTCGAGCTGCGTCTCGATGTAGTCGATGTGCTCCTCTTCCGACTCGAGGATGTCCTCGAAAAGCTCGCGGCTGACGTAATCGCCCACTTGCTCGCAATGGGCGATCGCGGCTTTAAGGTCGGAGTGGCCGGCGAGTTCGAGCTTGAGGTCGCACTCGAGGATTTCCTTGACGTCCTCGCCGATCAGCAGCTTGCCGAGGTTCTGCAGGTTCGGCAGCCCTTCGAGGAACAGGATGCGCTCGATGAGCTTGTCCGCGTGCTTCATCTCGTCGATCGACTCGTGGTACTCGTGGTCGCCGAGTCGCTCGAGTCCCCAGTTCTTCAGCATGCGTGCATGCAGGAAGTACTGGTTGATCGCGGTGAGTTCGTTGAACAGGACCTTGTTGAGGTGACCGATGACGTCGACGTCGCCTTTCATCGCGTGGCTCCAGTGCTGCAGGCACGGGCCACGGATGCGGCCCCCAGGTCACGCAGCCTGAGCGGCCGGCGGCTTCGGTGCAAGCCTTTCGCAGTCGAGCAGTTCGCGGGCGCAGGGTTCGCACGCGCCACAGCAGGTGGCGACGCCCGTGCATGACTGCAGTTGTTCGAAGGACTGGGCGCCCTCGAGGATCGCTTGCTGCAGTCGGCTCTCGGAAATGCCGTGGCAGAGACAGACGTACATGGAATGCACCTCGCGCTTGTCCGGAATCCTAGGGCAGGGCGGACAGGAATGCAAATGATTCGCATTTAAGTAGATACCGCAATGGACCCGTCCCGTAGCGAAATCGATCCGCGCCTGCTCGAGGACATCCGGGCGGGCACCTGTGTCGCCTTCGTCGGGGCAGGGTTTTCGGCGGCGGCCGGTTTGCCCGCGTGGCCCGACCTCGTACGGGCCGTGGCGCAGGGCCTGCCACCGGCGGAGCGGGCGGAACACCGCGCGACGCTCGACCGGCTGCTCGAAAGGGAGCCGCCGGGGGTCCATGCACAACGCGAACTCGAGATGGCCGCGCAACTGCTGTTCGACGCGGTCGGCGAAGAACGGTGCCGGGCGCTGCTGCGCGACGCGCTGCACCCCGAGCGCCTGCCCGAGCGCATGCAGCGTCGGCTGAAGCACCTGCTCGGCATTCCGTTTCGCGCGATCGTCACGACGAACTTCGATCCGCTGCTGCCCGGCGTCCCGCCCGACGCCATGGCCTACCGTCGCCTGTTGCGTGGGGTGCACCCCGGCCCGTGGCGCGAGTCGGTCCTGCGGGCCGCGCTGGGAATCGCTGTCGACCCCGCGTCACCGTCGCTGGACTCCCCCGACCGCCCGGTCGTGCAGCTGCACGGCACGCTGGTGCACGACGCATCGCTCGTCTTCACGCGTTCGCAGTATCGACGACGGCTGTATGCGAACCCGGCCTACCTGACCGCACTGAAGGCTTTGCTCGCGACCTCGACCGTGCTGTTCCTCGGCTACTCGATGCGCGATGCATACCTCAACGAATTGCGTGCGGAACTGATCGAGGCGTTCCAGACGAGCGAGGCTGCACTCCGCGATCCGGTGGGCGCGGACCCGGCACTGGCGCTGCTGCGTCGTCCGCTCGCGTGGGCTGTGCTCGAGGACGTGTCGGACGTCGCACGCGTCTGTTACGAGCGACACGAAGGCCTCGGCGTGCTGGCGTATCGCACCGGTGGCGACGGCGAGCACGCCGGCTTCGACGACATCCTCGCGCAGATCTACGACCAGACGAATCCCGTGCATCGGCTCGGCCAGCTGCTGCACGGCCGCCGCCTGCTGTGGGTCGATCCCGCGCCCGACGACGATGCGCTCGGGCGTCGCCTGCTCGCGGAGGCGGTCCGCGAAGTCGAAGGGTCCACGCGCGGCCTGCACCGGCACGTGGTGACCGTGACCACGTGCACCGACGCGATCGCGAAGCTGCGACAGTCACCGACCTTCGACCTGGTCGTCGCGCGCTGGCGGTACGACGCCGGCCTGCGCGACGGCGCCGACGGCGAGGCCTTGTTGCGTGCCGTGGCAGGGCTGCGCGCGGGTGGCGTGCCGGTGCCACCCGTGACGATCTTTGCCGGTGCGGAGCACGGGCCAGAGGAGCGCGGTCGTGCGCTCCAGCTCGGGGCGATCGGCTTCACGTCGGACTGGGCCCGGCTCATGACGGCGATCGAACACGTGCTCGCCGACACCTAAGCGCGTCCCGTGTGCGCGCACTCGCGCGGTGCAACGGCATGTCGGTGAAAGCAGTCCCGTCCCGACGGATGACGCACGCACGCGATAAACGCGTCGTCGGTAGACTTTCTCTGACAGCAACCCGACGTGGCGCACCGCGCGACGCGGCCGGGCGCGTGTCGCAGAATGCACACGTGAAAGGATTCACCGACATCGTCGCTGCGATGGAGTCCGCCGCGCCTGCGCGCGAGGCGCGACTCGCGGCGCGGACGCGCCTGCGCGAATCGCCCCGCGTGCTGCTGCTGACGTCGGGGCTCGGCTGTGGCCACGTCCGCGCGGCGGAAGCCGTCGCGCATGCGGTGCGTCGCCTCGCCCCCGACGCGATCGTGCAGCTCCTCGACTTCTGGACGCTGATGAATCCCGGTGTCGCGGCCGGGATCCAGCAGAAGTACCTCGAACTCGTGCTCCAGCACCCCGACCTCTACGCGCGGCTGCACGGGCTCGACGAACGCAGCTGGCGCCGCGTGATCGAAAACGACATACCGCCGCCGCCCGAGGTCATCGAACTGATCGAGCTGCTCACGCGCAATGGCGACAGCGGCCGCGGGTCGCTCTCGAGCGTGTTCGAGTGGGCCCTGGGGCCCTACCCGACGGACCTGCTGCTCTACCCGACCGCGCGCGCCGCGTTGCCCACCAGTTCGAGCGAACGTGCGGGCAACAACGTCGCACTGTTGCGGCTGGCGCTGCTCAAATGGGCGTTCCTGCGGCTGCAGGGCCGTATGGAGCAGCGACTGCAGGACTTCGGTCCGCACGTCGTGGTCGCCACGCAAATGGTGCCTGCCGCGCTCGTGTCGGCGTTGAAGCGCGGATCGCGTCGCTGGCGGCGACTGCCGCTGGTCGGCGTGCTGACCGATTTCGGTGCCCACGACTACTGGTCACAGCCAGGCATCGACCGCTACTGCGTGCCGCACGCCTCCATCGCCGGGCCGCCGTTGGCCACCGACGCTCGTGTGGCGACGCGTCGGATCGCCGTGACGGGCGTGCCGCTGATGCCGGGGTTCGAGACGGTGCCGGATCGCGACGAGGCCCGTCACGCGCTCGGTCTCGCGCCGGTCGACGAGCGCCCCGTCGTGCTGGTGCACGGTGGTGGGCTCGGCCTCGGGCTCGACGACGTCGTCGCACCGCTCGCACAGCGACTGCGACGGTGTCACCTGGTCGTGATGGCGGGGCGCAACGACGATGCGCGCCGGCGCGTGCAGGCGCTGGCGACTGCGGTGCCCGTTGCGCGCGACGACGGCGAGCGTGCGCACGTGCAGGTCCACGGCTGGACCGACCGCATGGAACGCTATCTCGCCGCGGCCGACTTCGTGATCGGCAAGTCCGGCGGTCTGACGGTGGCGGAAGTGCTCGCCTGCGGCCGGCCGCTGCTCGTCGCACGCACGCTGCAGGGCCAGGAAAGCTTCAACGTGCGGTTCCTCGAGCGGCACGGCGTCGGCCACTTCGTCGGCGACGACGGCGATCTCCCGGCTGCGGCGCAAGCCTGGCTCGACGACCGGTCCGCGCTCC
This sequence comes from Steroidobacteraceae bacterium, assembly GCA_035554635.1. GTDB lineage: Bacteria > Pseudomonadota > Gammaproteobacteria > Steroidobacterales > Steroidobacteraceae > RPQJ01. The sequence continues at coordinate 4,196 of DATMIB010000172.1, read as the reverse complement.
ATGCGATGCAGCGCCGTGCGTACGCCATCGGCCGTCGCGACGGCGCGGTGCAGGTCGCACAGGAGACGCTTGGACTGCTGGCCCGTCGCGCCGGCGCCCACGGGGACACGACCTGGAGCCTGACATGAACGACGTGTGCGTATACGGTGGGCGTCCGCCGGGTCGGCAATGGCTGCGGCAGGTGATCGAGCACGTCGATGCCCGCTACCGCGAACGTCAGCAGCTCGCGCCGGTCGGGCCGCTGCTCTACCTCGGGCTCGATCGCCATGAAGGCGAGCCGTGCGCACTCCCCGACGGCACCCGTCTCGAAACCGGTGCATGGGTCGGACGATTGCACTTCAACAACGCCCGCGCCGCATCGGTGCAGGCCAACGACAGGCTGCAGGCCGGCGTGCGTTTCGCGCGGTTGCTGCGTGACTCGTTCGGCGAGCTCGCGGCACGCGCCCGCGAGGAAGCCAGGCTGCGCGAGGTCGCGCTTTACGAAGGCGTGACCTGGCTGCGTGCGCACGGCGGTGCCGTCGGCTTCGACGCTTCGCCGCTGCCGCACGGGCCGCGCAGGTGGATGCTCGGCGTCCACTTCCGTCTGCTGATCTGGGCCTTTGCACCGGTGGCCCGTGGTGCGGCGATGCTCGACGTGCGACCGCATCGCTTCCGCATCACGCGCCACGCGCTGATCGACTGTTTCGGCGGGCCCGCCGGTCGCGTCGCCCGCGCCTCCCGCCGCAAGGACCTCATGCCATGAACGCCGCTGTGCAGTACCCGCGCGAGACCCGCACGATCGTGCGGAGCCTGCCGCCCGAGTCGGGCCGCTGCTTCCTGACTTTCGACGACGGTCCCGACCCGCTCTGGACGCCGGCGGTGCTCGAGGTACTTGCGGAAGCCCGTGTCCGCGCGACGTTCTTCGTGCTCGGCCACACGGCGCGCGGGCAGGCGACCTTGATGCGCGAGACACGCGCCGCCGGCCACACGATCGGCAACCACTCCTTCAGCCATCGCCACCCCTGGCTCCTGTCGCGCCAGGCGGCGACCAACGAGGTTCGCGATGGCGCCGCCGCGATCGCCGACGTGCTCGGCGAGCGCCCCACGTGGTATCGCCCGCCGCACGGCCGGCTGACCCCCGCCGTGATCGACGCCGCGCACGAAACTGGTCATCGCGTCGCACTGTGGAGCGTGAGCGCCGTGGATTGGGGCCCGCTCGCCACGCCACAGCGCATCCTGTCGCGCCTGCGCATGCTGAGCGCAGGCGACGTCGTGCTCATGCACGACGGCCAGCGACGCCACAATCGGCCACAGCACACGCTGCACGTGCTGCCCGACGTGCTCGCTGCGCTCGCGCGTCACGGGCCGGCGCCCGCACCCCTGCCCGCGGCCGTTACAATGGAGGCATGAACGACCAGTCTTCCGGATGGTCGCCGGACTCGGGCGACGACGATTATGAGAACCGCCGGCTGCGCTCTTCGATCGAGCGCACGCTCATGGACCGTGCACGGCGCGCGGCCGAGCGCGACCAGCAAAAGGGTCCGCGGCGGTTGCTGCAGCACTCGATCGCGCTCGTGCTGGCGCTCGCCCTCGTGCTCGTGACCTTCCTCGGTTTCGATGCCTTCCTGACCAGCATGCAGAAAGTGATGCGCATGCTCGACGAGGAGGAGGCGCGGCAGAAGCAGGAGCAGGCCGAGCCGCAGCCGGCCCGGCCCGAAGACCCGATGCCGGCTTACGTCGTGCCCGAAGACTGACGCGTCGCTGCCATCACGATGGCGCGCGCGGGCGTCGAACGCCTCAAAACGTCAGTTGCGGATCGTCGTCGTCGCCCCGGTCGGCACCGGTGCGTGCGAGCGCGATCCACTGTGCCGTGGTGAGCGACGCCGTGCGATGCGGCGCCGGTCGCACGATGCGCAGCGAATCCGCATTCGCCACGATCACCCCGCAGTCGGCGGGAATCTCCGCCGGGTCCGCGATCCCCTCGGCGATCACATACGAGAACGACTGCGAATAGGACTGGTAGCCAAGCCGCTTGGCGGGCCGCTTGAGGTCGCAGAGCAGGTCGGCGCGTCGCACCTTGATCTCGTGCACGGCCGGATGCAGGTGGCGGCTCGACATCACGTGCCGCAGCGAAAACACGTCCGGCTTCGACAGTGCCCAGCGTTCCTCGACGCGGGCGCGCAACGCGACACCGCGGAACACGAGTCGCTTTTGCGACGACAGCCAGCGCGCGACGCGGTCGACGAGCGCATCGTGCTCGGCAAGCGCGTGGCGGTTGTGCTCGAGCAGGCGCGCCAGCAGCGCGATGCCGGTGTCGGTCACGACGATGGTTTCGAGGCCCGCACCGGTTTCGCGGCGCACCAGGCCGCGGTCGAGCAGGTCGAGTTCGACGTTGTCCTGGCACGGCCAGCCCGCCGAGCGGAAGTACTGGCGCAGGCGTCGCAGGTGCTGGCGCGTCAGTGCGGGATCGAGCCCCAACACGGTCCGGGATGGAGGCGTCATCGGACGTCGGTGTGGCGAGGCGTGCTACAAAGCACGACTTTAGCCAATCGGGACGGGACGATGGGGGCGATACGCAAGGCGTGCCTGGCGCTGCTGCGACTGTTCGGCTGGTCGAGCGTGCTGGTGTGGCCGCCCGAGCCGCGCGGGCTGATCCTCGTGTATCCGCATACCTCGAACTGGGACTTCCTGATCGGCGTCCTGTTCCGTGTCGGCAACGGCCTGCCCGCGCACTGGATGGGCAAGGACACGATGTTCCGGTGGCCGTTCGCCGGATTCCTGCGCCGCATCGGCGGCCTGCCCGTGAACCGCCGCGAACGCACCGGAATGATCGGCTCGCTGGTCGATGAATTCCGCCGCCGCGACTGGCTGTGGATCGCCGTGGCGCCCGAAGGCACGCGCTCGTACACCGATCACCTCAAGTCGGGGTTCTACCAGATCGCGCGCGCGGCCGACGTGCCGCTTGGCCTCGCCTACATCGATTACGGGCGGCGGCAGGTCGGCATCGACACCTACGTGCGGATGACCGGTGACGTGGCGCGCGACCTCGAGACCTTGCGCGCGTTCTACGCAGACAAGCGTGCGCGCACGCCGGCCCTGGCCGGCGCATTGCGCTTCCGCGAAACCAGCGGCGCGGAGCGCAACCCGGCGCAGTCCGCCTGAGTCGCCTTACGCGCGCAACGGTACTTCCCTAGGCAGCATTACGAATGGGCGGGCGTGACGGCCGGCCCAAGAATCCCACCGGACGAACGAGGTTCCGGTGGATACGAGCGCACAGATGCCGCCCGTCGGCACGGAAGCCATTGCGCGCGATGCGAACCGTTTCGCATTCGTGCTGCACCCGCTCACGGTCGACTACCTGTCGAAGCACCCGCGTTACGCGTGGACGCGGCACCTGCCACGCCCGTTCGTCGAGAATTGTGCCGCCCACCTGCCGGCTTCGCGCGTCGGTTACGCGCGTGGCGGACGCTCGCCCACGACCGGCCAGGCGATCGACGGGTTGATCTACGCGCTGGGTGCGACACCGCGCCAGATGCTCAGCCGGCCACCGGAGTTCACGTATCGCCGGCTCGACCGGGCCGTCCGCGACGCCGCCGCGCAAGGCGCGCAGATCCTCGGCCTCGGCGCATTCACCAAGGTTGTCGGCGATGCCGGCGTGACGGTCGCCAGACGCGCGTCGATTCCGGTCACGACCGGCAACAGCCTCACGATCGCGGCGACGCTGGAAACCGCGAAACTCACGGCGCGCCGGCTCGGTTGGCCCGACCTCGCGCGCGGCAAGGCCATGGTCGTCGGCGCCACCGGGGCGATCGGCTCGGTCTGCTCGCGCCTGCTCGCGGCGGCGGTGGGCGACGTCGTGCTGGTCTCGATCGAACCGGAGCGGCTCGAGGCCTTGCGCCGCACGATCGAGGCGGAGACGCCGGGGGCGCGCGTCGAACTCGACACGACGACGGCCCACAGGGTCGGCGACTGCGACCTGATCGTCACCGCGACGTCTGCGTTCGGCCAGCGGGTGCTCGACGTGAGCCAGTGCAAGCCGGGCGCGATGATCCTCGACGTCGCGTTGCCTTCCGACATCTCGGCCGAGGAAGCGGCCGTGCGTCCCGACGTGCTCGTGGTCGAAAGCGGCGAAGTGCTGATCCCGGGCCCGGTCGATTTCAGCTTCGACATCGGCCTGCCTCGCGGCGTGGCCTACGCGTGCCTCGCCGAAGCCGCGC
>DATMIB010000171.1:0-4428 GCA_035554635.1 Steroidobacteraceae bacterium | reverse complement strand
CCAACCTCAAGGCCTTCCTGGTCAACCGCGTCGGCGACTTCGGCTTCCTGCTCGGCATCGCCGGCATCGTCTACCTGACGGGCTCGCTGCATTACGCGGAGATTTTTGCCCAGGCCGATCGCATCGCCGCGTCGACGCTCGAGGTGATCCCCGGTGTCGCTTGGCAGGCGGCCACGGTGATCTGCATCTGCCTGTTCATCGGCGCGATGGGCAAGTCGGCGCAAGTGCCGCTGCACGTCTGGCTGCCCGACTCGATGGAAGGCCCGACGCCGATTTCCGCGCTGATCCACGCGGCGACGATGGTCACCGCGGGCATCTTCATGGTCGCGCGCATGTCGCCGCTGTTCGAGCTGTCCGAGACAGCGCTCAGCTTCGTGCTCGTGATCGGAGCGACCACGGCGCTGTTCATGGGCCTGCTCGGCATCGTCAACAACGACATCAAGCGTGTCATAGCGTACTCGACGCTGTCGCAGCTCGGCTACATGACCGGGGCGCTCGGCGTCTCGGCCTACGCGGGCGCGATCTTCCACCTGATGACCCACGCGTTCTTCAAGGCGCTGCTGTTCCTCGCGGCCGGCTCGGTCATTATCGCGATGCACCACGAGCAGGACATGCGCAAGATGGGCGGGCTGCGCAAGTACATGCCCGTCACGTACGCGACCGCGCTGCTCGGCACGCTCGCGCTGATCGGCTTTCCGGGCTTCTCGGGCTTCTTTTCAAAGGACGCGCTGATCGAGGCCGTGCACGGCTCGTCGATCGCCGGCGCCGGGTACGCCTACTTCTGCGTGCTCATCGGCGTGCTGATCACGTCGTTCTATTCGTTCCGGCTGCTGTTCCTTACGTTCCATGGCAAGGAACGGTTCGCCACCGACGGCGATGTCCATCACGGGGTGGGCGAGGGCACACACGTCGACACCGACGCGGACGCCGGCCACGAGCCGGACGCGTCGAGCGACGACGCACACGGTCACGACGATCACGCCCACGACGACCATGGCCACCACGGCGGCCCGCCGCGCGAGAGCCCCTGGGTCGTGACGCTGCCGCTCGTGCTGCTCGCGATCCCGTCGGTGGTCATCGGCTGGTTCACGATCGAGCCGTTGCTGTTCGGCGGCTATTTCGGCGACGCAATCCGCGTGGCCGAAGCGCACGACGTGCTGCGTCACCTCGGCGAGGAATTCCACGGCCCGGCGCAGTTCGTGCTGCACGGCGTGATGGGGCCGGCCGTGTGGCTCGCCGCAGCGGGTGCCTTGCTCGCGTGGTTCCTGTACCTCAAACGGCCGGACCTGGCCGAGGCCTTCCGCCAGAAGGCGGGCGGGCTCTACACGCTGCTCGTGAACAAGTACTACTTCGACTGGTTCAACGAAAAGGTCATCGCGGCCGGCAGCCGCAAGCTCGGCACGGCGCTCTGGAAGGGCGGTGACGTCGCGGTGATCGACGGCGCGGCCGTCAACGGCTCCGCGCGGCTCGTGGCCTGGGTGGCGCAGACTGCGCGCGGCCTGCAGTCGGGGTATCTCTACCACTACGCCTTCGCGACGATCATCGGCCTCTCGGTCCTGCTCGCGTGGCTCATCTGGCGAAGCTGAAACAAGAACATGCAAGCTGACTGGCCCATCCTGAGCGTGCTCGTGTGGCTGCCGATCGCGGCGGGCGCGCTGCTGCTCCTCGTCGGTGACCGCAATGCCGCGGTCGCACGCTGGTTCGCGCTGCTGGCGAGCACGCTCACGTTCCTCGTGAGCGTCGTGCTCTGGCGCGATTTCGACACCACGACGGCCGCGATGCAGTTCGTCGAGACGAAGCCGTGGATCGGCGCGTTCAACGCCTGGTATTCGCTCGGCGTCGACGGCATCGCGATGCCGCTGATCGTGCTGACGGCCTTCATCACGCCGCTGGTCGTCGTCGCCGGCTGGACCGTGATCGAGAAGCGCCCGGCGCAGTACCTGGCGTCGTTCCTGATCCTCGAAGGCCTGATGATCGGCGTGTTCGCGGCGACCGACGCGCTGCTGTTCTACGTGCTCTGGGAAGCGATGCTGATCCCGATGTTCGTGATCATCGGCGTCTGGGGCGGCCCGCGGCGCGTCTACGCGACGATCAAGTTCTTCCTGTACACGTTCCTGGGCTCCGTGCTGATGCTGGTGGCCCTGATCTACCTCTACCTGAAGGGCGGCAGCTACGCGATCGTCGACATGCAGGCGATGGGCCTCACGCTGCGCGAGCAGGTGCTGGTCTTCCTCGCGTTCATGGTCGCCTTTGCCGTGAAGGTACCGATGTGGCCGGTGCACACCTGGCTGCCCGACGCCCACGTCGAGGCGCCGACCGGCGGCTCGGTGATCCTGGCGGCGATCATGCTCAAGATGGGCGGCTACGGTTTCCTGCGCTTCAGCCTGCCCATCACGCCAGACGCCTCGAGCCAGCTCGACTGGCTCGTGATCCTGCTGTCGCTGACGGCGGTCGTGTACATCGGCTTCGTCGCGCTCGTGCAGCAGGACATGAAGAAGCTCATCGCGTACTCGTCGATCGCGCACATGGGGTTCGTCACGCTGGGCGCCTTCATCGCGTTCTCGATCGTGCGTGCCACGGGCGACGTCCACGGCGCCGCGATGGGCCTCGACGGCGCGATGGTGCAGATGGTGTCGCACGGGCTCGTCTCGGGCGCGCTGTTCCTCTGCATCGGCGTGCTGTACGACCGGATGCACAGCCGCCAGATCGCCGACTACGGCGGCGTGATCAACCGGATGCCGATCTTCGGCGCCTTCATGGTGCTGTTCGCCATGGCCAACGCCGGCCTGCCCGGCACGTCTGGCTTCGTCGGCGAGTTCCTCGTGATCCTCGCGGTCTTCAACGCGAACTTCCTGTACGCCGCGCTTGCGGCCCTGACGCTGATCCTGGGCGCGGCCTACACGCTGTGGCTCGTGAAGCGCGTCGTGTTCGGGCCGGTCGGCAACGATCACGTCGCGGCGCTGCAGGACGTCAACGGCCGTGAATTCTTCGTGCTGGGCGTGCTGGCGCTCGCCGTGCTCGCGCTGGGCCTGTGGCCCGCGCCGCTGCTCGACGTGATGCGCCCGACGCTCGAGCACCTCGTGCAGCAGATGATGGTGACGAAGCTCTGACCATGAACCCGGCATCGATCACAAGCCTCGACCTCGTGCTCGCGGCACCCGAAATCTTCCTGCTTGCGGCCGCGTGCATCGTGCTGGTCGTCGACCTGTTCCTCGACGACCGGCAGCGCTGGATCACGTTCGTGCTGTCGCTGGTCGCGCTCGCGGGCGTGTCGTGGGTGACGGCGCTGGCGGGGTTCCCCGAGCGCACCGTCGGCTGGCACGGCACCTACGTGGCCGACCCGCTGTCGGGCCTGCTCAAGCTCGTGGCATACGGCGCGGTCGCCGTCGCGTTCCTGTACAGCTATGGCTACCTGCAGCAGCGCAAGCTGCTCAAGGGCGAGTACTTCGTGCTGGGCCTGTTCGCGCTGCTCGGCATCATGGTGCTGGTCTCCGCCAACAGCCTCGTGACGCTGTACCTCGGCGTCGAATTGCTGGCGCTGTCGCAGTACGCGATGGTCGCCTTCAACCGCGAGTCGGGCGTCGCGGCCGAGTCCGCGATCAAGTACTTCGTGCTCGGCTCGATCGCGTCGGGCGCACTGCTGTACGGCATGTCGATCGTCTACGGCGTGACGGGCTCGCTCGAGCTCGGCCTCGTCAGCGGCGTGGCGGCCCAGATGCCGGCGGGGCAGATCGGGCTGCTGTTCGGCCTCGCCTTCATCATCGTTGGTGTCGCGTTCAAGTTCGGCGCCGTGCCGTTCCACATGTGGATCCCCGACGTCTACCACGGCGCGCCGACGCCGGTGACGTTGTTCCTTGCCGCGGCCCCGAAGCTCGGCTCGTTCGCCCTGGCGTTCCGGCTGCTCGCGGAAGGGCTGGGCCCGCTGCACGCGAGTGGCTGGCAGGACATGATCACGTTCGTCGCGGTCGCCTCGATCGTGGTCGGCAACGTCGTCGCGATCGCTCAGGCCAACATCAAGCGCATGCTCGCGTACTCGACGATCTCGCACGTCGGTTTCATCCTGCTCGGCATCCTGGCGGGCACCAGCGAGGGCTACGAGGCCTCGCTGTACTACACGATCACCTACGTGCTGATGTCGGTCGGCGGCTTCGGCGTCGTGATCCTGCTGTCGCGCGCCGGCTTCGAGGCCGACGGCCTCGACGACTACAAGGGGCTCAACGCGCGCAGCCCGTGGTTCGCCGCGGTAATGCTGATGCTGATGTTCAGCATGGCGGGCGTGCCGCCGTTCGTCGGCTTCTGGGCCAAGCTGGCCGTGATCCAGGCCGTGTTGCACGTCGACATGCTGTGGCTCGCGATCGTCGCGGTGGCGTTCTCGGTCGTGGGGGCGTACTACTACCTGCGCATCGTCAAGCTGATGTACTTCGACGA
>DATMIB010000170.1:0-18006 GCA_035554635.1 Steroidobacteraceae bacterium | reverse complement strand
ATCGGCGACGACATCGACGACGGCGCGACGACGACGTTCCAGGGTTCGTTCGGCCTCGGGCTCGGCGACGACGGCTTCCTGCGCGCCGGCTTCGAGTACCGCGACCGCGACGACACCAACCGTGCCGGCTTCGACCAGGTGCCGTTCTTCGAGGACGAAGCCAACATCCCGCTGGTCGGCGGTCAGCGCAACTACAAGCCCGGTGACGCGGCCACGGAGGACGTCGGCCTCTGGTTCAACTCGGAATTCGCGCTTGGCGGGCTGACGGCCTACGGCTTCGGCACCTACGACACGCGTGACGCCGCGGGCACCGGCTTTTTCCGCTATCCGGTCAGTTCCGCCAACGTCGAGGCGGTGTACCCGCTCGGGTATCGCCCGGTCACCACCGGCGACAACGAAGACCTCGCGCTCTCGGCCGGCCTGCGCGGCGACCTCGGAGCGTGGCACTGGGACGGCAGCCTCTCGTGGGGACGCAACACGTTCGAGCAGGGCGTGCGGCATTCGCTCAACCCGTCGCTCGGCGCGACGAGCCCGACCGAGTTCGACGCCGGCAAGACCGAGAACGAGCTGACGAGCTTCAACCTGGATTTCAGCCGTGAGCTCGACTGGCTTGCCGGCGCCACGCTCGCGACCGGGATCGAATACCGGCTCGAGGCGTTCCAGAGTCATGCCGGCGATCCCCTGTCGTACGAGGCCGGCCCGTTCGCGGGCGAGCCCGACTTCCTCGCGATCGGCGCGCAGGCGGGCACCGGCCTGCGGCCCGAGGAGACGCGCGACCTCGACCGCGACGTCGCCTCGGTGTACGGCGAGCTCGCGATCGAACTCACCGACACGGTGCTCGTCGACGTCGCCGCCCGCTTCGAGGACTACGACGACTTCGGCAGCGCCGTCTCGGGCAAGCTCGCGACGCGATGGGAGTTCGCGCCCGGCTACGCCCTGCGCGCGGCGGTCTCGAACAGCCTGCGCGCGCCCTCGCTCGTGCAGCTCGGCTACGGCACCTCCTCGTCGAGCTTCGGCGAGGGCGGCCAGCTCACGACCGTCAACACGCTGCCGGTCGACGACCCGCTCGCGCGTGCGCTCGGTGCGCGCGACCTCGACAAGGAATCGTCGACGAACTACAGCGTGGGCTTCACGGGCCGCATCGACGACAGCCTGCAGTTCACGCTCGACGCGTTCCGGATCGACGTCGACGACCGCATCACGCTCAGCGAACGGGTGGACTGCGGCAGCGACGGCGTGCCTGCCGACGCGCTCGCACTGTGCACGGCGCGCAACATCACCGCGGCGAACTTCTTCACCAACGCGGTCAATACGCGCACCGAGGGCGTCGAGTTCACCGCGACGTACTCGCTGGCTCTCGGCGGCGGCACGCTGGACCTCGACCTCGGTTATGCCTATGCCGACACCGAGATCCGCAGCGTCAACGATCCGGCCGTCGCGGGCGTGATCCTGGTCGGCGTCGAGGAGCGCAACACGATCGAGAGCGCCGCGCCACAGGACAAGGGGGCCTTCAGCGCGCACTGGCAGGGCGACCGCCTGTCGCTGCTCGGCCGCCTGAGCTACTACGGCGAGACGACGCGCGTGTTCAACTTCGGCGACGGCTTCGAACCCGAGCAGACCTATGGCGCGGAATGGCAGGTCGACGTCGAGGCCGGCTGGCGCGTCTGGAACGACGTCGAACTGTTCGTGGGCGCAGCCAACCTGCTCGACGAGTATCCTGACCTTTCGACCTCCGACATCAATTACTTCGGCAACTTCCCGTATGACGTCCTCTCTCCCATCGGCTTCAACGGCCGCTTCGTCTACGGGGGTGTCCGCGCCGCCTTCTGAAGCTTCGGCCACCGCCGCCCCGCGACGCCACGTCAGTGTCACCTACGTGGTCATGGTCGCGGTGGCGATGGTGGTGGGCGCCGGCATTTTCCGGTCGCCCGCCGAGATCGCGGCGAACGCCGGTTCGGCCACGTGGTTCTTCGCCGCGTGGCTGGCCGGCGGTGCCGTCACGCTCATGGGCGCGCTCTGTTATGCGGAGCTCGCCACGGCCTTGCCGAGCGCCGGCGGCGACTACCATTTCCTGAAGACCGCGTACGGCCGTCGCGTCGCGTTCCTGTTCGCGTGGGCGCGGTTCGCGATCATCAACACCGGCTCGATCGCGCTGCTGGGCTTCGTGCTCGGCGACTACGCCAATGCCGTGTACTCGCTCGGGCCGAACGGCTCGTCGTGGTACGCGATCGTCACGATCGTCGCGATGACCGCATTCAACCTCAAGGGCCTCTACACCGGCCAGGGCGCCGATTACGCGATGACGGGGCTCGAGGTCGGCGGGCTGCTGCTGATCTTCGGTGCGGGCGTCGTGCTGACCGTTGCCGGCACCCCACCGCTCGTGCCCGACACCGTCACTGACGCCGGCTATCCGGCCACGTTCGGTGCGGCATTGCTGTTCGTGCTGTTCGCGTACAGCGGCTGGAGCGAGATTTCGACGCTGTCGGCCGAGGTCCGCGACGAGCGCCGCGGCATGCTGCGGGCACTGGTCTGGTCGATCCTGACGATCACGGCACTGTACCTGCTCGCGAACTGGGCGCTGTGGCGCGGCCTGGGGCTGCAAGGGCTCGCGCAGAGCCGGACGCCGGCCTCCGACGTGATCGCACTCGCGTTCGGCGACGCCGCCGGCATCGTCACGGCGCTCGCGATCTCGATGGCCACGCTGACCTCGATCAACGCCACGATCGTGGTCGGCGCACGCACGACGTACGCCGCGGCGGCCGACTGGCCGCGGCTCGCGCGACTCGGCGAATGGGACGCGGCGCGCGGCATCCCGGTGCGCGGCATCGTCTCGCAGGGAGCGGTGGGCGTGCTGCTCGTGGGGCTCGGCACGTATTCGCGCGACGGCTTCGCGACCATGATCGACTACACCTCGCCCGTGTTCTGGCTGTTCCTCTGCGCGAGCGGGTTCGCCGTGGTCGTGCTGCGCGTGAAGCGCCCCGACCTGCGACGACCCTTCCGCGTGCCGCTGTTCCCGCTGCTGCCGCTGGTGTTCTGTGCGAGCTGCCTGTTCGTGCTGTGGGCGAGCGTCGAGTACGTGCGCCTCGGCGCGATCGCCGGCGTCGGCGTGCTGCTGCTGGGTGTGCTGGCGCTGCTCTGGCTGGGACGCCGCGCTGCCTGACGCCGAACGATCGCGATCGCGGATGGCCCCAGGCGGCTCCTGTGGCCCGCCCGCTGTCCTACGTATCTGTCGGCTTTCACGCGCAAGGAATTCGCGGCCCCGACTACAAGCGGGCCGCACCATGCCCCGTATTGTGTCACCGTCGCAAAAGTCCGAGGCATGGATGCCATGATCGTCATCTGCCCGACCTGTCGCGCGCCGAGCAACACGAGCGAGCGCCGTTGCTGGGTCTGCCGGCGCATGTTCGACGGGTCGGAACCCGTCATCGGCGACGTCCCGGCGGCTCGCGCGCCGCTGCGGCTGTCCGACGTCGAGCAGCGCGAGTACTGGATCGAATACGAGGAGCCGCGGTGGCAGCACGCCCGTTCGGCCTGAACCCGCTTTACGTGCCGCTCGCGCCCGGCGTTTGACGCGCAGGGGCGCTACCGACAGTCAACCGAGGACAGGCCCTTCCGTGCTGCCGGAGGGCCTTCCTGTCATGCCGCGGCCGAACCGGCCTGCTGCTGCTCGATCCAGCGATCAACCACGCCTTCGAGCACGGCCAGCGGCATGGAGCCGTTCAACAGGATGACTTCGTGGAACTCGCGCAGGTCGAACTTCGCGCCGAGTGCCCGCTCGGCCTTGTCGCGCATGCGCAGGAGCGCGAGCTGGCCGACCTTGTACGAAGTCGCCTGGCCCGGCCACACGACGTAACGCTCGATCTCGCGCGTGACTTCGGCTTCGGTCTTGCCGGTCTTCGCGATCATGTAGTCGATGGCCTGCTCGCGCGACCAGCGCTTCGCGTGCATGCCGGTGTCCACGACCAGCCGCACGGCACGGAACATCTCCGCCTGCAGGCGACCGAGATCGCCGAGCGGGTCCTGGTCGTAGAACCCCATGTCGGTCTTGGCGATGCGTTCCGCGTAGAGCGCCCAGCCTTCGGCGTAGGCGCTGAAGGGCAGCACCTTGCGCAACAGCGGCACGTCCTTGATCAGTTGCTGCGCCGACAGCTGGAAGTGGTGCCCCGGCGAACCCTCGTGGATCATCAGCGACGGCAGCGTCCACTTCGGGTTGTCCGCGGTGTCCTTCTGGTTGATGTAGAAGCGACCCGGGCGCGAACCGTCCAGCGCGGGCGGGTTGTAGTAGCCGCCCGGCGCGGAATCCTGCGAGTACTCGGGCACGCGCACGATCTCGAGCGGCTGCGGCGGGATCGTCTTGAAGAACTTGGGCGCCACGGCCATCACGCGATCGTCGATCTCGTGCAGGGCCGCCAGCATCTGCGCACGGCCCTCGTCCGTGTTCGGGAAGTTCTGTGCCGGGTCGACGTTGAGGGCCGTGATCCGCTCGGCAAGCGTCGCGCCGGGCACGGCCTGCGCATCGAGGATCGTGGTCATCTCGGCCTCGATGCGCGCCACCTCGGCGAGGCCGAGCGCGTGGATCTCCTCTGCGGACAGCAGCGTGGTCGTGCTCGACTTGAGCCGCGCGGCGTAGATTTCCTCGCCGTGCGGGATGCGCCAGATGCCGGCGTCGTGGGACGCAGTCGGCCGCATCGACTCGAACAGCGCGATCATCGCCTCGTACCCGGGCACGACCTCCTTGCCGACGATCTCGGTCGCGCGCGTGACGTAGGCCCTGCGCTGCTCTTCGGTCAGGCCGTCCACCTTCGCCAGCTTGTCGGGCAGCGTCGTGACGAGCGCATTCTGCGCGGCGCCGTTCGAGATGAATGCCCGCATGCCCGTCAGCGACTGGTCGATGACGAAATCGGGCGGCACGACGCCCGCGTCGCGGTCGCCCTCGACCCGGACCTTGACCTCACGCAGCACGCGACCGAACTCCTGCAGTCGCGACAGGTAGCGTTCGACGCTGCGCTCGTCCTTGATCACGTGCGTGTCGGTGAGGAACTGCGGCGTGGTGACGAGCGGACCCGAGATCTGGTTGACGCGGTAGTCCCCGTGTTCGAACTCGGCCTCGCGGATCAGGTCGTCGAGGAACCAGGCCGTGGTCTGCCAGGTGACGAGTTCCTGGCCTTCGAGGCCGTCGGGTCCGTAGCCGTCGAGCCCTTCGCGCGCCTTGCGCAGGCGGGCCAGGACTTCGTCGTCGTGCGCCTTGGTGTGGCTGTCGAGCTTGCCGCTGTGGAAGTCGAGCGGCGTGTTGTCGACGAACCCGAGCTGCGACAGGATCTCGGGCGAATCGAACGTGAGTTGCAGCGTGATCTTGTTGACGTAGTTGTTCAGGCCCACCGGCGTGAACCAGAACCACATCGACGCCGCGACCAGTCCCGCCGCGAGCAGCCCGCCGATCCACGCCAGCACCTTGCCGACCTTGCGCATGCCTCACCCCTGTTGTCAGTCGTCGGCGGGCACAGCGCGATCCCCGGAGTGCCGCGCCCCCGGGACGATCTGCTGCGCCAGACCGGAAGCCGCCGACTATACCGAAGCGCACGGCGACCCGGACCGACGGCTCGCCGTCCGACGGCCACGTGTCATCGCAGCCATAGTGGTGTCGGCTCGCGCGACGGGGTCACGCGGTCGGGGAGAATGCCGGCCTCGGGGCCCTGGCCGACTGCCACCATCACTGTCTGGCCTGTCCCGCTGTCCGTCGCGGACCGTCGAACAACCAGAGCCGTGCCGGTGGGCGCTCACCTGACTCGTGAGCGCCCATTTTTTTTTGACGGCGCGAAGCCCAGCCCCCCCCCGCGCGACCACGGCCGCACGACGTGCGCCTGTGGCGCCGCACCCTGCCTCAGGGCATCGCGGTTCCGGCGAGCGCACGCGTACGCACCGCCCCGTCGTCGGCCGTGACCCGGAGCGTCGCCTGCTTCGCGCCGCCGGCGTCCGGCTGGAACGTCACGCGAATCGCACAGGCTTCGCCGACGGCAAGCGCCGTGGAGCAGCCGTGCTTGAGCGCGAAGGATCCCGCATCGACGCCGCGCAATTCCATCGCCCGGATGGCCAGTGGCTCCGTGCCCTTGTTGCGCAGCCAGAAGGCCTGCGTCACGCGCGAACCGATGGCCTGTGCCCCGAAATCGAGCGCTGCCGGCTTGAGCGTGAAGGCCGCTTCGCCCTGTTCGGACGACCCCAGGTCGTGCACGTACACGTCCGACGAGGTGTTGAGGTCGTTGCCGGCGAGATTGCTCGCATCCGAGCGGAACGCGACATGGCGGCCGTCGGCACTGAGCGACGGCGTCCAGCTGGCATCGTTGGCCTGGCTGCCACCGTTGCCGACGCTGACGCGTCGCGTCGTGCGGGCCTCGCGGTCGTGCACGAACACGTCGAGTTCGCGATTGGTGTCGCCGGCGACGAGGTTGGTCGCGTACGACTCGAACGTGACGTAGCGGCCGTCGGCACTGATCGAGGGTTCGTAGCTGGCGTCGTTCGCCTGGCGTCCGCCGGGCCCGACGCTGACGCGCTCGGTCGTGCGCAGCTCCAGGTCGTGCACGAAGACGTCGATGCGAGCGTTGGTATCTCCCGCGACGAGGTTGTCGGCCAGCGAGACGAAGACGACGTAGCGACCGTTCGCGCTGATCATCGGCTGCACGCTGTAGTCGTTGCCCGCCACGCCCGCGGAGCTGACGCTCACCCGATGCGTCTGGCCGTTGCGGCGATCGCGCACGAACACATCCGACCGGTTGCCGCCGTCCTCCGCCACCAGGTTGTCGGCGTTGGAGTAGAACGCGACGTAGCGGCCGTCGGCACTGACGCTCGGCTCCCAGCTGTAGCCGTTGGCCAGTGCGCCGCCCAGGCCGACCGTCATGCGTTCCGTGATCCCGCCCTCGCGGTCGCGCAGGTAGATGTGCGTGCGCCGGTCCGGGTCGGGTGCGGCGAAGTTCGAGGCGAACGACGTGAACGCCACGTAGCGGCCGTCGGCGCTCAGGGCCGACTCGAGGCTCGCGTCGTCCCCGGGCGCTCCACCCGGGGCGACGCTGACGAGCTCGGTGCGACCGGTGTCGCGGTTCCAGACGAAGATGTCGGCAGAGTCGTTGCGATCGTTCGGCACGAGGTTGCTCGCGGCCGACATGAAGCAGACGAGTCGCCCGTCGTCGCTGATCGACGGCAGCCCGCTCCAGCCGTTGCCGGCCCCGCCGGTCGTCGCGACGCTCACGAGCACGGTCGCGGCGTGTGCGCGATCGCGCAGGAAGACGTCGGGCAGCGCGTTGCTGTCGCCACGCGCGAGGTTGTCGCGAAACGAATAGAACGCGACGTAGCGGCCGTCCGCACTCAGTCCGCCGCCACCGTGCCGCAGGTTGCTGTCGCCCGCGGCCCGAAGGCCGTTGGCAGTAACGCTGATCAGCTCGGTGGCGCCGCCCGCAGCCGCCAGCGCTGCGTCTGCCGCTTGCGCGCGGTCTGTGGCGAGGGCCGTGAACGATCCCGCCGACAGCGCGGCAACCGCAGCGAACGTCGCCCTGTTTGTGGACTGCATGTTCGATTCCCCCTATCGAAATCCACGAGAAAATTTCGCATATCCAGTGTCGCGCGTGCGGAAGCGCCGTCAGTCAGCGGCTGCGGCGAACCGCGGTATCGGAGTGGATGCTGCGCGACCGCCGACACGCGAATCGGAGCAGGCTGAACGCCAGGACTGTGTTGATCGATCGGCCTGCGACGACGGGCCGGTGACGCACCAGCGCGACGAGCCGTGCGATGATCGCTGCAACGCTTCGGGGGCTCACGATGGACGCACGACTCGGATTGGCCGGCTGTCTGCTGCTCGGAACTCTCGGCATCGTCCCGACCGGCGGCGGCGCACCGCCGCCCCCGGCAGCGCCGCGCGCACGCGACCTCGGCATCCCGTTCGTCGGCACGCCGGGGCCGCTGAACGCGATCACCGACGTCGCGGGCGTCGAAGTCGGCTTCACGACGATCGTCGAAGGCGAAGGTGCGTTGCAGGTGGGCAAGGGGCCGGTGCGCACCGGCGTGACCGCGGTCCTGCCGCGCGGTCGCAAGGCGCTCGGTGCCGTGTTCGGCGCCTATGCTGTCGGCAACGGCAACGGTGAAATGACCGGGACCCTCTGGATCGAGGAGTCGGGACTCGTCACGACGCCGATCCTGATCACGAACACGCACAGCGTCGGCGTCGTGCGCGACGCCGTCGTCGAATGGCTGGTGCGCAAGGGCGCGACCGAGCAATTGTGGGGCCTGCCGATCGTCGCCGAGACCTGGGACGGCTACCTGAACGACCTCAACGGCTTTCACGTCCGGCGCGAGCACGCGTTCGCCGCGCTCGACGGTGCGCGTGGCGGTCCGGTCGCGGAAGGCAACGTGGGCGGCGGCACCGGCATGCACACGTTCGAGTTCAAGGGCGGCACCGGCACCGCGTCGCGACGTGTACGCGTCAAGGCCGTCGGCGACTACACGGTCGGCGTGCTCGTGCAATCGAACTTCGGGCGCCGCTGGCAACTGCAGGTGGCCGGGGTGCCCGTGGGGCGCGAGTGGCCGGAGGATGCGCCGTTCACGGCGGAGTACGGCCGCCCGAACGAACTCGGCTCGATCATCGTCGTGATCGCGACCGATGCGCCGTTGCTGCCGACGCAGCTCAAGCGCATCGCGACGCGCGCAGCGATGGGCATCTCACGGACAGGCGGCACGGCGGGCAACGGCTCCGGCGACATCTTCGTCGCGTTCTCGACCGCCAACGCCGCGGCGGCTTCCGCCGATGCCGGCCTGCAGCAGGCGGCGTTCCTGCCGAACGACCAGCTCGACGGCCTGTTCGAGTCGACCGTCCTCGCGGTCGAGGAATCGATCGTCAACGCGATGGTCGCGGCACGCACGATGACGGGCGTCGACGGCCATCGTCTCGTCGCGATCGATCACGCGCGGCTGCAGCGGATCCTCGAGCAGTACCGCCGCCTCGAACGCTAGGCGGCATCGCCCGCCGTTTGACGTGCGCCCGCGCATGCGCGCGGGCACACGCAGCGAGGCACGTGCTCGCGCGGATCGCGTGCGCTCGCTAACTCGCTCGAATTCCGCGTCCGCGCGTTGCCGCCGCGACACCGACGCACGCTCGCGACAAAACCAGTCACCGCACGGTTTTGAAATTCATTGTTCGCTTCGCTTGTCGCGACGCCATCGGGAAGCAATCGCGTCCGCGTTCGACTCGAGCCGGTGCGCGACAAATGCGAGGCGCCTCACAAAAGCGTGCGACCTACGCGAAAACCACTGCAAAACAAGCCATTTTTCGCACCACACACGCAACCGTTCCGGCGCGATCTCCGGTTCGGTGAACGGCGGCGGCGACACACTGCCGCGCAGTTCAGCGAGCGACTCGTCGGGCCACGCACCCGGTGGGCAGCGACGAAGAGGGACCTTCTGCTGCGATCCGGGCACAGGCCTCGATCGGGAAGTTTTCTTGATTGGGGAGCGAAGCATGTTCACGAAGATTCGACTTTTGGCTGCCACGATGACGCTGGCGGCCCTGATGCCGCTGGCAGCGACGCACGCTGCCACGCCCGACAGCGGCCTGCTGATCACGCAGGTCACCGGCAGCAAGTGGCAAGTGCGCCTGATCGCCGGCGCCACGACACCGCAGCGGTTTGCGGGATCCTTCACCGCGTCGAGCGGCGTCAACTCGATGTCGACGATCAAGCTCGAAACGGGCGACGTCGTGCGGATCAACGCCGAACGCAACCTCGAGGTGTCGTTCGACGCTTCGGTCAATTCCTTCGACGGCGCGTACTTCTGGACGCCGCAGACCTCGCAGATCTGCGTGCGCAACACCGGCGGCACGGACACGAAGGTCTATCTCGGCGCCTCGCTCGCCGACGCGACGGAAGTGAGCCTGCCGCTCAACCTGCAGGGCGAGGATCCCTGCGGCATCCTGCCGCCGAAGGGACCGTACGTCACCGACCGCAAGTTCAATCCGGGCCACTACACCGTGCTGCTGCGCGGCCAGAACGGGCTCAAGTTCATGAACGACGCGCTGCGTCCCGGCAACGTCGGCCTCGTCAAGCGCTACACGTGGCGCAAGCTCGAGCCGACGCAGGGCGGCTACGACTTCTCGGCCATCGTCGCGGACCTCAACTGGGCGCGGAGCTACGGCCAGCAGATCATCGTCATGATCGAGGACAAGACGTTCTCGGCCGAGGACCCGGCGCCCGCGTACCTGGCCGGCATCAGCAAGCCCAACCGCATCGGTGGCTACACGATGTTGCGCTGGCACCCGACCTACACCGATCGCTGGAAGGCACTCGTCGCGGCGCTCGGCGCGCGTTTCGACTCGCATCCGAACTTCGAGGGCATTGCGACGCAGGAAACTTCGCTCGGTCTCGAAGGAGCGGAGCTGAGTGCCTACGCATACACGCCCGAGAAATACCGCGACGCGTACATCGAGCAGTTCGAGTCCGGTCTCGCGAGCATGCCGAAGTCACGGATCTTCTGGTACCAGAACTTCCTGCTCGGCAACCAGAGCTACATCGGCCAGGTGGCCAAGGCCGTGGGTCCCAAGGGTCTCGTCATGGCCGGCCCCGACGTGTTGCCGGACAAGCAGGACCTCGTGAAGCAGTCCTACCCGTTCTACGCAACGTACAAGGGCTGGATGCACATGGGCATCCAGATCGAGGGCATCTGCTACAAGCATCCGCACGCCACGGCCGGCTACTCGACCAAGTACTGGACGCCGGACGAGCTCTTCGCCTACGCGCGCGACAAGCTCTACGCGAACTACGTGTTCTGGGTGCGC
Source organism: Steroidobacteraceae bacterium (assembly GCA_035554635.1). Taxonomy (GTDB): domain Bacteria; phylum Pseudomonadota; class Gammaproteobacteria; order Steroidobacterales; family Steroidobacteraceae; genus RPQJ01. The sequence goes on along the minus strand of DATMIB010000170.1, from coordinate 7,196 downwards.
ATCCCGACGGCGAGCCCGACCGACAGCTACGACTGGTACGACGCGCTGCCGGTGATCGAGGCCAATCCGGTGTTCACGCCGCAGTGGTGACTTCGGCACCGAGCCGACGGCCCGCGGCGTCGCGCAGCGATGTCGCAGCCTCGGCCGGCCGTGTTCGCTCCGAGACCAACGAGACTCGATAGAAGAAGAATCGCCCCTGCGGTCACCGACCGCGGGGGCATTTTTTTGACGGCAGCCGGATCCGCGGCGCCGATCGCGAGTCAGTGGCTGTCCTGGCCACCGTCGCGCTGGCGGCCGCCGTGCTGGCCGGGCTTGTCGTCGCGCGAGGTCTGGCCCCCGCCACCTTGCTGGCGCTCGCCACCGCCTCCCTGGGGCAAGCCCCGCTGCCCGGGCTGCTCGCCGCCCCGCTCGTGTTGCTGTTGCTGCTGCTGGCTGCGATCCTTCTTCCCGCCCTTCTCTTCACCCATGATCCGCCTCCTGCGCACGGGCGCGACGGCCGCGCCTTCGTTCAAAGCGGTCACGTTAAACCGGGCAGCGCGCACCGGCAGCCCGACGACATGGCCGTCGTCGTAGGACTTCGCCCGTTCGCGCGTCCGAACGACGCGCGGCCTTGTCGCCCGACACTCGTGCCGCGCGCGCAGCGCGGTGCATCGCCAATCAGAACCGCGAAGCGACGAGCTGCACGTCCGAGTGCTCGCTGGCCCGCGCATATTCCGCCGCGACGCGCTTCGCTTCGGCACCCTTGCGCTGCCCCTCGAGCGCGAGCTGCAGGCCCTTGAGCGACCACACGTTGGCGGGATTGCGCTGCAGCTCTTCGCGATAGACGACTTCCGCCTCCGACGCGCGTCCCGAGTCGAGCAGTACGGCGCCGAGGGTCTGGCGCACCGGCGCGTGCCAGCCCGGCGGCTCGTCGTAGGGGATGCGGTCCTCGATCTGAACGGCTTCGCGCAACGCGGCGATCGCCGCCTCGTCGTCGCCACGCAGGCGCGCAAGCTCGGCACGGACCGTCCGATCGGCGACACGGGCCGCGAGCGACAACGGGTAACGATCCCACACCAGCAGCTCGTCCATCTTCGGATCGGCGGCGAGAACGGCGAGTGCCTCGTGATGCTTTACGGCATCGGCCTCGCGTTTCTGGCGGATCGCTGCCATCGCCTGCGCGTAGTGCCAGATCGCGGTCACGTAGGGCAGGTCCGGTGCCGGGTTCGGTCGCGAACGGATCGCCTCCCAACGGCCGAAGCGCACGTCGTCGAACCAGGGCGTGAGCCAGTAGTGCTGCAGCCCGGCGTACCCCGGCTGGCGCATCAGGTCAGGCAAATTGACGCGTTCGGCCGTGACGCGCGCGGCGTCCTGGGCAATCCGGCTCGCGCCTTCCATGCTGGCGGCGAACCACAGGAAGTGCGGGTTGTGCGGCACGTAACCGAGCGGGTAGACACCGCGGTAATTGCCACGGCACATCGACAGGTACTGCTGGTCGGCCGCGATCGCGGCCTGGTTCGCGACGACCGCATCGTGCCAGCGGCCGACGCGGGCATAGATGTGGGCGGGCATGTGCACCAGGTGCCCGGAGCCCGGGATCAGCGCCCGCAGCCGGTCGGCCGCCACGACGCCGCGCTGCGGATCGGCGGAGGCCTCCACCGCGTGCACGTACAGGTGCAACGCGCCGGCGTGCTCCGGATTCCTGGCGATGACCTCTTCGAGCAAGGCGACGACCTTGGCCGTGTTGCCCTTCGGCTGCAGCTTGTCGTCGTAGTAATCCCAGGGCTGCAGGTCCATCAGCGCCTCGGCGTGAAAGACCTTGGCGTCGAGGTCGTCGGGCCGTTCTGCCACGAGCCGGCCAGTCGCGCTCGCGTAGGCCTCGTCGAGCGTGCGGCGGTCCTGCGGCGGGTTCTCCGCGTAACGCGCCGCCAGCGCACGGATGAAGGCCTGCTCGCGCGGGGTCGCGCGGGGTGCGAGCTCGATCGCCTGCTGCAGGCGCTGCCATGCCTTCGGCGCATCTGCCGGATCCATCGTCGCGTTGACGTGCGGGCCGAGCACGAGCGAGGCGCCCCACCAGCACATCGCACAGTCGGGATCGAGCTGGGCGGCCTTGAGGTAGGAGCGCTCGGCGGCGTCGTGGTTGAAGCCGAAGGTCAGCATCAGCGCCTGGTCGAACCAGCGTTGCGACTCGGCGCTTCGCGTCGTGATCTTGAACTCGTGGCGGCCCAGTCCGGGCAGCAACGTCGCACCGACCGGCGCGTCGACCGCGGGCACCGCCTCGGCCACGGCACGGCTGGCCGGACCCACGCCACCCACATACACGCCGGCAAGCAACGCCAGGGCGACGACGACGAAAACGAGCGTTCGATTCATTTTTGTCTCCCGCGGGTGCGCCACGTCGGCGGACCCAGGCGCTCCGCGGTGACGCAAGGGATTGCTTCTATCCGTTGCGGCGGGCTGCGTCTAGAGGCAGTCTGGAATTCCCGCCCGCGCAGCCCCTCAGGCCGGCGACCGCGGGATCGCATACGTCCCGACGACGTGGGCGACGGGCTCGCTCTCGCCCTCCGAATACAGCCAGACCTCGCCGACCGCGAGCGTGCGCCCGAGCTTCATCAGCCGGCACTCGCCGACGATGTCCCGCCCGCTGTCGGGTTTGCGCAGGAAGTTGATCGTCAGGCTCGTCGTCACGGCGAGCGGCACGATGCCGATTTCACCGAGGATCGCGACGTACAGCGCGGCGTCCGCGACGCTCATCAGCGTCGGCCCGGAGACGGTGCCGCCGGGGCGCAGCTCCGCCGGCCCGACGTGGTGCGACACGACTGCGCGACGATCGCCGACCTCGCGCACGATGCACCTGGCCTGCGGGAACTCCCGTTCCAGGAACGCGGCCACTTCTTGCTTGGTTGCCATGCGGAACGGGGCTCGCTGCGTGCACGGGAACACGGGTCCCGATTGTGACCCGAGCACGATGCACGACGCGAGCGGCGACGGCGTCTGCGGTTCTCCCGGCAGGATGCGCGGGCTCCGGCGTTAGAATCCGGCATCGAGCACGCGAGGATCGTCATGCTGCCCGAAGAGATGCGTTACGTCGCGATGACGGGCCCCGGCGGACCGGAGGTGCTTCAGGTCAGTCGCACCTCCGTGCCGGTTCCGGCTGCGGACGAAGTGCTCGTCCGGGTGCAGGCGGCCGGCGTCAACCGGCCGGACGTCATGCAGCGCCGCGGGCTCTATCCGCCGCCGCCCGACGCCAGCCCGATCCTCGGGCTCGAGGTCGCGGGCGAGGTCGTCGCGATGGGCGCAGAGTCGACCGCGTTCGAAGTCGGCAGTCGCGTGTGCGCGCTCGTCAACGGCGGTGGCTACGCCGAGTACTGCAGCGTGCCGGCGACCCAGTGCCTGCCGTGGCCACAGGGATACGACGCGGTCCGCGCTGCGGCGTTGCCGGAGACGTTCTTCACGGTCTGGGCGAACCTGTTCCAGCACGGCCGGCTCGTGCGGGGCGATTCGGTGCTCGTGCACGGCGGCACCAGCGGCATCGGCGTCACCGCGATCCAGCTCGCGCGCGAGTTCGGCGCGCGCGTCTTCGCCACGGCGGGCAGCGACGAGAAGTGTGCCGCCTGCCTCGCGCTCGGCGCCGAGGCCGCGATCAATTACCGCACGCAGGATTTCGCGACGCGGATCGCCGAGTTGACGGCCGGTCGCGGCGTCGACGTGATACTCGACATCGTCGGCGCGGCGTACTTCGAGCGCAACCTGCGCTCGCTCGCGATCGACGGTCGCCTGGTCGAGGTGTCGACGCAATCCGGCGCGATCGTCGATCGCCTCGACCTGTTCGACGTGATGCGCCGACGCCTGACGGTCACGGGCTCGACCATGCGGCCACGCTCGAGCGCCGAGAAGGGCGCGATCGCCGAGGCGCTGCGCAAGAACGTCTGGTCGCTGCTCGACGCGGGACGCGTGGCGCCGGTGATCCACGCGGTGTATCCGCTCGACCGGGCGGGCGAAGCGCACCGCGTGCTCGAGTCGAGCGTCCATGTCGGCAAGCTCGTGCTCGCCGTCACGCCCTGAACCCTTTCCGCGCGCGGTGGGGAGTGCGCCGAGCGACGCCGCGGCGAACGGCGTAAGCTCCGCGGCCGACGCACGAACCCCGACGAGAGGCCGACCGCGATGATGCTGACCGATGCCCAGGCGCTGGTGCGCGATACCGCCCGTGACTTCGCACGCGACCGGCTCGCGCCCAACACGCGGCAATGGGAAGCCGACGGCGCGTTTCCCCACGAGGTGCTCGCCGAGATGGGCAGCCTCGGCTTCCTCGGCATGACCGTGCCCGAGGCACTCGGCGGTGCCGGACTCGACTACGTCTCCTACGCGCTCGCGCTGATGGAGATCGCGGCCGGCGACGGCGCGCTGTCGACGCTGATGAGCGTCAACAATGCCCCGGTTTGCGCGATCCTGGTCGCGCGCGGCTCACCGCTGCAGCAGCGCGAGTACCTGCGCCCGCTCGCGGCCGGCGAGATGATCGGCGCGTTTGCGTTGACGGAGCCGCACGCGGGTTCCGACGCGTCGAACCTGCGCACGACGGCGAAGCGCGTCGAGGGTGGCTATGTGCTGAACGGCACCAAGCAGTTCATCACCTCGGGCGCGATCGCGGGCGTCACGATCACGTTCGCGGTCACCGATCCGGGCGCCGGCAAGAAGGGCCAGACGGCGTTCCTGGTTCCCGCCGGTCGACAGGGTTTCCGTGTCGGCGGGCTCGAGAAGAAACTCGGCCAGCGTGCGTCCGACACCGCGCAGCTCGTCTACGAGGACGTCTACGTCGAGGACGCGCTGCGCATCGGCGAAGAGGGCGAAGGCTACCGGATCGCGCTCGCCAACCTCGAGACCGGTCGCATCGGCATCGCGGCCCAGAGCGTCGGCATGGCCGCGGCCGCGCTCGAACACGCGCTCGTCTACGCACGCGACCGGCAAGCCTTTGGCAAGCCGTTGACCGAACACCAGGCGGTGGCTTTCCGGCTCGCCGACATGGCGACCGAGCTCGAGGCCGCGCGTCAGCTCGTGCTGCATGCGGCCGCGCTCAAGGACGCGGGCCAGCCCTGCCTGCGCGAGGCGTGCATGGCGAAGCTGTTCGCCTCCGAGCGGGCCGAGCGCATCGCCTCGGCCGCGGTGCAGGTGCTCGGCGGCTATGGCTACGCCGAGGACTTCCTGGTCGAGAAGATCTATCGAGACGTGCGCGTGTGCCAGATCTACGAGGGCACCTCCGACATCCAGCGGCTGGTCATCGGGCGCGAACTGGTGCGCTGACGGCCGACGCCTCCCTCGCACTAGATCGCGGCGTCGGCACCGCGCTCGCGGATCGCGGCGAGTTCGTTCGTGTCGAGCCAGACGCCGCCGCATTCGGGACAGACGTCGATCTCGACCGCCACGGTGGCCGAATACGGCCGCCGGAGCATCACGACCGCCGGATGCCGTGGGCAGCGCAGGCGTCGCGAGTGGTCGACCAGGCCCGGCGGGAACTGGCGCAGGTGCGCGACGACGGCATCGCCGAAAGCAGTGTCGGGGCGGGCGAAGCGGCCAAGTTCGGAGTGGTCGAGCCACACGCCACCGCAGTCTTCGCAGACGTCGGTGTCGACGCCACCGACGCGCAACCGTGCGAGCGGCGTGTCGGTGCGCGGACACCGCAGGACCTCGGGCAGGCTCATGACTTGCGGGCTCCGGGGAAACGTGGGCGCTCTGTGCACGATACCGCGGTTGGCGGCCGACACAAAAAAGAGGCCCCGCGCGAGGCGGGGCCAAGAGGAGAACACGATGCGGGCTGCGCGCGGGCCGCGGGGCCCGGCCGGCCGTGGGTGGCGTCAGAACGACGGGTTGGCCTGGATCACCGGCAACGCGTCGTACCAGTCGTAGGAGTCGGTCGGCTCGGCCTTTGGCACGCGGACCCAGAACAGGTAGTCGACGTGCAGCTGGTCGCGGGCGTACCTGTGCAGTTCGGCCGGAGTCCAGTACTTGGTCTTGTACCCGGACGTCGCGTGCAGGTGGCTGTAGCAGACGTCCTCGATCTGGATGCCGAGGTGCATTTTGTCGCGGTTCTGGGTGAAGTACGGGTACGACTTGCTGACCAGCGACTTGTTGTCCGGCAGCACGTCGGGGCCGGCCATCACGAGGCCCTTGGGACCGAGCGCGGCCGCGATCGAGCCGATGTAGGTCTGGTTGCCGACGAAGTAGTTCTGGTACCAGAACACGCGCGACCGCGGCATGACGCTGAGCGCGTAGCCGTAGCTTTCGATCGAGGCGTCGCGGTATTTCTCGGGCGTGTAGCCGTACGCCTTCAGCACGGGCGAGTCGAGGCCGAGCGAGGTCTCCTGGACCGCGATGCCCTCGAAATTCGCGTGCGAGTCGAAGCGCTTGCCCATCGCCGCGACGAGCGCCTTGTAGCGCGTCACCACGGTCGGGTTCCAGCGCACGATCGTGTAGCCGCCGGCGCGGTTGCGCGGCGTCTGCGCGTCGAGGTAGGCGGGGTTGGGCCGCTCGAGCTTGAACGTCTTGTCGACGATCATGATCACGAGCTGCATGCCGTAGGCCTGTGCCCAGTTCAGGTCGGCCTGGATCGCGTCGAATTTGTAGTTGCCCTGCGTCGGCTCGAGGTCGCGCCAGTAGTACTTCTTGACGATGCCGGTCATGCCCGAGCGGTTCGCGTCGTGCATCGCCTTCTGCGACACGTTGTCCGACATGAACAGGACCGTGTAATGGCCCGGGTGGAACTTGCGGGTCGTCGTGTATGCGTTGGCAGCCGGCACGCAGACCAGCGTCGCGAGGGTGGCCAGGGCGGCCAGCTTCAATGCTCTGATCATCTCTTCTCCCATCATCCGTGTGGCGAAGCCGGCAGTGGCCCGGCTCGATGACGGGGCGGAGTCTGCCGATCGACAAGCGGGCAATGAGCGAAAAGGTCCCAGATCGGATGAGTGTCGGAATTCGGCGCGAAACTGCGTAAGAGCGCCTTCGACAAGCGCTAGAACCCTGCACGATTCCGAAGCGGAGCCGACGAGGCATCAGGCCGAATGACGTCGCACCTGTGACGGCACGCACCTGGGCGGCGGTTCAGGCCGGCGTCGTCTCCGCCGTTGCGCGCGCAACCGACACCGGCACGTACTTGTGGTAAGGCGTGCGCGTGAACGGATCGCAATGCCCCGATGCCGTCAGGCGATTCACGGCCGGGCCGATCG
>DATMIB010000169.1:0-2915 GCA_035554635.1 Steroidobacteraceae bacterium | reverse complement strand
CCTGGGACGAGTTCCTCGCCGGCGCGGCCGGGCTGCCCTTCCGCGTCATCGACACGGACATGGCCGCGATCCTCTACACCTCCGGCAGCACCGGCAAACCCAAGGGCGTCGTGCTGTCGCACAGGAACATGGTGACCGGCGCGAAGAGCGTCGCACAGTACCTGGGCAACACGCCCGACGACCGGCTGCTCGCCGTGTTGCCGCTCAGCTTCGATTACGGCTTCAGTCAGCTTTCCACCGCGTTCCACGTCGGTGCGAGCGTCGTGCTGATGGATTACCTGTTCCCGCGCGACGTGCTCAAGCTCGTCGTGCAGGAGCGCATCACGGGCCTCGCGGCCGTGCCGCCCGTGTGGATACAGATGGCTGAGCTCGACTGGCCCGCCACCGTGACCGAGCACCTGCGGTATTTCACGAACTCCGGTGGCGCGATGCCTACGGCGACCCTCGCGAAGCTGCGGGCGGCCTGGCCGAAGACCAAGCCGTACCTGATGTACGGGCTCACGGAGGCCTTTCGCGCGACCTATCTGCCGCCCGAGGAAGTCGACCAGCGGCCCGAGTCGATGGGCAAGGCCATTCCCAACACCGAAGTCATGGTCGTGCGGGCCGACGGCACCGAGTGCGAGCCCGACGAGCCGGGCGAACTCGTGCAACGCGGCTCGCTGGTCGCGCTGGGCTACTGGAACGACCCCGCGAAGACGGCAGAACGGTTCAAGCCCGCGCCGGCGCAGCCGACGGAACTGTGCCTCACCGAGATGGCGGTGTGGTCCGGCGACACCGTGAAGAAGGACAAGGACGGCTTCCTGTACTTCATCGGCCGCAAGGACGAGATGATCAAGACGTCGGGGTATCGCGTGAGCCCGACCGAGGTCGAGGAAGTCGCCTACGCCTCGGGGCTGGTCGGCGACGCGGTCGCCGTGGCGGCGCCGCACGCGGACCTCGGCCAAGGCATCGTGCTCGTGTGTTCCACCTCTCCCGCCTTGGCGGGAGAGGTCGCGCGCAGCGCGGGTGAGGGCTCCGGTGAGGGCTCTTCCGACGCCCTCCTCTCCTTCATGAAAGCGCGCCTGCCGAACTTCATGGTGCCGCATCACATCGCCTGGCTCCCCGAACTGCCGCGGAACCCGAACGGCAAGTTCGACCGGCCGGCCCTCGCCGCACAGTTTCGCGACGCGCTGCGCCCCGTCGTCGCCGAGGTGAAGTGACCCCGTGTCGTTCGGCGCGCTGAGACGCGAACTCGGCCTGCTCGACGCAGCGCTCTACGCGCTCGCGCGGGCAATAGGCGCCATCACGCGCGGTCGTGCCCGGCTCGTGAAGTACTACATCACGGTGCAACCCGTGGCCGCCACGGAGCTGACACCGGCGCGGCGCGGACGCCAGATCGAGGTGAACGAGGCGAGTCCCGCCGAGGCGCTGGCGCTGGCCGTCGAGCGACCGCGGGCCGTCATCGAAGCGCGGCTCAGGCACGGCGGGCGCTGCCTGACTGCACACAAGGCAGGCCAGTTGGTCGGCTTCCAGTGGTTCACGCTCGAGGATTACCCGGAGGACGACGTGCGCTGCCTGTTCCGCCTCGCTCCCGGCGACCTCTGCGCGTGGGACTACGACATTTTCGTGCTGCCCGAATTCCGGACCCAGCCCGTGTTCTCGCGTCTCTGGGACCGCTGCAACGCGTTGCTGCGGCAAGCTGGCGTGCGCTGGTCGCTGAGCCGTATAAACGCCTTCAACCCTGGCTCGCGCAAGGCGCACGAACGGCTGGGTGCGAAGGTGATCGGCTCGGCGTATTTCGTGCAGGCCGGCCGGCTCCAGGTTTCCGTCTTCTCCAGCGCGCCATATCTGCACGTCGGTTTCCGGGAGACGCAGCGGCCCATACTGCACGTGTCCCGCATGGCCTCGCAGGCTGCGCGAATCTCCACAGGATGTGTCGCTGCATGACCCTGAGCTTTCCCCTGCACGCTCCGACGCCGTACTTCTCGACACGCGACGGCCACCTCGTCATCGGCGGGCACACGGTCGCGGAACTGGCGCGCGCCGTCGATCGGACGCCGATCTACGTCTACGACCGCGCGGTGATGACGCGCAAGGTGCAGGAGCTGCGTGCAGTCCTGCCGCGCGAGGTCGAGGTCCATTACGCCATGAAGGCGAACCCGATGCCGGCGGTGGTGAAGCACTTCGCCGGCATCGTCGACGGCATCGACCTCGCCTCGGCCGCGGAAATGGACGTCGCCCTCGCCGCCGGCATGGCACCGGGGCTGCTGTCGTTCGCGGGCCCCGGCAAGCGGCCTGAGGAACTGGAGCGCGCCGTCGCGGCCGGGGTCGTCATCAACATGGAATCGTTCCGCGAGATGCATCGCATCGCGGAGATCGCGCGTCGCACCGGCACGCGCCCCAAAGTCGCCGTGCGCGTGAACCCGGACTTCGAGCTCAAGAACTCCGGCATGAAGATGGCGGGCGGGCCGAAGCAGTTCGGCGTCGATGCCGAACAGGTGCCGCAGCTGCTGCAGGAACTGCGCGACCTGCCGCTCGAGTTCTGGGGCTTCCACATCTACAGCGGCTCGCAGAACCTGCGGCCCGAAGTGCTGGTCGACGCGCAACGCAAGACCGCGGCGCTCGCGATCGAACTGAGCCAGCACGCGCTCTCGCCCGTGCGGTCGCTCAATCTCGGCGGTGGCTTTGGCATCCCGTACTTCCCCGGCGAGAAGCCGCTGGACCTGGCGCCGATCGGTGCCAACCTGCACGAGCTGCTGCCGGAGATCAGGCGGGCGCTGCCCGAGGCCAGCGTCGCGCTCGAACTTGGACGGTTCCTCGTCGGCGAAGCCGGCGTCTATGTCTGCCGCGTGATCGATCGCAAGGTCTCGCGCGGCCAGGTGTTCCTCGTTACGGACGGCGGCCTGCACCATCACCTCGCCGCGTCCGGCAATTTC
>DATMIB010000168.1:0-13726 GCA_035554635.1 Steroidobacteraceae bacterium | reverse complement strand
ACCATCCCCTCGGAGACGCCGAAGCGCATCTTGCGCGGCGCCAGGTTGGCGACGACGACGGTGAGCCGGCCGACCAGCTGGTCCGGTTCGTAGGCCGAGCGGATGCCCGCGAAAATGGTGCGCTTGCCGAGTTCGCCCAGGTCTAGCCCAAGCTTGAGCAGCTTGTCGGCGCCGTCGACATGCTCGGCGCTGTCGATCCGTGCGATGCGCAGGTCGACCTTGCCGAACTCGTCGACCGAGATCGACGCCGGTGCGCCATCGACCGGGGCCGGAGCCGCAACCGCGTCGGCGGATTTCTTCGCGGGTTTCTGCGTCGCTGCGGCCGCCGTCGTCGGCGGCGCTGCCGTCGGCACTTCGGTCGGCTTCAGCGTTTCCGCGGATGCCGCGAGCAGTGCCTGCACGGCCTTTGGATCGACACGCGTCGCGAGCGCCTCGTAGGCATTGATCGTGGTGCCGAGCAGCGGCGTGGCTGCGTCGGCCCAGGCCTGCGACGGCAGGCCGAGGAACTTCTCGGCGCCGGCGGCGAGCTTCGGCATGATCGGCTTGAGGTAGGTCGCAAGCACGCGGAACAGGTTGAGCCCCTGCGTGCAGACGCCCTGGACCTCGGCGGCACGGGCCGGGTCCTTGGCCATCAGCCACGGTTTGCGCTGGTCGATGTAGAAATTGGCCTTGTCGGTGAGCGCCATGACTTCGCGCACGACGCCGGCCAGGTCGCGACCTTCGTACAGCGCGGCGATGCGCTCGCCGGCGAGCACGAATTCGTCCTGCAGTGCAGGCTCCGCGAGCGTGGCCGCGAGGCGGCCGTCGGCACCGCGCGCGATGAAGCCGGCGCAGCGACTGGCGATGTTGACGAGCTTGCCGACGACGTCCGAGTTCACCTTGGCGACGAAGTCGTCGAGGTTCAGGTCGAGGTCGTCGACGCCGTCGCCGAGCCGCGACGCATAGTAGTAGCGCAGGTACTCGGCCGGCAGGTGGTCGAGCCAGGTGCGTGCCGCGATCAGCGTGCCGCGCGACTTGGACATCTTCTGGCCATTGACGGTCAGGAAGCCGTGCGCATACACCGCGGTCGGTGCGCGGTAGCCTGCACCGACCAGCACCGCGGGCCAGAACAGCGTGTGGAAGTAGACGATGTCCTTGCCGATGAAATGGTAGACCTCGGCCGTGCTGTCGGGCTTCCAGTACGTGTCGAAGTCGCGGCCGTGGCGACGGCACCAGTGCAGCAGGCTCGACAGGTAGCCGATCGGCGCGTCGAGCCAGACGTAGAAGTACTTGCCTTTCTCGCCCGGGATCTCGAAGCCGAAGTAGGGCGCGTCGCGCGAGATGTCCCAGTCGCGCAGGCCCGCGCCGAACCATTCGGCGAGCTTTGCCGAGACCGCCGGCTGCAGCCGTCCGCCACCGGTCCACTCGCGCAGCAGTGCCTCGAAGTCGCCGAGCTTGAAGAACAGGTGCTCGGAGTCGCGTTGCACGGGCGCCGTGCCGCTCACGACCGAGACCGGGTTGATGAGGTCGGCCGGCGAATAGGTGGCGCCGCAGACTTCACAGCTGTCGCCGTACTGGTCGAGCGCACCGCACTTCGGGCAGGTGCCGCGGACGTAGCGGTCCGGCAGGAACATCTGGGCCTGCTCGTCGTAGGCCTGCACGATCGTCTCGCGCCGGATGTGGCCCGCCGCGAGCAGCCGGCGGTAGATCTCGTAAGTGATCTCGCGGTTCTCGTCCGAGTGCGTCGTGTGGAAGTTGTCGTACGAGATGTCGAAGTCGCCGAAGTCGCGACGCTGGATCGCGCCGATGCGCTCGATCAACTCCTCGGGCGTGATCCCTTCCTGGCGCGCCTTGAGCATGATCGGCGTGCCGTGCGCGTCGCTCGCCCACATGAACAGCACGTCGTGGCCGCGCATGCGCTGGAACCGCACCCAGATGTCGGTCTGGACGTACTCGACCATGTGCCCGAGGTGCGGCACGCCGTTGGCGTACGGCAGGGCGCTGGTGACGAGGATCGTGCGTCGGTCGGCGGCGGTGGTCATGCGGGCGGGGGATTCCGGGGGCGGGGTCGCGAATTATGCCAGTCACGCCCCCGGCCGGCGCGGCCCGGCAGGCGTCGCAGGTCGGTCACCGAGGCGGGAGACGGCGATTCCGGCGCGGGTTCGCCCCGAAAACCTTCCGCGACATGGACGTCGCGGAAGGAGCCTACAGGGATGTATTCACGGCGTTTTTCGGGGCGAATTCCGCCGGGATCGCCGTTGGCACCCTATTGAAGGCCGCAGCGCGTCGAGATCGCCAGCACGACGGGGGAGGCGGGTCGATGCCGCCCTCAACCCATGTCCTTGAACTGCTCGAACCGCTGCTTGTTGATCGCCTTTTCGTAGGCCGCCCGACCGTTGATGACGCCCTTGTCGAACAGCTCCTGGATCGCGGAATCCATGACGCGCATGCCGTGCGTCGCGCCGCTCTGCATCGCGTTCTCGAGCTGGTCGAGCTTGCCCTGGCGGATCAGGTTCGACACGGCCGGCGTGTTGATCAGGATCTCGAGCGCGGCGACACGGCCGCGCTTGTCGGCGCGCTGGATCAGCTGCTGCGAGATCACGCCGCGCAGCGAGGTCGACAGCATGGTGCGCACGTGGCTCTGCTTGTCGGAGGGGAACGCGTTGACGATCCGGTCGACGGTGGCCGCCGCGCCGTTGGTGTGCAGCGTGCCCATGACCAGGATGCCCATCTCGGCGGCCGTCACCGCGATGCCCATGGTCTCGAGGTCGCGCAATTCGCCGACCAGGATGATGTCGGGGTCCTCGCGCAGCGCCGAATGCAGCGCCTCGGCGAACCCGGGGCTGTGCAGCCCGACTTCGCGCTGGCTCACGAGGCAGTTCTTGCGCGGGTGCACGAACTCGATCGGGTCCTCGATCGTGAGGATGTGGCCCTTCTCGCGCTGGTTGATGTCGTCGATCATCGCCGCGAGCGTCGTCGACTTGCCGGAGCCGGTCTTGCCGGTGACCAGGATCAGGCCGTTGTTGACGCGGCAGAGGCTGCGCACGGACTCGGGCAGGTTCAGCTGCTCGAGCGTGAGCGCCTTCGACGGGATCGCGCGGAACACGCCGCCCAATCCGCCGATGTGGCGGAAGACGTTGACGCGGAAGCGTGAGACGCCGGGGATCGTGTAGGCGAAGTCGGCGCCGTCCTTCTGCTCGAGCTGCGCCTGCGCGCGGCGGGTCATGACCTCGGTGAGCATCTCGCGCACCGTGTCCTTGTCGAGGCGCGCGTCGCGCAGCGCCTGCAGTTCGCCGTGCAGCCGTATGCGCGGCGGGTCGCCCGCGACGAAGTGCAGGTCGGAGCCGCCCTTGACGAGCACGTCGCGCAGCAGCTCGTCGATGCGCCGCGGCGTGTGCTGCAGCACCTCGGGCGTGGCGGGCTGGGTGGTGCCTTCGACCGTGGCGGACATCTGCTCAGAGCCCCTGCGTGACGTCGGACTTCAAGGTGGCCGTGCCGTCCGGCACGTACCGCGCGAACGGGCGCTTGTCGACGGCGAACGTGAACGCGTCTTCCGGGTCGATCTCGCGGGCCTGCACGGCCGCGAGCAGCGCCTGGTCGAGCGTCTGCATGCCGACGTCGCGCCCGGTTTGCAGCTGGGACGGGATCATGTGCGACTGCTCGCTCGTGATCAGCTTGCCGATCGCGCGGTTCATGACCATCACCTCGCAGACCGCCTTGCGCCCGCGCAGGTCCGGTGTGCGCACGAGGACCTGCGTCACGACGCCGAGCAGGCTCTGCGACATGAAGCTCTTGGTCTGCTCGCGCTCCTCGGCCGGCAGCGCGTCGACGATGCGGTCGATGGTCTTGACGGCACTGGTCGTGTGCAGCGTGCCGAGCACGAGGTGGCCGGTCTCGGCGGCCGTCATCGCCCAGCGCACGGTGTCGGCGTCGCGCAGTTCGCCGACCAGGATCACGTCCGGGTCCTCGCGCATCGCGGCGCGCACGCCCTCGGCGAACGAGGGCAGGTGCGTGTGCAGTTCGCGCTGGACGACCTGCGACTGCTTGCTGCGGTGGACGAACTCGATCGGATCCTCGAGGCTGATGATGTTGAGTCGCCGCGTCTGGTTGAGGTGGTCGATCATCGCCGCGAGCGTGGTCGACTTGCCCGTGCCGGTGGACCCGGTCACGAGCACCATGCCCTGGTGGTAGTCGCAGAACTTCCTGACGACCGGCGGCAGGTTCAGCGAGTCGAGCGAAGGCACGTCGCTCGGGATCGTGCGGAACACGGCGCCGACGCCCGTGTCCTTGCGGAACACGTTGACGCGGAAACGGCTGCCGTCGTCGGACACGTACGAGAAGTCGACGTCGTGCCCCTTGCGGAAGTGCTCCTGGTTGGTCGGCGTCAGGATCTCGCTGACGTAGCTCTCGAGCTCCGCGTCCTGCAGGTTGCGGAACTTGATCGGCATCAGCTCGCCGTTCATGCGCAGCATGGGCGGCACGCCCACGGCCAGGTGGACGTCGGAGCAGCCCTGGGAGGCGCCGAGTTTCAGGAAGGCATCGATGCGTGCCAAGGGCCCGTCCCTCTCAGAGGTAGCGCTCGAGCGCGGCGCGAAGCTCGTCCATGGTCTGGAACCGGCGCGTCTTGTCGACCGCCATGGCCTTCATGACGATCTCCGACAGGCCGGGCGGCACCTGCGGGTTCAACTCGATCGGCGGTTTCGCCTTGCCCTGGACGTGCTGGTACATGACCGCCATGTGGTCGCCGCGGTGGTACGGCGGCTCGCCTGTCAGCATCTCATAGAGGATCACGCCGAGCGAATAGATGTCGGCGCGCTCGTCGACCTTCTTGCCGAGGATCTGCTCGGGCGCCATGTACTTGGGCGAGCCGATCACGTAGCCGGTCTTGGTGAGCTGCGTGTCGCCCTGGTGCTGTGCCGCGGCGACGCCGAAGTCGACGATCTTGACCAGCCCCGTGTCGTCGATCAGCACGTTGGCCGGCTTCAGGTCGCGGTGGATGATGCCGGACTGGTGCGCGACGGTCATGCCGGTCGCGACGTCCATGGCAAAGCGGACCGCCTTTGGCAGCGGCAGCGGCTTGTCGTTGACCTCGTTGCCGAGCGTATGCGACGGGAAGTATTCCATCGAGATCGCATAGTTGCCGCGGATGAACAGGAAGTCGTAGATGCGGATGACGTTGCGGTGCGTGATCTTGCGCGAGTAGCGCAGCTCGTGCACGAACCGCTTCATCATCTCCTCGTCCTGCGAGACGTTCGGGTTCAGGAACTTGAGGACCAGCCGCTCGTCGACGACGTTGTCCTCCATCAGCAGCACGGTGCCGAAGGCGCCCTTGCCGATCTTCTGGATGAACTTGTAGCGGCCCTCGAGCACGTCGCCGGGCTTGAGCGTGGAAATGTCGAGCCGCTGCTGCGCGGCCTGGCGGGCGAGGCCGTCGAAGTCGGGCTGCTCGGTGAGCAGCGTGCGCGACGGAATCGCCATGCGGTCGGTGGTGGCCTGGCTCGCCGCGCGCACGCCGGTCGCGAAGCGCGCATCGAGGTCCTCGACCGCCCGCATCGCGGCGTGGCTCACGGTCGGGTCGCGGCCGGCGGTGCTGGTCGATTCGAGCCGCGCGCGGACCGTGTCGGCCGTGCTGTCGTCGACCAGCCGGCCGAGGGCCGTGATCACCTCGAGCCGGACTTCCTTCGACGGGCTCTCGAGCAGCGGGATCAGCCGCGTGATCACCGAGGCGTCGCCGAGCTTGCCGAGCGCGCGCACGACCGTCGGCAGCGACCGCTCGTCGCTGACGTGCAGCAAGTCGAGCAGGGCGGGCAGGGCGCGCGAACTGCCGATCTCGGCGAGGGCGTCGACCGCCCGCTCGCGGACCCACCAGTCCTTGTCCTTGGTCGCCTCGATCAGGAAGCCGACCGCGCGTTCGTCCTTGGTCTGGTTCAGGATCTCGATCGCGGCACGCCGGACGTCCTCGTCCTGGTCGCGGATCAGGCCGAGCGCCGCTTCGATCACGCGCGGCCCGCCGATCCTGGCGAGAGCGTCGGCCGCGCGGCTGCGCACCCACCAGTCGTCGTCCTTGATCGACTGCAGCAGGTGCTTGATGTGCGCCGGCGTGCCGATCTCGTTGAGCACCTCGACCGCGGCGCGGCGCGAGCTTTCCTGCTCGTCGCGCAGGATGGCGGTCAGGTGGTGGATCGTGTGCGGGTCGTTCGCGCGGACGACGGCCTCGATCGCCTTCTGCTGCGTCTCGACGTCGGGGTCGCGCAGCACCTCGCAGAGCAGGCCGACGTCGGCGTTGCCCTCCATGCCGGCCAGCGCGTTGAGCACCGCCTGGCGCACGAACTTGTTGGTGTCGCGGAGCTGTTTCTGCAGCGCCTGGGCCACCTCGGGGCGGTTGAACCGCGCGAGGATGTTGATCAGGTGCGTGCGGGCGACCGCGTCCTTGCCCTCGAGCCGGCTCAGCAGCTCGGGCAGCAGGGCCTGGTCGGCGATCTCGGCGACGATCCTGAACATCGCGGCCTTTTCGGCCGGCTCCAGGCTGTACGCGCGCTGCAAAAGGTCACGCGCGTTGAGGCGCGTCTTCTGTGCCGCAATGATCGCGACGACCGTGCCCTTGGGCATGTCCGGATTGTCGAGCAGGCCGAAGAGCTGGCTGGCCGGGTAGTTGCGCGAACGCGAGAGCGCGGCGGCGACACCGCCGACGGTGCGCTGGTTGCCCTCGGTCAGGCCCTGGGCCACGGCGTTGAACGTCCGGTTGTCGAGCAGCGAGGTCAGGACCGCGATGAAGCCCTCGGTCTCCTGCTTGTCGGCGTTCGCGAGCGCATCGATGACCCGCGGGATCGCCGACGGCCCCAGCCGGGCGAGCTTCTCGAGCGGTGCGCGGTGGCCATTGCCGGGCTCGGCCGCCTTGATCTCGGCGATCAGGCGGTCGGCGCGCAGGTTCGTGAAAAAGCTCATGGGTCTTGCGAAGCGTGCCGGTCCGGGTGCTGTGCTCGCGTCGGGGCGAGGTTCGTGTGAGTGGCGAAGGCTGGAATTAAGTCAACGCCGTCACGGTGCAGCCGGTGGCGTCGGGCTGGGCAGCATTATGCCATGCGACACCTGGCCGAAACGGCGGCGTCCGCGACGCTGGCCGCTCCCTCTTTCCGCTACAATCGCCGCTCCCCGGCCCATGCCGCTCCCATCAAAATCAGTGGTTGCACGATGACGGACGATCGAATCGCCCAAGCCCGCCTGTTGGCGGGAAATTATGTCGAACCGTACCTCGGCATGCCCCTGGCCGACGCCAAAGCTGTGAAGTCCGTCCGGTTGGACGGCTCGCGGGTGCTGGTCGAGGTCGAACTCGGGTTCCCGGCCGGCGGCTATGCGGCGACGCTGGCGGCGAACCTGCAGGCGGCGCTGCGGGCCGCGCCCGGCCTCGAGGACGCGGCCGTCACCGTGACCTGGGCCGTGCAGGCGCAGGCCGTGCAGGGCCAGCTGCAGCCGCTGCCGGGCATCCGCAACGTGATCGCGGTCGCCTCGGGCAAGGGTGGCGTCGGCAAGTCGACCACGTCGGTCAACCTCGCGCTGGCGCTCGCGCTCGACGGGGCGCGCGTCGGCATCCTCGACGCCGACATCTACGGGCCCAGCCAGCCGCGCATGATGGGGCTGCAGGGCGAACGTCCGACCAGCAAGGACGGCCGCCGCATCCAGCCGCTCGAGGCTTACGGCGTCAAGGTCATTTCGATCGGCTTCCTGGTCGAGGAAGAGCAGCCGATGGTCTGGCGTGCGCCGATCGTCACGCAGGCGCTCACGCAGCTGATCAACGACACCGACTGGGGCGACCTCGACTACCTCGTGATCGACCTGCCGCCGGGCACCGGCGACATCCAGCTCACGCTGTCGCAGCGCGTGCCGTTGAGTGGCGCCGTGATCGTGACGACGCCGCAGGACATCGCGCTGCTCGACGCGCGCAAGGGCCTGCGGATGTTCCAGAAGGTCAACGTGCCCGTGCTCGGCATCGTCGAGAACATGAGCACGCACGTCTGCTCGAACTGCGGCCACGAAGAGCCGATCTTCGGCAGCGGCGGCGGTGAACGGATGGCGCAGCAGTACGGCGTGGAATTGCTCGGCCAGCTGCCGCTCGACATCCGCATCCGCCGCGAGACGGACGAGGGCCGTCCGACCGTCGTCGCCGACCCGGGCAGCGCCGTGGGCCGCGCCTACCTCGACGTCGCACGCCGGGCCGCCGCGCACCTCTCGGTCGCCGCGACGCAGCCCTCCGGCTTCCCCAAGATCACCGTCGAGGACACCTGACCGTGAGCATCAAGTCCGATCGCTGGATCCGTCGCATGGCGGAAAGCCACGGCATGATCGAGCCGTTCGAGCCGGGCCAGGTCCGCGTCGCCGACGGGCAGAAGATCGTCTCCTACGGCACCTCGAGCTACGGCTACGACGTCCGTTGCGCGGCCGAGTTCAAGATCTTCACCAACATCAACTCGACGATCGTCGACCCGAAGAACTTCGACACGGGCTCGTTCATCGACTTCGACGGGCCGGTCTGCATCATCCCGCCGAACTCGTTCGCGCTCGCGCGCACGGTCGAGTACTTCCGCATCCCGCGCAGCGTGCTGACGGTGTGCCTCGGCAAGTCGACCTATGCGCGCTGCGGCATCATCGTCAACGTGACGCCGCTCGAGCCCGAGTGGGAAGGCCACGTGACGCTCGAGTTCTCCAACACGACGACGCTGCCCGCGAAGATCTACGCCAACGAAGGCGTGGCGCAGATGCTGTTCTTCGAGTCGGACGAGGTCTGCGAGACTTCGTACCGCGACCGCGGCGGCAAGTACCAGGGGCAGAAGGGCGTGACGCTGCCGAAAGCGTGAGCCACGGAAGAGTCTAGAGTTTAGAGTACAGAGTCTAGTCGGAGGCGCGCTGCGCCTCGGCCGCTGCAGGCGGCCTCCGCTTCCGACTGAACTCTAGACTCTAGACTCTAGACTCTGAACTCTTCCTATCGCTCCAGCTTCAGCAGTTTCATCTGCACTTCCGGGTTGCCCTTGCGGTACTGGATCGCCTGCACGGGCACGAAGCCGAGCGACGGCGCGTGCCAGACCTTGGACAGGCGGCTCGAGCCGTCGCGCTGGTTCGCCCAGATTTCGGCCTCGACCTGGCCGAACGGCGTCATGACCTGTTCCTTGCCCTCGAACCAGTAGCGGTATTCGCGCAGCTTGCCACCGGTGATGATCCGGAACGACGCCGGCTTCCGGCCCGCGAGCCGCGCCTGGATCATCGCTGCCTGCACTGAAGCCGTGTCCTGAGTGTCGGGCAGCAGCGTGATCGCGACGGCCTTGCCCTCGGCGCTGCCGGTGACTTTGCCTCCAGCCCAGTCGTAGTCGAGCCGGACGTCCTTGCTGGCGCCGCTCGAACCGTCGTCGAACGCGAACGACAGCGGCCGCACGCCATTGGCCGAGACGAGCATGGTGCTGCTTTCGTGCGCCTGCGAGCTGACCGCGAGACGGCCGAGCAGGCTCGGAAACGCGCGCGTTTCGTACTGCCACAGGCCATTGCCATTGCCGCGGCGGAACGTGGCTTCGATCTCGCCGCCGTTCAGGCCGCGATAGCTCACCTGGTAACGCGCCGTGTAGGGCTGCAGGTTCTCGCCGGCGTCGGCACGCGCGACCGACGGCAGGGCGCTCGCGAGGCCGGCGCATGCGAGCGCGAAGAGGACGGCAGGGGCACGCAGGCCGGCGCGACTTCGATGTGTCTGTGTCGTCGACGTGCGTCCCGTCACTGCGTGCTCCTCAAAGGGCCTCTGCGATCACCACCGGCGTGTCGAGCCGGACACCGTCCAGCCACGGCGCGTCGTCGCGCCACACGAGCCGGCCCTCGGCAAACCAGCCGACACAGCGCGGGTAGATCACGTGCTCCTGCACGAGCACGCGCGCCGCGAGCGTGTGCTCGTCGTCGTCGGGCAGCACCGGCACCCTGGCCTGTATGACCACGGGGCCCCCGTCGAGTTCGGGCGTCACGAAATGCACGCTCGCACCGTGCTCGCGGTCGCCCGCGGCGAGTGCGCGTCGGTGCGTGTGCAGGCCGGGATACCGCGGCAACAGCGACGGATGGATGTTCAACAGGCGGCCGGCAAATCGGTTGACGAAACTGTCGCCCAGGATGCGCATGAACCCCGCCAGCACGACCAGTTGCGGCGCGTGGGCCTCGACGAGGTCGGCGAGCGCGCGGCTGTACGACTCGCGGTCCGGAAATTCGCGATGCGACAGCACGGCGGTCGCGATGCCGCGCTCCTGCGCCCACGGCAGCGCGCCGGCGTCGGCGCGATCGCTGACGACAGCGACGATCCGGACGGCCAATTCGCCGGCCGCGGCCCGCGCCTCGATCGCCTTGAGGTTGCTGCCGCGACCGGAGACGAGCACGACGACCCGCATCGGCTCGATGGCTCGTGCGGTCGTCATTCGACGATGACGACCTCGCGGTCCCCCTTGCGCACTTCGCCGATGATCGCCGCGGTCTCGCCACTCGCGCGCAGCAGCGCGAGCGCGCGATCGGCTTCGGTCCTGGGCACCGTGATCGTCATGCCGAGGCCGCAGTTGAACGTGCGGTACATCTCGTCGCGCGTGACGTTGCCGGTCCTCTGCAACCAGTCGAACACCGGCAGACGCGGCCACGCGCGCGCGTCGATGACAGCCTCGAAGCCGGCCGGCAGCGTGCGCGGGATGTTGCCCGTGGGGCCGCCACCGGTGATGTGCGCGATGCCGTGCACCGGCACGCGCTCGCGCAGCAGTTGCAGCACGGACTTGACATAGATGCGCGTCGGTTCGAGCAGCAGGTCGTAGAGCGGCTTGCCGTCGAGCTGGGTCGAGGGACCCGCGCCGCCGAGCGCGAGCAGCCGACGGATCAGCGAATAACCGTTCGAGTGCGGCCCCGAGGAGGCGAGGCCGATGATCGCGTCGCCCGCGCTCGTCTTCGTGCCGTCGATGATCTCGTCCTTTTCGACCAGGCCGACGCAGAAACCGGCGAGGTCGTAATCGTCACCCTCGTACATCCCGGGCATCTCGGCGGTCTCGCCGCCGACGAGTGCGCAGCCCGCCTGCAGGCAGCCCTCGACGATGCCCTTGATCACCCGCTCGGCCGTGGCGACTTCGAGCTTGCCCGTGGCGTAGTAGTCGAGGAAGAACAGCGGTTCGGCGCCCTGCACGACGACGTCGTTGACGCACATCGCGACCAGGTCGATGCCGATCGTGTCGTGGCGCCCGGTCTCGATCGCCAGACGCAGCTTGGTGCCGACGCCGTCCGTGCCCGACACCATGACCGGCTTGCGGTAACGGTCGAGCGGCACCTCGACCAGCGCGCCGAAGCCGCCGATGCCACCGAGCACCTCGCGGCGCATCGAGCGCTTCACGGCGGGCTTGATGCGGTCGACGAGCGCGTCGCCGGCCTCGATGTCGACGCCGGCGTCGCGATAGGTGGTGCTGGTCGGGTTCTCGGCCATCTTGTGCTTCTCTCGGGGGAGGGTGCCCCAAGGTCGGGCCCGAGGCTGTGGTATTTTACACGGCGGCCGCAAGTGCCGGACTCCTATCGATTCAATGACTTCCAAGCGCACCAACGTCGGGCCCCCCGAGCCGACGCGTCTCCTCGCGCGCGGCTTGCTCGCCGCGTGCTGGCTGTGCGCCGGGGCCGCGATCCCGGCGCACGCCGACGTGCCGCTGTACCAGGCGATCGTGCCGCTCGCCGGGTCGACCGAGGCCGATCGAACGCAGGCGGTCGGGGAGGCACTCAAGGTGGCCGCCGTCCGCGCCTCGGGACGCACTGCGGCTGCGACGTCGCCGCGCATCGTGGCCGCCGCGTCGCAGCCCGCGAGTTACGTCCAGCAATACTCGACGACGAGCGACCGGCAGTTGCGGGTCGGCTTCGACGGCCGCGCCGTGGAACAGCTGCTGACGCAGGCCGGCCTGCCGCTGTGGCCCGCCGAACGCCCGCCGGTCACGGTGTACCTGTTCGCGCCGTCGGTGGCCGGCGGCGCCCGCGCGATCACCGCCGGTGAACGCACGCCCGAACGCGACGAAGTCGAACGCGTGGCGCAGCGCCGCGGCGTTCCCGTTGCCTGGCCCACCGAGCTCGTCGATCCCGCTTCGGCACGTGCCCGGATCGCTTCCCCGGGTGCGGTGCTGCTGGGCCAGGGCGCGGGGGTCGCGTTCGAGTGGACGTTCGCCCATGCCGGGCAGTCCGCGCGGGCCCAGGGGCCGCTCGACGCCGGTGTCGACCTGGCCGCCGACCGGCTCGCCGAGCGTTACGCGCCGGCTTCGACGCGCTCGACGGCCAGCGTCACGTTGCGCATCGGCGGTCTCGACGGCGTCCGCGACTACGCCGCGCTGCTCGAGTACCTCGAGGGACTGAGCCTCGTGCGCGGCGTCGAGGTGCGCGAGTTCGTGCGCGATTCGGTCGAGGTCGCGCTCGTCGTCCGCGGCGACCGGGAGCTGCTCGAGCGCATCTTTGCGCTCGAACGCCGGCTCGTCCCGGCGGCCGGAGGAGCCGGCGGCGTGGAGTTCGTCTGGCAGCGGTCATGAGCCTGAGCTTCCTGCCGAACCTGCTGTGCGTACTGCGGATCCTGCTGGTCGTGCCGGTCGCGATGTGGATCCTCGAAGGCCGCTACCCGGCGGTGATGACGCTGTTCGCGATCGCCGCCTTCACCGACGCGCTCGACGGCTTTCTGGCCAAGCGCTTCGACTGGACCAGCGAACTCGGCAAGCACCTCGACCCGCTCGCGGACAAGGTGCTGCTCGTGACCGTGTTCGTCTGCCTGAGCATCACCGGCGACGTGCCGTGGCTGCTCACGGCGCACGTGCTGCTGCGCGACCTCGTCATCGTCTTCGGTGCGATCGCCTACCGGCTGCTGTTCGGGCCGGTCAACGGCGACCCGACCGCGGCGAGCAAGTTCAACACGCTGGCGCAGATCGTGTTCTGCCTCGCGATCGTCTCGGCCTCGGCGTACCAGTGGCCGGGCGATGCCGTGCTCACGACGCTCGGCGCGCTCGTCGTGGTGACCACCGGCGTGAGCGGCATCGACTATTTCATGACCTATACGCGCCGCGCCGCCGGCGTCGCGCACGCACGCGCGGCGAGCCGCGCCTGAGCCCACGTCCGCGATGAGCATGGAACAACTGCCGCTGCGGGTGCGCTTGCGCGACTCCGCGCGTTTCGCGAGCTACGTGCGCGGCGCCAACGGCGAGGCCTGCGAGCGGCTCGCGGATCCGGTGGGGCCGCGCGTGGTGTGGCTCTGGGGCCGCCCCGGCACCGGCAAGACCCACCTGCTGCAGGCGGCCTGTGCCGCCACCGGCGAGCGCAACGAAACCGCCGCCTACGTCGACCTCGCCAGTGCCGCCTCGAGCGCGATGCTCGAGGGGTGCGACACGCTCGACCTCGTCTGTCTCGACGACCTCGACGCCGTGGCGGGCGATGCGGAGTGGAACGCGGCGATCTTCCGGCTGCACACGCTGCTGCACGACGGCCACGGGCGGCTCGTCGTCGCGAGCACGGCGCCGCCGCAGACGCTGGCGTTCACGCTGCCTGACCTCCGCTCGCGGTTGCTGGCCGCCTCCGTGCACCAGCTGGCCGAGCTCGACGAGACCGGGCTCGTCGTCGCGTTGCGGTTGCGGGCCGCCGAGCGCGGGCTAGAGCTGAGCGAGGAGGCGGCGCTGTACCTGGTGCACCGGCTGCCCCGCGACGCGCATTCGCTGTTCGACGTGCTCGACCGGCTCGACCAGGCCTC
>DATMIB010000167.1:0-4244 GCA_035554635.1 Steroidobacteraceae bacterium | reverse complement strand
CACGTTCACCGAGACCCGCGTGCAGCAGGCGCTCGCCGGCGCGGTGCTGCTGCAGGCCGACGTGACCGCGAACGATGCACTGGACCAGGCGCTGATGCAGCGGTTCGGGGTCCTCGGCCCGCCCTCGATCCTGTTCTTCGGCACCGACGGCCGTGAACGTGCCGACTATCGCGTCGTGGGCTTCAAGCAGGCCGACGACTTCTCCGCCCACGTCGGTTCCGCGTTCGCCGCCGGCAGCGGCGCATGAACCGCGGCCTGCTCGCAGCGATCGTCGTCGGTGCCGCTTGCGGTGGCGTCGCGGCGTATGTGCTGTTCGGGCGCGCGCCGGCATCGTCGACGACGCCAGCCGCGGCCGAGCCCGGCCCCGGAGTTCCAGCCACGGCCCCCGCACACCCGACCGCCCGGCTCGCGGCGACGTTGCCGCAGTTCGAACTCGCGGACCGTGCCGGCGAGCGGCGCTCGCTCGCGCACTGGCAGGGCAAGGCACTGATCGTCAATTTCTGGGCCACCTGGTGTGCGCCGTGCCGGCGCGAAATTCCACTGTTGCAGCGGATCGCACGCGAGCGTGCTGCCGAGGGTTTCGAGGTCATCGGCATCGCGGTCGACTTTCGTGACGCGGTGCTTGCCTACGCCGACGAGATGAAGATCGAGTACCCGCTGCTGATCGGCGAGCAGGACGCGCTCGATGCCGCGGCGGCCTTCGGCGTCGAGGCGGTCGGTTTTCCATTCACGATCTTCGCCGACGTGCAGGGCCGCGTGATCGCCGCGCACATGGGTGAACTGGACGAGGCGCAGGCGAAGCTGATCCTCGACCAGGTGGCGGACGTCAACGCCGGACGGCAGACTCCGGCCGAGGCCCGCCGCGCGATCGAAACCGGTCTGGCTGCGTTGCAGCAGGCAGAACCCGAAAAAAGCGCCGGATAGTCCGCAAAAACGACGGGATCTGCCGCGAACGTTCAAAAAAAGATGTCGCTCATTGGCGACAGCTGAGGTTAGACTGCGCGCCCACGTTTCGTCTGCCGGCGGCAATGGCGCACATCCTGCTCTTGAACGGGCCCAACCTGAACCTGCTCGGCCGACGCGAGCCGGGGCACTACGGCCAGGTCACGCTCGAGCAGGTGCACGAACGCACGGCGAAGCTCGCCGCCGATTTCGGCCACAAGCTGACCGCGCTGCAGAGCAACTCGGAAGCGGAGCTGATCGACTGCATCCACCAGGCGCCGACCAGCCACGTCGCCTTCATCCTGTTCAATCCCGCCGGGTTCACGCACACGAGCGTGGCCCTGCGCGACGCCCTGCTGGCCGTGAAGATTCCCTTCATCGAGGTGCACCTGAGCAATGTGCACGCGCGGGAAGCCTTCCGCCACCACTCTTACTTCTCCGACATCGCCGTCGGGACCGTCACCGGCCTCGGCGCGATCGGTTACGAACTCGCACTGCGCGCCGCCAGCCAGCACCTCGCCGGCCAGGCAGGCCCGCAGTCGCCCAACTAATCGGACCCGGGGGTCCCCAGACGATGGATATCCGCAAGGTCAAGAAGCTGATCGAACTGCTCGACGAAACGGGCGTCGCCGAAATCGAGATCAAGGAGGGCGAGGAGTCGGTCCGCATCAGCCGCCACCCGACGGGCTCGGCCGCGATGCAGATGATGCACGCGCCGTACGCGTACGCCCCGCCGGCCATGGCGCAGGCTCCGGGCGTTGCGCCCGCCGCCGCCGCGCCCGCCGTCGCTCCGCCGCCGGCGCCGGCGCAGAACCCCGACCTGGTCGTGACCGCACCGATGGTGGGGACGTTCTATGCCTCGCCCGCGCCCGGCGCGAAGGCGTTCGTCGAGATCGGCTCGGAGGTGAAGCCCGGCGACGTGCTGTGCATCATCGAGGCGATGAAGATGATGAACCAGATCGAGTCGGACAAGGCCGGACGCATCGCGTCCATCCTGGTCAAGAACGGCGACCCGGTCGAGTTCGGCCAGTCACTGTTCGTGATCGAGTAACGGCGCCACAGCGCCCGCCCGACGGGACACACCGATGCTCGAAAAGGTCGTCATCGCCAACCGTGGCGAGATCGCGCTGCGCATCCTGCGCGCCTGCCGCGAACTCGGCATCAAGACGGTCGCCGTGCACTCCACGGCCGATCGCAACCTCAAGCACGTGCTGCTCGCGGACGAGACCGTCTGCATCGGCCCGGCACCTTCGCGCGACAGCTACTTGAGCATGCCCGCGATCATCAGTGCCGCCGAGGTGACCGACTCGGTCGCGATCCATCCGGGGTACGGCTTCCTGTCCGAGAACGCGGACTTCGCCGAACGCGTCGAGAAGAGCGGCTTCAAGTTCATCGGCCCGCGCCCCGAGACCATCCGCCTGATGGGCGACAAGGTCTCGGCGATCAAGGCGATGAAGGCCGCCGGCGTGCCCTGCGTGCCGGGCTCGGACGGGCCGCTCGGCACCGAACCCGACGAGTTGTTCCGGATCGCCAACGAGATCGGCTACCCGGTCATCATCAAGGCGTCGGGCGGCGGCGGCGGGCGCGGCATGCGTGTCGTGCACGGCGACGCGACGCTGCTGCACGCGGTGGGCGTGACGCGCGCCGAGGCACTCGCGGCGTTCGGCAACGACCAGGTCTACATGGAGAAATTCCTGGAGAAGCCGCGCCACATCGAGTTCCAGGTACTGGCCGACCACTATGGCAACGTGATCTGCCTCGGCGAGCGCGACTGCTCCATGCAGCGGCGGCACCAGAAGATCATCGAGGAGGCGCCGGCGCCGGGCCTCTCAGCCAAGACCCGTCGGGCGATGAGCGAGCGCGTCGCGGCCGCTTGCGCCGAGATCGGCTATCGCAGCGCAGGCACGCTCGAGTTCCTGTACCAGGACGACGAGTTCTACTTCATCGAGATGAACACGCGCATCCAGGTGGAGCACCCGGTCACCGAACTCGTGACCGGCATCGACCTGGTCAAGTCGCAGCTGCGACTCGCCGCGGGCGAACGCCTGCCCTGGACGCAGGACGACGTGCAGATCCGCGGCCACGCGATCGAATGCCGCGTCAACGCCGAGGACCCGAAGAAGTTCACGCCGTCGCCGGGCCCGGTGAAGCTCTGGCACGCGCCGGGCGGCCCCGGCATCCGCGTCGACAGCCACCTTTACACCGGCTATTCGGTGCCGCCGCACTACGACTCGCTGGTCGCGAAGATCATCGCGCACGGCGAGGACCGCGACACCGCCATCGCGCGCATGCGCAACGCGTTGTCCGAGGTCGTGGTCGAGGGCATCAAGACCAACGTGCCGCTGCACCAGGAAATCTTCCAGCACGGCGCGTTCCGCGCCGGCGGCACGGACATCCATTACCTCGAGCGGCGTCTCGGGCTGAAGTAGGAAAGAGTCTAGAGTTTAGAGTTCAGAGTCTCGTCCGACTCGGAATCGGAGCCGGTTCTCCGGATCGAATTCGGTTGGCCCGCGGACGTTGCCGACGAATCGGAGACCGCCGGCGCGCAGCGCCGTCCCCTCCGACTAGACTCTAGACTCTGAACTCTAGACTCTCCCCCCATGCCCTTCCTCCAGTTCACGCTCGACCTCGGCGCACGCAACCCCGAGCCCTACGAAGACGCGCTGTTCGCGCTCGGTGCGCTCTCGGTCACGCTGCTCGACGCGGCCGACGATCCGGTGCTCGAACCGGCGCCTGGCGCGATGCCGCTGTGGCCCACGGTCGTGGTCAGCGCCGTGTTCCCGTCCGACGCCGACATCGGCGCGGTGCGCAACGCACTCGGCGCGACACCGGGGCTGGATCCGCTGCTGGTCGCGGAGAAGTCCGTGGTCGAATCGGTGGCCGACCGGGCCTGGGAGCGCGAATGGCTCAAGGACTTCCGCCCGATGCGTTTCGGCGAGCGGCTCTGGGTGTGCCCGGGCGGCCAGCGTCCGCCGGGCTTCGAAACGGCGACAGACGCGATCGACGCCAGTGCGCAACAGGCGAGCCCCGGTGCGGCCGCGCGCGCCGCGCCAGTGCTGCTCGAACTCGACCCGGGCCTTGCGTTCGGCACGGGGACACACGCGACCACGGCGCTGTGCCTCGAATGGCTCGACGGCGGCGCACCGGGCTGGCTCGAGGATGCGGACGTGATCGACTACGGTTGCGGCTCCGGCATCCTGGCCGTTGCCGCGCTCAAGCTCGGCGCGCGTTCGGCGATCGCGATGGACATCGACCCGCAGGCGCTGCTCGCGACGCGCGAGAATGCCGCGCGCAACGGCGTG
>DATMIB010000166.1:0-12258 GCA_035554635.1 Steroidobacteraceae bacterium | reverse complement strand
GCTGGTGACCGCGGTCGACGCGCGTCTCGCGACCATGCGCGCGATGGCCGCGACCAAGTGGGCGTCGGGCACCCGGATCGAGGACCTGCCGCGCGAAGCCGAAGTCCTCGGGGCGGTCACGACGCTGGCCGTCGAGCTGGGGCTCGACACGTCCTCGGTACGACGCTGGTTCATTGCGCAGATGACGGCCGCGCGCGAAGTGCAACGTCACTGGCACGAGGCGTGGGGCCGCAACGGCATGTGCGGCGAATGCCGTCGACCGACGGATCTTGCCGTGATGCGACAGTTCATCGACGCAGCGAACGCCGCGCAGCTGCGGGCGCTGCAGGTGCTCGCCCTACGCGACGCCGACGTGCAGCTGGGCGAGGCAGGGTCGACCGACGACGGCATTGCCGACTGCCTGCGCTGGCTCGGCCGGCGTTATGGCCTGGCCGAGGCGACGACGGCAACGCTGGTCACGGCCTGTCGCGCCGTGCACCGGGCCCAAGACTGAGCAGCAGTTGCGGCACCGCCTCCGTTACGCGCCCCTGCTGCGCGCCGAGTGAAACAGGTGCAAACGGGACGGCGCATTACCGAATCATCCAGTGCATCTGGCCTCGGTCCGGGGTTTTAGGGCATACTGCGCCCACAGTTTGCCGCCGCGCAGTCCGGTCTGCGCACGAGGTTCTTCAGGATGGACGGGCTTGGGTCCCGTCCATGACCGGCACGACGGCATAAGCCCTCGGCCGGATCTTTGCGGCTCCTCCTGCAGACTGATCGACGTCTGCATTTCGCGTCTTCGATTCGTTACAACCAAAGCAACGGCGCCCGGCCGGTGCTCGCGTATTGCTCGTCCCCGTGCATTCGGGAGACGGCGTGCGCGAGTCGTGGCGCCTGGAAAATTACGCTACATGTCATTTGATTCCCTGGGCCTCCGGCCCGAACTGCGTCTGGCCGTCGACGAACTCGGCTACGCCCAGCCCACTCCCATCCAGGCCCGAGCGATTCCTTCGGTGCTCGAAGGTCGCGACCTGCTCGCCGCGGCCCAGACCGGCACCGGCAAAACGGCGGCGTTCGCGCTGCCGCTGCTGCAGCGTCTGAGCGAGGCCAATCCCGAGCCGCGCGGCTCGCGTGCGCCGCGTGCGCTCGTGCTCGTGCCGACGCGTGAACTCGCCGCGCAGGTCGAACAGTCGTTCACGGACTTCGGTCGTCACCTGCAGCAGCGCACGGCATTGATCTTCGGCGGCGTCAGTGCACGGCCGCAGGTCGAGATGCTGCGCCGTGGCGTCGACATCGTCGTCGCGACGCCGGGTCGCCTGCTCGACCACGCGAACGAGCGCGCCATCAACCTGCGCGACGTGCGTCACCTCGTGCTCGACGAGGCCGACCGCATGCTCGACATGGGCTTCATCCGCGACATCCGGCGCGTGCTCGCGCTGCTGCCGCCGAATCGCCAGAACCTGCTGTTCTCGGCCACGTTCTCGAGCGAGATCCGTGCGCTGGCCGAGGGCCTGCTCAAGAACCCGGTCACGGTTGAAGTCGCGCAGCGCAATGCGCCCGCCGAACTGGTCGACCACCGCGTGCATCTCGTGACGCAGGGCGAGAAGCGCGCCGTGCTGAGCCACCTGCTCCGCAACGGTGCGACGCCGCAGACGCTGGTCTTCACGCGCACCAAGCACGGTGCCAACCGGCTCGCCGACCAGCTCACGCGCGACGGACTCGAATGCGCCGCGATCCACGGCAACAAGTCGCAGAACGCGCGCACGCGCGCGCTCGAGGACTTCAAGGCCTACAAGGTGCAGGTGCTGGTCGCGACCGACATCGCCGCGCGCGGTCTCGACATCAGCGAGCTGCCGCAGGTCGTCAACTACGAGCTGCCCCACGTGCCCGAGGACTACGTCCACCGCATCGGCCGCACCGGTCGCGCCGGCTGCACGGGCCAGGCGCTCTCGCTCGTCGCCGACGACGAGAAGGACCGCCTGCGCGCGATCGAAAAGGTGCTCGGCCGCAAGATCAACGTGTTGCCGCTCGACCGCTCGCAGATCGAGCGGCCGCCGGGCGAGGGCCTGGCCCGGGAACCGCGCTACGTCGACCCGCGGGCCGTGGCGCAGGCAGCCGCGGCGCGTGGCGCCCGGTCGCAGCGCCAGCCTCAACGGAACGGACAGTCGCGACCCAACCACGGTTCCTCCGAGTCGCGTGCCGCGCGGCCGCACGACGCGGAACGCAACCAGGGCCAGCAGGCCCGGCCGGCCCGACCGCAAGGCGCGTCGCACCGTCAGGGCCCCTCTCACGGCCCGGCTCGCTTCCAGTCGCAGGGACGCGGGCGACGCAACAACGGGCGCCAACCCGCATAACGACCGTCGATTCGAGACCCGGGCCAGACCGGGTCTCAACCTTTGCCGGGCTCGGCCGATAGCCCGGACTGACACCGGGCTTGCCGAATAATGAACATGCTTCCGCTCGCAGGACTCATCGTCGTTCTGGTCAGCGTCGCCGCGGGGTTCCTGCTCTCGGGCGGGAGCCTGCTGCTGCTGTGGCACCCGACCGAAATCCTGATCATCTGCGGCGCGGCCGCGGGCGCCTTCGTCACCAGCAATCCGAGGAAGGTGCTGGCAGACACGATGCGCGGCACAGTGGCGCTGTTCAAGGCGCCGCATTACGGCAAGGACACCTACGTCGACCTTCTGCGGCTGTTGAACGACCTGCTCAACAAGCTGCGCAAGGAAGGCGTGATGGGCATCGAGGCCGACTGCGAGAAGCCGCAGGAGAGCGCGATCTTCCAGCGCTACCCGAAGATCCTGCAGGACCAGCACATGATGGAGTTCATCTGTGACTGCCTGCGCCTGATCGTCTCGGGCAACCTCGATCCGCACGAGCTCGAAAGCCTGCTCGAGTACGAGCTAGAGACGCACCACAAGGAAGCCCACCAGCCGGTCCATGCGCTGCAGCAGGTGGCAGACGCGCTGCCCGGCTTCGGCATTGTCGCGGCCGTGCTCGGCATCGTGAACACGATGGCCGCGATCGACGGCGCGGACACCGCGACGATCGGCCACAAGGTCGCGGCGGCGCTGGTCGGCACGTTCCTCGGCATCCTGATCGCGTACGGCTTCGTCGGCCCGCTCGCGACAGCGTTGAAGCACCGCGTCGAAGAAGAGTCGAAGGCGTTCGAGGTCGTGAAGATGGCGCTCGTCGCCTGCGTGCGCGGCTACCCGCCGAAGGTATCGGTGGAGTTCGCGCGCAAGTTGCTGTTCAGCGAGGTGCGCCCGAGCTTCGCCGACCTCGAGGGCCAGCTCAAGGCGAAGCCGGTGGCGCCAGCCGACAAGGCGGCCTGACCATGGCCGCGGACAGGAATGCGCCGCGACCGATCTACGTCAAGCGCAAGAAGGTCGTCGAGGGTGGGCACCACGGTGGCGCCTGGAAGGTGGCCTATGCCGACTTCGTGACGGCGATGATGGCGTTCTTCCTGGTCATGTGGCTCGTCGCCTCGGTCTCGAAGGAACAGCGCGCCGCGATCTTCGACTACTTCAAGAACCCCAGCATGCAGCAGGGCAACTCGCCGAAGCCTGCGCCCGGGCAGAACGGGCCGGGCGGCGCCAGCACGGCCGCGATCAACCTGCAGGGCGGCATGGACGCGCCGCGGTCGCAGCAGTCGGTCGGCGTCGGCGCCGCGATGATGGCGCAGCCGCAGCCCTCGCTCGACGCGACGCCGCGACCGACGCCACAGCAGGTCGCCGAGGAAGAGGCGGAGCGCCAGAACCTCGAAGAGCTCAAGCGCGACCTCGAGGAGGCGATCGCGAAGAGCCAGGCGCTCGAGCCGTTCAAGGACCAGTTGCTGATCGACATCACGCCCGAGGGGCTGCGCATCCAGATCGTCGATGCGCAGAACCGCGCGATGTTCGACCGTGGCAGCGCCCAGCTCAAGGACTACACGAGCGCCATCCTGATCGAACTCGCCAAATACCTGAACGACGTCCCGAACAACCTGTCGTTGAGCGGGCACACCGACACGCAGCCGTACGGCGGCAACCAGAGCGGTTACTCCAACTGGGAGCTGTCCGCCGATCGCGCCAATGCGGCTCGACGCGCGTTGCTGCGGGGCGGGCTCGCCGAGGCGAAGATCGCTCGCGTAGTGGGCCTGTCGTCGGAAGTGCTGTTCGACCGGTCGCAGCCGACCAGCCCGGTCAACCGGCGCATCAGCATCATCGTGATGACCAGGAAGGCCGAAGCGGCCGCGCACGCGACCGACGATCCGCATCACACGATGAGCAAGGTGCCGTTGACATCGCCCGACGACGCAGCCGCGCGCCCGGTGCCAGTGCCGGCAAGCACGCCGGCCACGACCTGACGCATCGCGATCACGCGGCCTCGCGAAACCGGTAGGCATCCATCGAGAGCGCGGCGCCTTCGGTCGCCGAGTACGCCTTTTCGACGACCGGCGCATCGCCCGCGGCACCGAGCGCAATGAACAGCGGCAGGAAGTGCTCCTCGGTCGGATGCGCGCGTGCGGCCGACGGGGCGCGTTCGCGATAGGCGAGCACCGCGTCCGTGTCGTGCGCGACGAGATTCGTCTCGAGCCAATGCGCGAAGTCAGTCACGTACGGCAGCACGGCGCCCTCGCCGCGGCCTCCGAACCAGTCGCGCAGGTTGTGCGTCACGTGGCCGGAGCCGATGACCAGGACGTCACGCTCCGTGAGCGGTGCCAGTGCCCGGCCGAGCGCGAGGTGATGCGCGGTGCCGAGCGAGGGTTGCACCGAAACCTGCACGACCGGCACGTTGCGCTCGGGGTACATCCACTTGAGCGGCACCCAGGCGCCGTGGTCGATGCCGCGGCACGAGTTGATCGAGGGATTGAGCCCCGCCTCCCGCAGCAGCGTTGCCGCCTCCTGTGCGACCTCGGGCGAGCCCGGTGCGTCGTAACGCACGCGATAGAGTTCCTCCGGGAAGCCGCCGAAGTCGTGGATCGTCTGCAGTTCGGCGGCGCCGGTCAGCATCGGCAGCGACGTTTCCCAATGCGCGGACGCGATCAGCACCGCGCGCGGCGTGGGCAGCGATTGCACCAGTGCGCGCCACGCGGGGCCGGCACCGCCCGGAGCAATGGCGTGCATCGGCGAGCCGTGAGAGACGAACAACGTGGGCCAGCGTGCCATTTCATTCTCCTGAATCCGGGTTCGCTCCTCGCGAGCCGGTGACGCCGCCCCCGCGATCGATGCGGGGGCGGCGCGACAGATCACTTCACCAGGCCTTCGGTCTTGAGCGTTGCCTGGACCGCGGGCCGCGCCGCGACGCGCTGCTGGAACTGCTGCAGCGCCGGCCACGGGCCGAGGTCGACCTTGTGCAGGCCGCTCCAGTTGAGGACGACGAACAGGTAGGCGTCGGCGATCGTGAAGCGCTCGCCCGTGAGGTACGGCTGCTTCTCGAGCGTCTTCGCCACGAGACCGAAGCGGTTGCCGAGGGCCTGCACCGTGCGCTCGCGCACCTCTGGCGGCGTCTGCGGGTTCCACAGCGGCCCGAAACCCTTGTGGATCTCGGTCGAAATGAACGCGAGCCATTCCATCAGGCGCCAGCGCTCCTGCGTGCCGAACTTCGGCGCGAGCTCGCCCGGCATCTGGTCGGCGAGGTACTGCACGAGCACGCTCGCTTCCGCCATGCGCGTGCCGTCGTCGAGTTCGAGCAGCGGCACGTAACCCTTCGGGTTGATCGCGCGGTAGTCGGACCCATCGGGCAGCGTGTGCTTGACCAGGTCGACCTTGACCGCCTCGTAGGGCAGGCCGAGTTCGTGCAGCACGATGTGCGGGGCTTGAGAGCATGCACCGGGCGTGTAGTAGAGCTTCATGCGTTTGTCTCCTCTGCGTGAACGTGTGCGACGTGAAGCGTGCGTGACCTAAGCGGGTGTGACGCGGACGCTCGTGGTTGAGTTGGAAGTGATCGGGATCGTGACGGACACTCAGGCGTGCGCGACCGCCGCGCGACGCGCGAGCGTCGGGAAGCCGCGGCGCAGCGCGAACGCACCGTCGCCGACGAAATACTGGACGATCGCCGCCGCCGTCAGGAACGCCGGGTATTCCCAGCCGCCGTTCGGCGCCGAAAACGTCCAGCCGTTGCCGACGTGGGCCCACGTCGCGCCCAGCAGCACCGGCACGAGCGCGAGCGCGACGTAGCGCGCGTGCACGCCGGCGATCAGCAGGACGCCGCCGACGAGTTCGACTGCGAACGTGAAGTAGCCGAGCGCGGGCGGCAGTCCGAGCGAGCCGAAGAACTGCGCCGTACCGGGCAGCGTGAAGACGAAATACTTGAGACCGGCGTGCGCGATGAACATCACGCCGAGCGTGATGCGAAGCAGGAAGGCGCCGAATTCCTGGCGGGCCGTGTCGGTGGAGTTCGTGGTGGCCATGACTGGATTCCTCTGCGGTGGTGCTGTCGTTGCCACAGCACCTTGCTGCGGCTGGGCACATCCTCACTCCGCTCAAGCACGTGATAAACACGACCTTTCGGCAAAAACTGTTGCAGGAAATGCAATAATCCAGCCCATGGACCGTCTGCTGGCCATCGAAACCTTCGCCAAGGTCGTCGAACTCGGCAGTTTTTCGCGTGCGGCCGAGCGTCTGAACCTGTCCGCGTCGGCCGTCTCGCGGCAGGTGTCAGACCTCGAGGCCCACCTCGACGTGCGGCTCATGAACCGCACGACCCGGCGGCTTTCGCTCACCGAAGCCGGGCAGTCGTTCTACGAGCACTGCGTCCAGTTGCTCGCCGACCTCGAGGACGCGGAAGCCTCGGTACGCACGGTCGCGACCGCGCCCAAGGGCACCCTGCGGCTCACCTGCGGCGTGAGTTTCGGCATCCACTACCTGGCACCAGCGCTGGCCGACTTTGCCGCCGAACACCCGGACGTCGTGTTCGACCTCGACGTCTCCGACCGTGCCGTCGACCTCGTCGAGGAAGGCTTCGACCTCGCCGTGCGGATCGGCAACCTCGGCCAGCAGGGCAGCATGGTTGCCCGCCGGCTCGGCTGGACGCAGATGGTCTGCTGCGCGGCGCCCACGTATCTGGAGCATCACCGGGCACGGCTCGAAAAGCCGTCGGACCTCGCCGCGCACGAGGGCCTCTGTTACACCAACATTCCGCTGCCCAACGTCTGGCGCTTCACCGACGCCGACGGCAACGTCGAGGACGTGAAGATCGCGACGCGGCACCGTGCCAACAACGGCCAGGTGCTCGCGTCACTCGCCGTGCAGGGGTTCGGCGTCGTGTTCTCGCCGGACTTCATCGTCGCGCACGAGATCCGCGCAGGGCACCTGGTGCCGTTGCTGCGCGGGTTCCGCCCGCCACGCTCGCCGATCGCCGCGGTCTATCCGAGCCGGCGGCACCTGTCGGCCAAGGTCCGCTCGATCGTCGACTACC
This sequence comes from Steroidobacteraceae bacterium, assembly GCA_035554635.1. GTDB lineage: Bacteria > Pseudomonadota > Gammaproteobacteria > Steroidobacterales > Steroidobacteraceae > RPQJ01. The sequence goes on along the minus strand of DATMIB010000166.1, from coordinate 4,881 downwards.
TCGCGCACCGTTTCGAGCGCGAACACCCGTGGCGGCTCGACGACCTCGTGGAGACCAACGACGACTGACCGTCGCGCGTCAGTGGTGCGCGTGCTCTTCGTTCGGCATGGCCGCTTCTGCACGCCACGACGGATCGTCGAAATACTTCGGATAGGCGCGCAATGCGCCATGCACGAGCGCGGCACCGTCGTGTCGCGACCGTTGCGGATCGGCGCCGCGCATGAGCCCGACGGCCTGCATCAGGTCGCCGACCAGGAGGTGCAACTGGGCATCGGCGTCCGGCGGCAACTTGCACTGCGCCACGATCCGGTTGACCTGGGTCTCGACGCTCGCGGCGAGCGCCTGGTACTGAGCGTCGGTCTGCTGGCCCGCGTGGATCCGGGGGTGGTCGGCATCGAACGCCTCGCGAATCGCGGCCATGCTTTCGCGCAGGGACGCGTCGGTCGCCCAGCGCTGGCCCTGGTTCAACTGCAATTGCGAGACCAGCGCCGTCCCGGCGCCGTGGCGTGCGTGTGCGTGCTCCTCGGTAGGCGCGGCGGTCGTCACTCCCGTGAAGAGCGCGCCCGCGCACAAGGCGATTGCGACGTGAATCGTGCGTGTCATTGCGTCACCGTCCTCTCTGCTGCTGACCACAGGCCGTACCTTACGACATGTTCGCCGCGGTGCAACACGCGCGGTCGTTGACGCGACGCCCCGGAAGCGCAAGCCTTTGCGCATGACGGGCACGCTATGGATCGGCACACGCAAGGGCCTGTTCGCGTTGCGCGGCGACGCGCAGCGTCGACAGTGGAAACTCGTCGGGCCGCAGTTCCTGGGACACGTGTTCCATCACGTGGTGCAGGACCCGCGCGAGCCGAAAGTCGTGCTCGCGGCCGTGAAGACCGGGCACCTTGGGCCGACGGTCTTCCGCTCGACCGACCGCGGCCGCTCGTGGAAGGAAGCCTCGGCACCGCCCGCATTCCGCAAGGCGCAGGACGGCGAAGCGGCGCGGGCCGTGGATGCCGTCTTCTGGCTCACGGCGGGACACGCGAGCGAGCGCGGCACCTGGTATGCGGGTGCGTCGCCGGCGGGGCTCTTCCGCAGCGAGGACGGCGGCGACACCTGGCAACCCGTCGCCGGCTTCAACGATCACCCGATGTACGCGACGTGGATCCAGGGCCCCGGCTCGCCGATCGGCCAGCTGACCCATTCGATCCGCGTCGATCCGCGCGATGCCCGGCACCTTTACCTCGGCGTCTCGAGCGGAGGCGTGTTCGAGTCGACTGACGCCGGTGGCGACTGGCGGCCGCTCAACGCGGGTTGCGCGGCGGAGTTCCTTCCCGATTCCGACCCGCAGTACGGCCACGACCCGCACTGCTTCGACATGCACCCGCGTTTCCCCGACCGGCTCTACCAGCAAAACCACTGCGGCATCTATCGACTCGATCGCCCCGACGAGCGCTGGACGCGGATCGGCAGCTCGATGCCGCGTCGCGTCGGCGACATCGGCTTTCCGCTCGTGCTGCACCCGGCCGACCCGAACAAGGCCTGGGTGTTTCCAATGGACGGCACGAGCGTGTGGCCGCGCACGTCCGTCGACGGCAAACCCGCGGTGTACGGCACGAACAACGGCGGCCGGACGTGGCGGCGCCTCGACGGCGGCCTGCCGCGCAAGCAGGGCTGGTTCACGGTACTGCGACAGGCGATGTGCGCGGACGACGACGATCGCACCGACAAGCTCGGCCTCTACTTCGGCACGAGCGCGGGCGAGGTCTGGGCCAGTCGCAACGAAGGCGCGTCGTGGACGCGCATCGCGCAGCACCTGCCGCAGGTGTTCTCGGTCACGTACGGTCCGGCGGGATGAGCGCTCTTCACGGTGGTCGTCAGTGGTGACGCAGGCGACGGCAGGCTTTGCGGTGCCCACGCGCGTGGCGAGTCCGTTGCGCTCGTACACCGCGGGACTTGCGCTCGTCGAAGCCCGCGGCACGACGGTTCGCGAGGCGCTCGCGGACCTCGAAGGCCGCTACCCCGGCATGCGTTTCCGCATGATCGACGAGCAGGACCGGATCCGGCCGCACATCCGCCTCTACGTCGACACGCGGCCGGTGCTCGAGCTCGACCAGCGCATCGAGCCCGGCGCGACGCTGCACCTGATCTGCGCGTTGAGCGGCGGGTGAAACCGAATCTGGCGTCGCTCGTTGCCCGCCAGCGCGATCCTGCCTAGAATCCGCGACCTGCGCGGGTGTAGTTCAATGGTAGAACTGTAGCTTCCCAAGCTACTAACGTGGGTTCGATTCCCATCACCCGCTCCAGATTGCTTCCACGACGCTAAGGAAGTACTGGTGCGTCGGGGCGATGCGCAGGCGCAACGCCCTGCACTTCTCCTGGTCACGGTGGCGGACACTGCGCGGGTCAGCGCTCTCCGCGTGCCGCGAGTGACGCACGCCTGAAGTCGCAGTGTCGCGCGGCTATCCTGGAGTTTCCGTCATGCGACAGTTCGTCGTCTTCGTGTTGCTGGCGTCGATTGCGTCGGCGGCCTCCGCGGAGGCGGTCTTGTCCGTCGCCGAGCCACGCGCAGCGGCGGGTGGGCCGCTCGAGATCGTCATCACGATCACGAACGACGACGCCACGCCACTCGTCGTCGAACTGCCTGATCGGTTGCACTTTCGCGTGGAGACCACATCGTCCGTCGCCACGGTCGAATTCGCGCCCGATCGATCGGGCGCGCTGGAGATTGCGCCCAACGGCTTCAGCAAGGTGCGCGCGCGCGGGAACCTGCCCGCAGGGCTTGCCGGGCACACGAAGCTGACATCGACCGGATTGTCGGCCAATCCCCTGTTGCTGCTGGTCGACCCGGAGCCGGCTGCGCCACAAGTCCGCGCGGCCAGCACGGACGTCGCGCGGGAGCAGCACGAGAGCCATCTCGTCGACAAGCCGCCGCCACTTGCGGTGTCGGCGTACGAACCGGTCTATTTCATCGTCGGCGGCGACGGCGGGCTCAATGCCAAGTTCCAGATCAGCCTCCGTTACCAGCTGTTCGACGGCAACGGCCGCCTTGCCGCGCGGCTGCCCTGGATCGACGACTTCTACCTGTCGTTCTCGCAGACATCGCTGTGGGACCTGAGCGAAGAGTCGAAACCCTTCACGGACTCGAGTTACCGACCGCGTCTGTTCTTCGCCGACTACGACCTCGCCAGCCTGCTCGACGGCCAGTTGCGCCTGGGGGTGGAAACCGGCTTCGGGCACGAGTCAAACGGCAAGGAAGGGGAGGATTCGCGCAGCTTCAACATGGCCTATGTGCGTCCGACGCTTACGTTCGGCGACCCGGACGGTCTGCGTCTCTATTTCGCACCACTCATCCACAACTACATCGCGGACGACGACAACCCGGACCTCAAGGACTACCGCGGCTACGTCGACTGGCTGTTCGGCATGGGCAGCAAGGGCGGCCTCGATTTCTGGGCGACGCTCCGCAAAGGCGAGCGCAGCGATTTCGGGAGTGCGGAACTCAATCTTTCGTACCCATTGTCGAAGCTGAGCGGCGGTGACCTGTCAGGCTGGCTGACGCTGCAGTATTTCGGCGGCTACGGCGAGAGCCTGCTCCACTATCGCGAGAAGCTCGACTCGCAGCTTAGATTGGGTATCGCGATCGCGCTCTAGCCGTGGGGTCTCGCGGGGAGCAACCTCGTGAGACCTCATGGCTGGATCGCGTCGATTGGCCGCGTGCTCGCCCGTCGACGCACGTAAAGTCCGGTCGTTCGATCATGGGTGACGAGCGAGGCATACGTTGCGGCCGCGCGCAAGACACTAGCGCACGTGAAACGGCCTGAAACCCCAGCGTGGCCGCTGCCGACTTGCGTGGGTTCGATTCAAACGCGAAGTGGTGTCTCGCGAATCATACGTAACGTCGACTTTTGCGGCCGGCTCCAACCCTGGATTGACGCCGAAACCCTGCTTCCGGTGTCCGGGCCGTCGGATCGTGGAAACGTTCAAGCCTCACCGCGCGCAAGCGAAACGTGCTTGTCGCGAGTGACGATCGTCCAACTGTTCGAAAAGCGGGCCGGACCTTTGAGACGTCGACGGTCCGACGCTGCGTCTCGCTTACGCGCTAGTCGGACCACGCGGCGCGCAATTCTCGCGGTGGATGGCTCGGTACTTCTCCGTCGTGTGGCACGACGACGCGTGCCGGAGCATGCCAGGGCGACAGGCACCTACAGGGATCGTTGCCATGTGCCCGGCCCCACGAAAGCTTGCACCAAAGGCGAGGCTGGCTCGCTCGCTTGCCTTCTCCTTCTTTTCACTGACAACGTGGTTGCCACCGCTGCACGCGACCGACGTCGCGTCCATCAAAGAACCCGCCGCGCAACGGATCATCGTGCAGTTCCGGACGCCGCCGGGGCTGGCCGACTCGTCCGCGTCCGCGACCGTCGCGCGGAACCTCGAGCGCTCACGATTGCGCAACGATGTGGCGAGGCTGGGCGTAGCGGCCGGAATGCCGCGGACGGACGTGCGGCGTGTCTTCAACGGTGCGGCGTTGGAAGCGTCGTCGAACATGGCCGAGGAACTGCGCAAGCTGCCTTACGTCAGGGCGGTCTACCCGGACGTCACCGTGCGCGCGGTGCTCGCCGAAAGCGTACCGCTGATCGGTGCGGACCAGGTGTGGACGCAACTGGGCGTGACGGGCGCCGGCGTGCGCGTGGCCGTCATCGACACCGGAATCGATTGGAGCCACCGTGATCTCGGCGGCTGCTTCGGTGCCGGTTGCAAAATCGTCGGTGGGTACGACTTCGTCAACCACGACGCAGACCCCCGCGACGATCACGGGCATGGCACGCACGTGGCAGGTATCGTCGCCGCGCAAGGGCCGGGCGTGAAGGGCGTTGCTCCCGGTGCGCAACTGCT
>DATMIB010000165.1:0-22010 GCA_035554635.1 Steroidobacteraceae bacterium | reverse complement strand
CAGGTAGTACTGGCGCACGAGCCCGTTGAAGTTGATGGGTGCGGCAATGCCCGCATACACCTGGTAATCGGTCACCTCGGGTCGGCGGGCCACCTCTGCCGCCAGCTCGTCGAGCACGCGGGCGGTCTCCTCTAGCGGCGTGCCCTCGGGCATGTCGAGCACGACCTGGAACTCCGACTTGTTGTCGAACGGCAGCATCTTGAGGACGACCCACTGCAGCACGACCAGCGACACCGCCGCGGCAATGGCGGCGAGCGTGCCGAGGTAGAGCCGGTGCCTGCGCCCGCGCGAGGCACTACCTCGCAGGAACGGCGACATCAGCCGCTCGAAGGAGCGCAGCAGCTTGCCTTCGGCGGCCGTCCCGTCGCCCGTCGCGTGTGCCGGCCGCTCGACCCCGAGCAGTTGCCGTGACAACCACGGCGTGAACGTGAGCGCGACCGCCAGCGAGATCAGCATGCCCATCGAGGCGTTGATCGGGATCGGACTCATGTACGGGCCCATCAACCCGCTGACGAAGGCCATCGGCAGCAGCGCCGCGATCACGGTGAACGTGGCGAGGATCGTCGGGCCGCCGACTTCGTCGACGGCGCGCGGGATCAGCTCGCCGAGCGGCTCGCCGGGGTGCAGCGCCAGGTGGCGGTGGATGTTCTCGACGACGACGATCGCGTCGTCCACGAGGATGCCGATCGCGAAGATCAGCGCGAACAGCGAAACACGGTTGATCGTGAAGCCGTACGCCCAGGACGCGAACAGCGTCGCGGCCAGCGTGACGACGACGGCGGCGCCGACGACCGTCGCCTCGCGCCAGCCGACCGTGAGCCACACCAGCAGCACGACCGCGGTCGTCGCGAACAGCAGCTTCTGGATCAGCTTGACCGCCTTGTCGTTGGCAGTCTCGCCGTAATTGCGTGTGACCGTCATCTCGACGCCGTCGGGCACGTAGGTGCCACGCAAGTCCTGCACTCGCGCGAGCACGGCGTCGGCCACGTCGATCGCGTTCTCGCCGGGCTTTTTCGACACGGTGAGCGTCACCGCAGGCGAGCTTCCCGCGAAGTCGACCCCCTTGGTGCCGGCCGCCGGCCCGGTGCCGAAGGTGACGTACTGCTCGGGCTGGTCGGGGCCCGACTCGACGCTCGCGACGTCCTCCAGGTACACGGGGTGGCCGTCCCGCATGCCGACGATCAGTTGCGCGACGTCCTCGCGCGCGGCGAGGAATTCGCCCGCCTGCAACGGCAGCGAGCCCTCCGGCGTGTCCAGCGTGCCGGCGTGACGCACGACGTTGGCGGCCTGCAGCGCGCCCGCGAGATCGGCGACGGTGAGGCCGTGGCCTGCGAGCCGCTGCGCGTCCAGCGTGACGTGCACCGTCTCGTCAGGGCCGCCGATCGTGTGCACGTTGCGCGTGCCGGGCACGCGCTTGACCTCCGGCTCGAGCGCGTGCGCCACCTGCTTCAGCTCGTGGGCGCCCCGGGTCAGGTCGCGCGTCCAGAGCGTCAGGCTCAGGATCGGCACGTCGTCGATGCCCATGGGCTTCACGAGCGGCTGGCCGATGCCGGTGCCCGGCGGGCGCCAGTCCTGGTTCGACTGGATCGCGTTCCAGAGCCGCACGATCGCCGCGGTGCGCTCCTGGCCGACCTCGAACTGCACGGTGAGCACCGCGACACCGGGCTTCGACACGGAGTAGATGTGCTTCACGCCGGCGATTTCGGCGAGCACCTTTTCCATCGGCGTCGCGACGAGGCTCTCGACCTGCTTTGCGCTCGCACCGGCAAACGGCACGATGACGTTGGCCATGGTGACGTTGATCTGCGGCTCTTCCTCGCGCGGCGTGACGAGCACCGCAAAGAGCCCGAGCAGCAGCGCCGCAACGCCGAGCAGTGGCGTCAGCCGGCTGCCGAGGAACGACCGGGCCACGCGACCGCTGAGGCCGAGACGCTCATTCATGGCCGACGGCCCGCTGCGAGGCATGCGCGGCCAAGGCCGCGGCAGTGGGGTCGGTGGCGACGCGCTCGCCGCGCGCCACGCCCGCGATCACTTCGACGTGGTCGCCCACGGCGCGGCCGAGGCGCACCTGCCGGAACGCGACACGCCCCTCGTCGCCCACGACATAGACAGCCCGCAGTTCACTGCGCTCGACGACGGCCGCCCGCGGCACGAGCAGGCGGCGGGCATCGCCGCCGGCGATCGCGACTTTCGCGTACGTGCCCGGCGCGAGCGGGATCGCGTCGGGCGGAAGGTCGATGCGCGCGCGGAACGTGCCCGATTGCGGCTGGGCCGACGGGTACAGCGTGATCTTCGTCGCATGAATCTCGCGAGCGCCCGCGTGGACGGTGGCCGACGGATTCGCGCGGACCGCCGCGGCGAGGCTCTGCGGCACGTCGACCACGACTCGCGTCGCGTCGAGCGCGGCCACGCTCACGAGCGGGCTGCCGGGCGCGACGGCCTCTCCCGCATGCACGCGTCTCTCGGTCACGACACCGTCGTACGGGGCCCGCACCTCGGTGTAGCCGACCCCTTCGCGCGCCGCGACGAGCGCGGCCTTTGCGGCCGCGTGGTCCGCCGCAGCCGCATCGCGGGCGGCGAGTGCTTCGTCGTACGTCGCGCGTGCCACGACCTTGCGCTCGTACATGTCGCGGATGCGGTCGTGCTGCGCGCGAGCCTGGGCGTCGCGCGCGGCAGCCGCGGCCAGCGCCGCCCGCGCCTCGCCGAGCCCGGCCACCTGCTCTTCCGCACGCAGTCGCAGCAGCAGCTGGCCGCGGGCGACCGTGTCGCCCACCTCGACATGGACCTCGCCGACACGCCCCGCCGTCTGGGCGGAGAGGGTCGCCTGTCGGACGGCCTCGACGACACCGTCGAGCAGGGTCGTCGCCGCGGTCGATTCCGCACCGGCTTCGACGGTCTCGAGGCCGCGCGACGCGGCGGGCGTGGCGGCGGACCGCTCGTCACCGGCACAGCCGGTGGCGATGAGGGTCCACAGGGCGAGCAGGACGAACCTGCGCGAGATCGGCGCTTTGAACATGACGTCGGGTCGGGCGTCGTTCAGAACGCAGCGCCCGGCGGGACGCCGAGCTTGCGCAGGACGAGGGCGAGCGGACAGAAGCGCGTGAACGAGGCCTGCAGCAGGTTGGCGCCGACGAACGCCGTGAGCCAGTGCCAGTGCGGGCTCACGTAGAGGCCGAGCAGCAGGCTCACGAGGATGACGGTGCCGGCAAACGCCATGACGGCGCGATCGATGCTCATGGGGGAACGCTCCGAAGGTTCGAGCCGGGGATTCACTAATTAGCGATCACTGTATTAGTATTAGCTAATGTAGTCAACCCTGTTACACTGCAGGCCCGCCCCGCAACCCACCGACGCACCATGGCACGACGCCCGTCCGCGGCAGCGCCCGACCTGTCCCGCCTCGCGGAGATGCACGCGCACGCGTCGGATGCAGCCCGGCTGCTCAAGACGCTCGGCAACGAGCAGCGCCTGCTGATCGTCTGCAACCTGCTCGAACGTCCGCTCACGGTGGGCGAGCTGAACGAGCGGGTCGACCTGAGCCAGTCGGCGCTGTCGCAGCACCTGGCCATCCTGCGCGAGGAAGGCGTCGTCGAAACCAGCCGCGAAGCGCAGTCGATACGGTATTCGCTGCCCACCGGCCCGGTGACCCGGGTCATGGCGCTGCTGCAGGAAATCTACTGTTCGGATTCACCGGCGCGAGAAGGGACCGGCCGCTCCGCGCCGAAACGGTGACGCCTGCGCCGCCGTGGCCGGGGGCCGTCGTAAAATCGCCGCCGCCCTCGTCCCGCGAGGGAAGGTCCAGACTTGACGCTGCGGCGGCGCAGGACGGTAGCATCGAGCGCCGTGTCTGCCGGACTGTTGCAAGTGTATCGATCAGGTGTCGCCCCCGAGCCCGCGTGCAAACCGCCTCGCCCTATCTGCAGACACGACCCGAGCCTCGCGTGAGCTCCCCGGCGCGGACGTTCCGCTCGGAGGCCTGTGCGCCGCTCGATCCCCTGGCGGTGTTCGCCGCCGCCGGGGGGGCGCCGCGTTTCTATTGGGAACAGCCCGCGGCAAAGCGCTTCCGCGTCGGCATCGGCTGTGCGGCGCGTGTCACCGTGGCCGGCCCCGCGCGGTTCAGTGACGCAAACGTCATTGCCGGCCAGGTCTTCTCCGGATTGAAGTGGGAAGGCGCCGGGCCGCGTCTCGCGCACCTGGTCGGCGGCTTCGCGTTCGCCCCGGGAGGCGCCGGCGCCGGTGTCTGGACCGGTTTTCCAAACGGCGAACTGCGGCTGCCGGAACTCATGTACTGGTCCGATGGCGGGCAGTACGTGCGCGACGCATGCCTCGAGAGCCGCTGGGCGACGCTGCACCCGCGTCCGCTCACTCTCGGGCAGCCCGTACGCGGCCTGGCCGAGATCGGCAACGGCGGCGCCGACGCGTACGTCGGACGCGTCGAGCGCGCGATCGAGGCCATCCGCACGGGGAATTTCGACAAGGTCGTGGTCGCGCGCGAAGTCCACGTCGAGGCCGGCGCCTCGATCGACCCAGTCTCCTGGCTGGTCGCGCTGCGCGAGCGGTTCCCGACCTGCACGCTGTTCGCGGTCGGCGCCGGTGACGCCGTATTCCTCGGTGCGAGCCCGGAGCGGCTCGTGCGCGTGACAGGCCAGGCGGTCGAGACGGTGGCGCTCGCGGGCACGGCGCCGCGCGGCGCCTCGGCATCGGCCGACAGGGCGCTCGGCGAGGCCTTGCGCGACAGCCGCAAGAACGGCCAGGAGCACGGGTTCGTGGTCCAGCACCTGCGCAAGGCGCTGGCCGAGTGCTGCGACGACGTCGAGTTCGACCCCGAACCCCGGCTGCTGCACACGCGAACCGTGATGCACCTGTGCACCGACCTGCGTGCGCGCCGGCGCTCAACCGCACCGGTGTCGTTGCTCGAACTGGTCGGGCGACTGCACCCGACGCCGGCCGTCGGCGGGTTGCCTTGCGACAGCGCGCTGGGTTGGCTGGCCGAGCACGAGGGGCTCAATCGCGGCTGGTTCGCGGGCCCCGTGGGATACCTGCAGGCGGACGGTGACGGCGAGTTTGATGTAGCCTTGCGCTCGGCCCTGGTGCGCGGACGCACCGCCACCGCGTGGGCCGGCGCGGGCATCGTCGCCCGCTCGCAACCGCGCGCCGAGTTCACCGAAACCGAGCTCAAACTGCGCGCGGTGCTGGGGCCGCTGCTGTGGGGAGCGCCCTGATGAAACCACCCGTGACCGGACGCGACGTCGGCGCCGCCAACTTCGCGTTTGCGCAGACACTGATCCGCGAACTGCGCGAAGCGGGTGTCGCGGCGGCGGTCGTCTGCCCCGGTTCGCGCTCGACCCCGCTCACGCTCGCGATCGCCCGCGAGCGCGACATCGATTGCCAGGTCCACCTCGACGAACGCAGCGCCGCCTTCCACGCGCTCGGCCGCGCCAAGGTCGACGGCCGCCCCGTGGTGCTCGTCTGCACGTCGGGCACGGCCGGGGCGAACTTCGCGCCGGCCGTCGCCGAAGCCTGTCACGCCCGGGTCCCCCTGATCGTGCTGACGGCCGACCGACCGCCGGAACTGCGGGCCTGGGCCGCACCGCAAACCATGGAGCAGCGCCTGCTCTACGCCGGCTTCACGCGCTGGAGCGAGGAAGCGCCGTGCCCGTCCGAGGACGTCGGGCCGGGCTACGCGCGTGCACTGGCACGACGGGCCGTGAGTGAAGCGACGGGACCGGCGCCGGGCCCGGTCCACCTGAACCTGCCGTTTCGCGAGCCGCTGCTGCCCACTGCACTGCCGCCGGTCGGGCTGCCGGCGACTGCACCGTCGTCCACGCCGTCGAGCGTCACCGCCGCCAGCGCCACGGTCGAGGTCGACACGAGCTGGGACGACGCAGACGCGAGCCCGCTGGCACGACTCGCCACGAAACGGCGGGGCGTCCTGGTCTGCGGCGCCGACCCCTGGGACCCGTCGTTGCCGGTTGCCGTGCAACGCCTGGCCGACGTGCTCGGGTGGCCGGTGCTGGCCGACCCTGCGTCGGGACTGCGCGCCGGTGCCGCGCCCGGCGAGGCATTGATCAGCGGCGCCGACCTGCTGCTGCGCCACGAAGCGACGGCCGCAGCGCTGCGACCCGAAGTTGTCGTGCGTTTCGGGGCGGCGCCGACCAGCAAGGCCCTGAACCAGTGGCTCGCGCGACACGCGGAGGCCGAGCTCTGGGTCGTCGACCCGGCCGGCGGCTACCGCGATCCGCAACATCGCGCGACGCGTCGCCTGCGCATGGGCCCGCGCCGATTCTGCGCACTCGCCGAAGCCGCAGTGACGGCGCGACCGTCGACACGCTCGTCGGAATGGCAGTCGCGCTGGCACCAGGCCGATCGCATCGCGCGCGCGGCCGTGGCGGACCTGCTCGAGCACGACCCGCGCCTGCTGACGCCACAGCTCGCGCGCACGCTCTGGGCGCAGTTGCCCTCGAATGCCCTGCTCTACGCCGCGAACAGCATGGCGGTGCGCGACGTCGATTCGTTCGCGGGGCCACGCACGAGCGCGCTGCGGCTGCTCGCCAACCGCGGCGTGAACGGCATCGACGGCCAGGTGTCCGCGGCGCTCGGTGCCGCCGTCGCCTGGCGCGGCCCGACCGTGCTCTGGTGCGGCGACCTGACCCTGCTGCACGACCTCGGTGGACTGCTCGCGGGCCGGATGCACGACCAGGACCTCACGATCGTCGCGAGCAACGACGACGGCGGCGGCATCTTCGAGTACCTGCCCGTGTCGCAGGCGATTCCTCGTGACGAATTCGAGCCCCTCTTTGCGGTGCCGCACGGCCTCGACCTCGCCGCCCTCGGCAGCGGTCTCGGCTGGCAAGGCGTCCGCGTCGGCTCGCAGCAGGAGTTCGCCCAGGCGCTGCAGAATGCGCTGCGGGGTGGCCGCCACCTGATCGAAGTGCCGGTCGACCGCGCGGCCAATACCGTGTTGCACGGGGCGCTCGCCCAGGCGGTGCGCGACCGCCTCCAGGCGGAGTGGCGGCCCTGAGCGTGACGCTCCCGCTTGTGCTCGAACGCACCGGCCAGGGCACGCCGGTCGTGCTGCTGCACGGCTTCACCGGGCGCGGCCGCAGCATGGCCGGTGTCGCCACCGCGCTCGCCGACCGCCACGAGTCGATTGCCCCGGACCTGCCCGGCCACGGCGCCTCGCTGCGCAGGGGAGATGGCGCCGCGTACCAATTCGACCGCTGCGTCGACGACCTCTTGGCGACGCTCGAACAGGCGGGCCATGCCCGCGCGCATTGGCTCGGCTATTCGATGGGAGCACGGCTCGCGCTCGGCTGTGCCGTGCGTCATCCGCAGTGCGTACGTTCGCTGGTCCTGCTCGGTGCGCGCGCCGGCATGGCCGACCCCGCCGAACGGGCGGCACGGCGTGAGGCCGACGAGCGACTCGCGGCCCGCATCGAGGCCGCCGGCATCGCGCCCTTCGTCGACGAATGGCTCGCACAGCCGCTGTTCCGCACGCTCTTGCAGCGCGACGCGGCCGCCCCGGCCCGCGAGCGAGCGGCGCGGCTCGGCAACGACCCGCACGAACTCGCCGCGGCACTGCGTGGCTGTGGCCCCGCCGCACAGCCGCCGTTGCACGCATGGCTCGAACAGGTCGCAGTGCCGGTGCTGCTCGTGGCCGGTGCGCTCGACGAGCGCTTCGTCGCGCACGCGCAGGACCTCGCGCGTCGCCTGCCGCGCGCCGAATTGCACACGATTCCCGACGCCGGCCACGCCGCGCACGTCGAGCAGCCCGAGGCCTTCGCGGCCGTCGTGCGCGACTTCCTGCGCCGTGCCGAGGCCGCGGCGCCCACCCCCTTTACGACTCAAGCCGAGGAGACCCGTTCATGACCGACACCTGTCCGCTGGCGCCGACGCCCGCGAACTGGCAGCCCGTCCGCAGCTACGAAGACATCCGCTTCGAGCGCGACGGCGGCCTCGCCAAGATCACGATCTGCCGTCCGGAGGTGCGCAACGCGTTCCGGCCGAAGACGTTGTTCGAGCTCATCGACGCGTTCACGCGTGCACGCGAGGACAACACGATCGGCGTCATCATCTTCACCGGCCAGGGCGACCTCGCGTTCTGCTCCGGCGGCGACCAGCGCATCCGTGGCGACGAAGGCTACGTCGGCGACGACGGCGTGCCGCGCCTCAACGTGCTCGACCTGCAGCGTCTGATCCGCTCGCTGCCCAAGGTCGTGATCGCGGCCGTGGCCGGCTACGCGATCGGCGGCGGCCACGTGCTGCACGTGGTCTGCGACCTCACGATCGCGGCCGAGAACGCACGGTTCGGGCAGACCGGCCCGCGCGTGGGCTCGTTCGACGGCGGCTTCGGCTCCTCGTACCTCGCACGCGTCGTCGGCCAGAAGAAGGCCCGCGAGATCTGGTACCTCTGCGAGCAGTACGACGCGCAGGAAGCGCTCGCAATGGGCCTCGTCAACAAGGTCGTGCCGCTCGCCGACCTCGAGGCGACGGCCGTCGCCTGGGGCCGACGCATCCTGCAGCACAGCCCACTCGCGATCCGTTGCCTCAAGGCCGCGTTCAACGCCGAACTCGACGGCCAGGCCGGCATCCAGGAACTCGCTGGCCACGCGACACAGCTCTTCTACATGACGGAAGAGGCGCAGGAAGGTCGCGATGCCTACGTCGAGAAGCGCCCACCCGACTTTTCGAAGTTTCCATGGCGTCCATAGACGGTCGCGCCGCCTGGTGGCTGGCGATCCGGCCGGCCACCCTCTCGGCCTCCGCGGCACCGGTGCTGGTCGGCACCGGCGTCGCCTGGAGTGAAGGCATGTTTGCGGCGGGGCCCGCGCTCGCGGCGCTGCTCGGCGCGGCGTTGCTGCAGGTCGGTGCCAATCTCGCGAACGACGTGTTCGATTTCGAACGCGGCGCCGACGACGCCGACCGGCTCGGACCCCCGCGCGCGACGCACCAGGGCTGGGTCAGCCCCGAGCAGATGAAGGGCGCGATGTGGGGCGTCTTTGCGTGCAGTGCGCTGGTGGGCCTGTACCTGACGAGCGTCGCCGGCTGGCCCGTGCTGCTGCTCGGGCTGCTGTCGATCGCCGCGGCGTACCTCTACACGGGCGGGCCGCGGCCGTACGGCTACGTCGGGCTCGGCGACCTCGCCGTGTTCGTGTTCTTCGGGCCGGCCGCGGTGGTCGGCACCGCGTACGTGCAGTCGCTGACGCTCTCACCCCTTGCGTTGCTGGCGTCAATACCCGTCGGTGCATTGGCGACGACGATCCTGGTCGTCAACAACCTGCGCGACATCGAGACCGATGCCCGCGCCGGCAAGAACACGCTGGCGGTGCGCCTGGGCGAGCGCGCCACGCGGCATTACTTCGTGCTGCTGCTCGCGCTGGCGTATGCACTGCCGCCACTGCTGTGGTGGTCAGACCTGACCGGTCCGTGGGTGATGCTGAGCTGGCTCTCGCTGCCGCTCGCGTTGAAGGTCGCGCAGAGGGTCCGGACGCAAACGGGCCTGCCACTCAACGGCTGTCTCGTACGCACGGCCCGTCTCGAGGTGGTGTACGCGATCCTGTTCGCGGCGGGCCTGGCCCTTTGAGGTCGATCGCCACGCGGCTCGAACGTCGCAGGCTCGTGTTCCGGCGGCCGCTTCGCACCGCACGTGGCGAATTCCATGCGCGTGAGATCGCGTTGCTGGAAGTGCGCGATGCCGATGGGTTGCGTGGATTGGGCGAGGCCTCGCCCTGGCCCGGCTTCGGCGACGACACTCTCGACGCAATTGAGGGCGCGTTGCGAGCCGCGCTGACGCGGATCGAACTCGTGGGCGCGACGACCGAACCCGAGAGGCTGCTCGACGCGGTGGCAGCCTCGCTCGAGGGTCATCCCGTCGCACGCGCTGCGGTCGAGGGCGCCGTCTGCGACCTGGCAGCGCGTCGTGCCGGAGTGACGCTCGCATCCTGGCTCGCGCGAAGGGTCGTACCGCGCCCGAGACAGGCCGAGTCGCAGTCCCGACGGATCGCGCCGCCTGCGGCACAGGCCCCGTCGCTCACACGACCGACAACCGCGCGCGTGGCCTGCAGTGCATTGCTGCTCGCGCACGCGCCCGATGCCCTGCGCGAGGAGGCCGCGCGGACACGTGCCGCGGGCTACGCCGCAGCTAAGCTCAAGTTGGGCGGCGTGCCGCACGACGTCGACGTCGCTCGCGTGCGCGCGGCGCGAGCAGGGCTCGGCCCCGGCGTGCGCCTGCGTGGCGACGCCAACGGCGCCTGGACCCGGACGGAGGCCGCCGCGGCGCTCGAGGCCCTCGCGGCGTTCGACCTCGAGTATGTCGAGCAGCCGGTCGTCGCGGAGGACCTCGACGGGCTCGCCGGGCTGCGCGGCCTCACTCCCGTGCGCATTGCGGCCGACGAGGCGGTCGCCGGCGAACACGGGCTGCGTGCCGTGATCGAATCGCGCGCGGCCGACGTGGTCGTGCTCAAGCCGGCGCTGCTCGGCGGCCCGCTGCGCGCACTCGCGCTGGCCGCGGAGGCGCGTGCGGCGAAGCTCGACGTCGTGTTCACGCATGCGCTCGATGGTGCGGTCGGCGCCTGGCACGCCGTGCATTGCGCGGCCGCCTGGGCCGATGCGGCGGCCGTGCACGGGCTGCATACGGCGGAGCTGTTTACGGCTGACGTCGGACCACCTGTCGAGGCGGACGCGGGTTTCGTGACATTGCCGGCAGGGCCCGGACTGGGATTCGAGTCGTGGGTGTGAGACGAGACCTGGCGTGGCGCGCCGCGCGCACGCCCGACGCGCCGGCACTCGAGACCGACGACGGCGCGCTGAGCTTTGCCGCGCTGGCGCAACGCGCCCGTCGCGGCGCAGCGTTCCTGCGGGGCAACACGCACGACCCCGAGGCGCCGGTCGCGCTGCTGCTTGCCGACAGCGTGACGTTCGCCGGCTGGTTCCACGCGGTCGCGCTCGCCGGGCGCACCGCCTTGCCGCTCAACACGCGTCTCACGGCTGCGGAGATCGCACAGCAACTCGTCGATGCGCGCGTCGCGCTGCTGCTCGCGGCGCCGGGCGATCCGCGGCTCGCCGACCTCGCCGCGCGCGTGCCGGGGCTCGAGATCGTGATCGCGCCCGAGTTCGCGACGCTGCCGGAGCCCGCGCGACCCCTGCCGCCGATCGAGCACGACGCGGACGCGGTGCTCGCGGTGCTCTACACCTCAGGCACGTCCGGCCGGCCCAAGGGGGCCTGTCTCACGTGGGGCAATTTCGAGGCGAGCGCGCGAGCCGCCGCGGAACGCCTCGGCGACGTGGTCGCGGGCCGCTGGCTCGCGTGCATGCCGTTGTTCCACGTCGGGGGGCTGTCGATCCTGATGCGCAACGTGCTGCACGGCGGCCCGGTGCGACTGCACGCGCGGTTCGATGCCGCCGCCGTCAGCTCCACGCTCGACCAGGGCGACATCGCGGCCGTGTCGCTGGTGCCGACGATGCTGTCCCGGCTGCTGGCGGTCCGCGGTTCACGATCTGCACCGCCAGGCCTGCGCGTCGTGTTGCTGGGCGGCGCGGCGGCCGCACCGGAACTGGTGAACCGGGCGCTGGCAGCCGGCTACCCGGTTTGCCCGACATACGGGCTCACCGAGGCGACCTCGCAAGTGGCGACCGCGTCGCCGCCGCTCCCGGGGGCGCTGCGGGCATTGCCGATGCGATCCGTGCTCGGTACCGCAGTGCGCATCGTCGTGGACGGTCAGGACACGGCGTCCGGCCAACCCGGCGAGATCCTCGTGCGCGGGCCGACCGTGATGCGTGGCTACCTCCACGCACCGGAGGCCACGGCGCACGCATTGAATGGCGGCTGGCTGCACACGGGTGACATTGGCTACCTGGATGCGGACGGCGGGCTCCACGTGCTCGATCGCCGCAACGACCTCGTCGTCTCCGGTGGCGAGAACGTCTATCCGGCCGAGATCGAGGCCGTGCTGCTCGAGCATCCGGCCGTCGCGGACGCTGGCGTCAGTGGTGTCGCCGATGCCGACCTCGGCGCGCGCGTCGTCGCCTGGCTCGTCGTCGTGAACGGCGCCACCGTCACCCCGGACGAGCTCGTGCGTCATTGCCGCGAGCGGCTGGCGGGTTTCAAGTTGCCACGCGAGTTCCGCTTCGTCGACACGCTGCCGCGCAACGCTTCCGGCAAGCTGCTGCGACGAGCCCTGAACGGCTTGTGACGCAAGGGCGGCGGGCCCTGCTTCATCGCGGCACTGGGATACACTGCGGCGGAGGGCTCGCGGCGTCTGAGCCTGCATCGAGGTGCACCATGAAGATCAGCGCACGCAACGTCCTGAAGGGCAAGGTCAAGAGCCTGCACGAAGGCGCCGTCAACACCGAGGTCGTCATCGACGTCGGTGGCGTCGAGGTGGCTTCGATCATCACCAAGCAGAGTGCCGAAGCGCTGAAGCTGAAGGTCGGCTCCGAGGTCCATGCGGTGGTCAAGGCGTCCGACGTCATGATTGCCGTCGCCGGCTAGGCCCGGACGCCAGGAGAACGCGTCACGCAAAAGCTGGCGATGCGCGGTGCAGCGCACGTCACCGTGTCCTGTGGAGCTTTGGGGGCCGTGACGTGGGCCGAACGGGCCGTCACGGAGTCGGATGTCGCCATCGCAGTGGTTACGACATCGCGGGGTTCGGCACCGTCCACTTCAACGGCGCGTGAGGTCGTCGCCGTAGTCCGGCCATCTGGCCGCCGCGGTCGTCTCCGCGGAGACGACCGCCGGATGGCGGCCGCTCCGCGTGGGCGAGTTCCTCAGAACTTCCAGAGCAGGTCGACCTGGAACCGGTCGTAGTCGTGCTCGGCGCCGGTCTTGTCGACGCTGTTGACGAACCACAAGCCGGTGACCGACCAGTTCTTCGACAGGCCGTAGGCGCCGGTCAGGACGTAGCCGTCGTGCGCGGTCTTGCCGCCGGCGAACGTCGCGTCGAGCATCCCCCCGTAGAGGGCGTCCTTTTCGACGTCCTGGTACAAGGCCCCGACCGACCACGAACCGGTGTCCGCCACCTTGCCGTACATGACGCCGAGGCTGTACGCCGTGTCTTCGACATCGGCCTCGAGGTTCTGGTCCCACGAGCCGAACACCGTGACGCCCGCGAATTTCACGCCAGCGCGGGCCTGCATCAGGTTGTAGTCGTTCGCGAGCAGGCCGCCCACGAGCGTGTTGCCGTTGCAGTTACTGCCGGTGTAGCACGGGTTGTAGCCCTGCATGCGCTGGAAGTCCTGGTAGGCGACGTTGGCGAAGAACAGGTCGTTCGCGTAGCCGACCTGGGCGCCGAGCATCGACGATTCGTCGCTGAAGCTGCCGCGCTCGGCGATCTGCGTCCAGAAACCCGAGGCATGGAAACCGGTCGCGGCGCCGTACTTCACGGCGATGCCTTCCGGGTAGTAATCGGTGTCGTGGAAGTAATCCATCGGGTTGACGGTCCACGGCGTCGGCATCTTGCCGGCGGTGACCGCGAAGTCCTGCAGCGGCTTCCAGTTCACGTACGCCTGGCGCAGCGTGATTTCCTTGGCGCTGCCGTCGCCGCTCAGCGTGGCTTCCTGCGAGCGCGGATTGGAGCCGCCCGTGCCGAGTTGCATCACGACGTTGGTCGTGTCGTTGATCTTGCCGTTGACGTTGAGCCGGGCACGCAGGCTCTGCTTGCCGGAGTAGTCCTTGCCTTCCTCGTCGATGCCGTCGAAGCGGTAGCGGAAGTCGCCCGTGACGGCGACCTTGTCCGTCCAGCTGGACGCTGGCTTGGCTTCCTTGGCGGTGGGGGCCGGCGCGGCGGTAGCTTCCTTCGCGACCTTGGCCTTTTCGACCTCGCGGGCCTCCATGTCCACGATCTTCTGGTTGAGCGCCGCGACTTGCGCCTTGAGTGCCTCGAGCTCCGGGTTGCTCTGTGCGATGGCGGCCACCGGCGCAACGAGGGTCAGCGCGATTGCGCCAGCGAGTACGGATCGGGTCATGGGTGTTCTTACCTGTGTGCGTTGGAAAGCGGGCTGCCACGTCAGCGTGACGCCGGGTTATCAGTGTTTCAGAGCGGAATTTTCGACGTTGGGCCGGAGGAAGAACAGGATCAATCGGGAACAACTACATTGGGAATGGATCAATCGGATCGCACCGAAGAGGGGCGGGCTTCGGCACGCGCGGGTCGGGAGTCGGGGTAAACGTGGGAGCCGGGGCCCGGGGTCAATGACCGCCCGACGCGTCGGATCACCCGGGACTCAGTCCGACGAATGTTCGAAGCCGACGGATCGACCATCGTCGATCCGGGCGCTCAGGCATGAAATCGGCCGCCGCCACCCGAAATGAAGGGCGCCTCCCGCATGTCGTAGCCGTGGGGTCGGGTCGTGCGTTTGCCGTCGCAGGTTGGTACGCAACCCACCGTGGATGCGCGATCCGCGCTGCTCTGCTCGAACGGCCGATATCACCGGCAGCCGAACTTGCTGCCTCGTTCGCGCGTATCGCGCCGCTACTTCAGGTTTTCCTGCAAGAACGCGGCGATCCGACCGAAGGGAATGCGGTCGGGGCGGTCGTAGAGATCGACGTGGTTCGCCCCCTCGATGATCATCAATTCCTTTGGCTCGGCGGCGGCCGCGTAGGCAGTTTCGCTGAGGTACCGCGAGTGCGCCTTTTCGCCATGGATGAACAAGACGGGGCGCGGTGCGATTTCCGCGATGTAGGTCAGGATCGGCATGTTCATGAACGAGAGCGGGGTCGTCCGCGTCCACGAGCCGTTCGAGTTGACGGAACGTGGATGGAAGCCGCGTGGCGTCCGATAGTAGTCGTGGTAATCGACCAGGAACTGGGGTTCGCCACCTTTGAGTTCATTCATCCTCGGCCCGTAGGCCGGCGCACCCTTTTCGGCGTCCTCCCAACGCTGCCGAGCCAGTTGTTCGAGCGTCTTCGAGCGCTGTTCGGCGGTCACGCTGTCGTTGTACCCCTTCGACATGACGCGGGTCATGTCGTACATGGTGCTCGCCACGACGGCTTTGATGCGTGTGTCCACGGCGCCGGCATTCAACGCCATGCCACCCCAGCCGCAGATGCCGACGATGCCGATACGCTCGCGGGCGACGGTCGGATGCAGGCCGAGGAAGTCCACGGCCGCGCTGAAGTCCTCGGTGTTGATGTCCGGCGAGGCGACGTTGCGGGGCTCACCACCACTCTCGCCGGTATAGGACGGGTCGAACGCCAGCGTGACGAATCCGCGCTCGGCCAGGGTCTGCGCATACAGACCCGAGGACTGTTCCTTCACGGCACCGAACGGACCGCTGACCGCGACCGCGGCCAGCTTCCCGCGGATGTCCTTCGGCTGGTACAGGTCCGCCGCCAGCGTGATGCCGTAGCGGTTCCGGAAGCTGACCTTCCGGTGGTCGACCTTCTCGTTGCGCGGAAAGGTCTTGTCCCACTCCCGTGTCAGCCCCATCGGTGATCCCGGGCTCGTCGTGGACGTTGCTCGTGCAGATCCCGCGCCGAGGAGCGCTGCCGAGCCGACAAGCGTTGCGCCCTGGATGAAACGTCGACGGGAGGTCACGTTGTCGGCGACGCGTGTGACGGAATCCTTCATGGCTGCTCCCTCGGAAGGACCGCGTTACGCCGTGGCCGCGAGCGTGGCGTTGTCGATCACGAAACGATATTTGACGTCGCCCTCGAGCATGCGTTCGTACGCGTCGTTGATCTGGTCGGCGCGAATCAGCTCGATGTCGGCGACGACGCCATGCTCCGCGCAGAAATCCAGCATCTCCTGCGTCTCCGGAATGCCGCCGATCATCGATCCGGCCAGCGCGCGACGCTTCATGATCAGGTTGAAGACTCCGGGCGAAGGATGCGGCGTGGCGGGCGCACCGACCAGCACCATCGTTCCGTCGCGCTTCAGCAGGACGAGAAACGCATCCAGGTCGTGCGGGGCCGCGACCGTGTTGAGGATCAGGTCGAAGCTCTGCGCATGCGCCGCCATTTCGTCGGCGTTGCGCGAGACGACGACTTCCGTCGCCCCCAGGTCGAGCGCCGCCTGCCGCTTGCGCTCGGAGGTCGTGAACGCGACCACGTGAGCCCCCATGGCCCGCGCCAGCTTGACGCCCATGTGGCCCAGGCCGCCGATGCCCACGACCCCGACCTTCTTGCCGGGCCCGACGTTCCAGCGGCGCAGCGGCGAGTACGTCGTGATGCCCGCGCACAGGAGCGGCGCCACTGCGGCCAGCTGCTCCTCGGGATGACGGACGCGCAGGACGTAGCGCTCGTGGACGACGATCTGCTGCGAATACCCACCGAGCGTGTGGCCGGGGGCGTCCGCGGTCCGGCCGTTGTACGTGCCGACCATGTCGTCGCAGTAGTTCTCGAGACCGCTCTCGCAGTCTTCGCAGTGCTTGCAGCTGTCGACGATGCACCCGACGCCCACCAGGTCACCGACCTTGAAGCCTTCGACGTGCGCGCCGACGGCCGACACCCGGCCGACGATCTCGTGGCCCGGAACGCACGGGTACACCGTGCCCGCCCACTCGGCGCGAACCTGGTGCAGGTCGGAATGGCAGATGCCGCAGTAAGCGATGTCGATGCGCACGTCGTGCGCACCCGGCGCACGGCGGACGATCTGCAGGGGTGCCAGCGGGGCGTCGGCAGCGAGGGCGCCATAGGCTCGTACGGACATCGGATTCTCCGGAGGGTGAGCTTCGGGGGGCGGACGCCGCGCATTCTCGCTGCCGCCGATCACGACGACTAGATAATGGTTTGTGCATTACCCTATTAGGTGCGCTAATCAATATGACATGCGAGACTCGCGCATGGCCCGGCGCAACCTCAACGATCTGCTCGCCTTCGTGACCGTCGCGCGGGAGGGCGGCTTCACGCGGGCCGCCGCGATCCTCGGCGTGACGCAGTCGGCGCTGAGCCAGGCCATCAAGGGGCTGGAGGAGCGACTGCAGATCCGGCTGCTGACCCGCACCACGCGCAGCGTGTCGCCCACGGCGGCGGGCGAACGGCTGCTGCAGGCGATCGGCAACCGCTTCGACGAGATCGAGGCCGAACTCGACGCGCTCACGGCACTGCGCGACAAGCCCGCGGGCTCGGTGCGCATCACGAGCGTCGACCACGTCCTGCGCACCGTGCTGCTGCCGAAGCTGACGCCGCTGCTGCACCGCTACCCCGACATCCACCTCGAATTCGACGTGAGCTACGGCTTCCGGGACATCGTCGCGGACCGGTTCGACGCGGGCGTCCGGCTCGGCGAGAGCATCGACAAGGACATGATCGCCGTGCCGATCGGCCCGAAGCTCCGGATGGCCGCGGTCGCGGCGCCGTCGTATTTCGAGAACCGGCCAATCCCGAGGACCCCGGGCGACCTGACCGGTCACCGCTGTATCAACATTCGCTTTCCCACCCGTGGCGGGCTCTACGTCTGGGAGTTCGAGCGGCGCGGCCGCGAGCTCAACGTGCGCGTGGACGGCCAGGTGACCTGCAACACGTCACCGCACATCGTGCTTGCGGCCCTGGGTGGGCTCGGCATCGCCTTCCTGCCGGAGGACGAATTCGCACCGCACATCGAGGAAGGGCGCCTCGTGCGCGTCCTCGCGGACTGGTGCCCGGCGTTCCCCGGGTACCACCTCTATTACCCGAGCCGGCGGCAGCATTCACCCGCGTTCGCACTGGTCGTCGAGGCATTGCGCGTGTGAGCGGAGAGCGCTCAAGAACGGTTCATCGCCCGACTGCGGGATAAGTGAGCGAGACGGCGGGCGTCGCTGCGGGCGTGGAGTTGCCAGGCAATACGTTGGCAAGAGGGCGACCGTGTCCCGACGTCCGGCAATTCCTCCCGTTGTAGAACCGATCGCCGCGCCATACGCTTGACGTAGAACCGCGCCCTCGAGGCGGCCGAACCCAGCGACGGTTACACGGAGGAATCGCGTCGATGCCCCGCACCTTGGGATTGGCGCTGCTCGCAATCGCCGCGAACGCCACGGCCTCCCACGACGAGAGCGTTGGAGCGCGGTTCGTGCAGCCCGGAGGTGTCGATGCGGGCACCTGCCTCGATCACCATGCGCCGTGCGTCTCGATCCAGTACGCGCTCGAACGAGCCGAGCCCGGCAACACGCTCAAGGTCGGCGCCGGCATCTTCGACCTCCGCGGCGTCGATCCGGAGACCTTCCTGTACGGGGCCGTGCACGCGACGGGCGGCTATGGCGACGCCGATCACTACTACGAGTCGCGGCCGCGCGAGGTGCAGTCGATCGTGACCGGCGTCGACGCACGTTACCGCACCGCGCTCGCCGTGCGCGGTTTCCATTGGGCCGAGAGCGTCATGGCGGCCCGCCGCGGCGAGTTTTCGTTCGCGGCCGGGACGGCGCTCCAGAAGACGCAAGCCGCCCCCGCCACCTGCGTGCAGGGCGTGGCCGGACAGTTTTCGTGCCGCAACCTGGATTTCCACTCGCAAGTCTCGTTGGCGCAATTCTCCAGCCGTCCGGTGTCGGCCGCCAACGTCTGGGGCTTCGTCGACTTGAACGACAACCGTGAGTACGCGGTGATCGGTCTCCGCAACGGCACGGCGATCGTCGAGGTCACGGATCCCGTAAATCCGCGCGAGGTCGCCACGATTCCCGGCAATGAGTCGCCGTGGCGTGAAGTGAAGGTCTACCAGGTCCGCGACACGGCCACCAGCCGGTGGCGCGCGTACGCGTACGTGACGACCGAAGCGGCGAACAGCGGCATACAGACGATCGACCTGTCCGGCCTGCCGCAGGCGGCCGCGCTCGCGTCGACGAACCTCGACACCGGATCGCAGCACACGCTGTACGTCTCGAACATCGACTACGCGACGAACGTGGCACTGCCCGGATTGACGCCGGTGCTCTACGTCGCCGGCAGCAACCTGAACGGCGGCGCCTGGCGCGCGTACAGCCTCGCGAACCCGGCGTCGCCGCAGTTCGTGAGCGGCGCTTCGACGACGCGCTACATGCACGACTCTACGAGCTTCGTCGTGACGGGCGCTCGCGCCACGCAGTGCGCGCCGGGCCACGACCCGTGCGAGGTGCTCGTCGATTTCAACGTCGATCAGGTCGAGCTCTGGGACGTCACGAACAAGGCCCAGCCCGCGTTGCTCGGCAGCGCGACGAACCCGGGCAACCGCTACATTCATTCGGGTTGGCCGACGACGAACGCCTCGCACCTGATCTTTCACGACGAGCTCGAGGAGATCCAGCTCGGCCTGCCGACCCGGTTGTACACGCTGGACCTGACGGACCTGCGTGCGCCCACGGTGCAGGTCAGCCACACGGGTCCGACGACGGCGACGGACCACAATGGCTACATGCGCGGGACGAACTACTACGTCTCGCACTATCGGCGCGGCATCGTCGTCTACGACGCGGCGAATCCGAACGCGCTCGTCGAGATTGCGCACTTCGACAACTACGTCACACCGAGCGCAAACGGACCGGGCACCGACGGCGCGTGGGGCATCTATCCGTTCCTGCCGTCGGGCAACGTGCTCGTCAGTGACATCGAGAACGGCCTGTTCGTGTTGCGCGATCGAACACGCAACCTCGACGCCGGCAGCGGGCAGATCGGCTTCGCGGAGCTGTCACATGCGTCGGCGGAGAACGGCGGCTCGATCGAAGTCCGCGTGCAGCGAACGCTCGGCCGCACCGGTGCCGTCAGCGTGCACTACGCGACCGCCGGCGGCTCGGCGACCGAAGGCGTCGACTACACGCCCGCCAGCGGCGTGCTGAACTGGGCGGCCGGGGACATGGCAGACAAGGTCGTCTCGATTCCGGTCGCCGACGACACCAGCGTCGAGGGCAGCGAGACGTTGACCCTGACGCTGTCTGCATTCGCCGGCGCTGCACTCGACGGTTCGAGCACGCTGACGGTCACGATCAACGACAACGACACGAGCACTCCGCCCGCCAACGGTGGCGGTAGCGGTGGCGGCGGCGGCTCGTCGAACTTTGCGTTGCTCGCGCTGCTCGCGAGCGGGTTGCTCGCCCGGCTCGGTGGGCGGCAGCGGTCGGGGTCGTTCCAGTCACCCGTATAGCGCCTCCGGGTCGGTCGGGATTCGCCAACTCTGCTCCGCCGACCGAGCGGCGCCTGCGCGAAACGCACGAGCTCCGCTGAAAGAGCATCGGAAGGGCGCCGAAATCGGGAATGGCGCTGTCCGTATGGCCTACAGGCCGTGTCGCTATGCACTGCCGGACCGCACCCACCGGGCGAGGCAAGCTGCCGCCTGTCGCGTCGCCTGGTTGACCGTGTGTTCCCAAGGCGCGGCGCTTCACTCGTTCCAAGTGTTTATGGCTCGCAAAGGAGACTGCTGCCGTGACCATCCGCAACAACATTTCCCGGCGCGCGTTGCTTTGCCAGGGAATGTCCACGTTTGCGGCGCTGATGGCCGCCCCCACGCTGTCGGGCTGCGGTGGTTCGGGCAGCGGAGGGGCCGAGCCCGTCGCGCCCGCGCCCCCTCCCCCGGCCGCATCTCCGCCACCCGACTACTTCGTGCCGAGGACGGTGCCACCGTACCCGACCCTGCAATCGCGCATTGCGGACATCGGCCCTCTTGCCGACACTCCGGATGCGAACGGACTTCGTCTTCCGCAAGGATTCGTGTCGAGGGTCATTGCTCATTCGGGCCAGCGAGTTGGCAGCTCCGACTACGTTTGGCACCGGGCGCCGGACGGCGGCGCGACCTTCATCACACCGGACAGCGGATGGATCTACGTTTCGAACAGTGAAGTCTCATCAGGCTCCGGCGGCGCGGGCGCGATCCGCTTTGCAGCGGATGGAACGCTGCTCTCCGCGTACCCCATTCTTTCGGGCACCGACACCAACTGCGCCGGGTGCGGAACACCCTGGCACTCGTGGCTGTCCGGCGAGGAGCACTCGGCAGGCAGGATCTGGGAATCGGATCCCTATGGCGAACGCAGCGCGGTGGCGCGGCCCGCCTTGGGCGTGTTCACGCACGAGGCAGCGGCGGTGGACGACGTGCGGCAGCAGATCTACCTGACCGAAGACCTGCCCGACGGACGTCTTTATCGCTTCACGCCGGAGCGCTTGACGCCACTCGGACATCCGATTCTCTCCTCCGGAACACTCGAGGTCGCACAGGTCGTGAGCGGCGGCGGCGTCGTCTGGCACCGGTTGCCCGATCCGGAGGTACGGGGTGGTACACCGACGCGCCAACAGGTGCCGGAAAGCACGGCGTTCCAGGGCGGCGAGGGCATCTGGTTCCATCGCGGGACCGTGTTCTTCTCGACCAAGGGCACGGTGCAGGTCTGGAAATACGATACGAATTCCTCGACGATCGCTGTGCTCTACGATGGCCGCGCGTTGAGTGATCCGCCGCTGCTCGGCGTGGACAACATCACCGTCTCGTGTTGCGGGGACGTGCTGGTGGCCGAGGACGGGGGCAGCATGCAGATCGTCGCCATCCTGCCGGACGGCGAGTTCAAGCCTCTCCTTCAGGTCGTGGGGCATGATCGTTCGGAAGTGACCGGGCCCGCCTTCAGCCCTGATGGAACGCGCCTGTACTTCAGCTCACAACGCGGCTCGAACGGCTCCGGGATGACGTTCGAGGTGCAGGGTCGATTTCACGATCCGGCGTGAAGCGGTCGTATCGGCAGGAAGCGGAGCCCTTTCCGCTGGGCCGGCAAATGCCGACGGGGATAAAAAAAAGGGCGAGGACTCACCTGTCCTCGCCCTTGCTCCTCGTCTCCGTCCCTGGAGCAATCGTTGTGGGTTTCGGTATTTCGTGCGACCAAGCGTCGCACAACAAGGCGTTTGCCATACGCCGATGTGGAAGGGCTTGCGACCGGTTCAATGCGACGTCGTGCGACTTTCAGCGAGGATTTGACGACATCCCGCGACGGGTCCAACGAACCCATTTACCGGTCGGGAAATCGCAATCCGACGGGCCCGGATGAACTCCGAACGCCCTTAGTTGCCTGAGCCACCGCTCGCTGTTCCACGTAGCGACACTTCTTGAGCGCCTCTCCCGAACCGGAAGCGGCCGCGTTCCATCCAGCACTTTCGC
>DATMIB010000164.1:0-11790 GCA_035554635.1 Steroidobacteraceae bacterium | reverse complement strand
CAGGTACTGGTCGACGAACTGGATGCAGGCCTCCATGTCCTCGAGCAGCTCGGGCGGCAATACAGGCCGTACGCGCCCTTCACGAAGGCGATCGTGCAGGAAACAATGCGGGCGACACGGCAGGTCCCGGAGGCGTTCCCGCTCGGCAATGTCGTGTGCGTGCTGCCGCGCAGCGACTGCCTCGCTCCCCTGAAATGGTATCGCTCGCCAGGTGCGCCGGACGACTGGTCGCCGATTCGTTCAGCGGCGCCACTGAACGCCGAGGGCAAGAGCTATGGCCTGACGCTGGGCTACTTCGCCCCCGCCTTGATCAGCGAGCTCGATGTGCACGACCGGGAGTATTTCCAGGCGATCATGCAGCATGAGGAGTGGAAGACCGACACGCTCTGGGGCGAAACCTTCATCCATGCACGGGAGCACGCGCACCGTTACGTCGCCCAGCGGCTGTTCAACCGCACCGACGCTGCGCGGGTGCTGCAGCTGGCCATACCGTTGGACGACGAACGGGGCTACCGACTGGGCGTGGTGACCGGTGACACGCGCGTCTATGGACTTACGCAGGCCCTGCGTCCACCGCTGCTGCGATTCGCGGTATTCGACAGTCGCAGCGGTGCCGTGCTGTTCCACAGCCGGGAGCGCCTGAGCCTCGCCGAGAACCTGCTCGTCGAGACCGAGCACAACTCCTCTCTTGCGGCCGCCATGGAGCGGCGAGCATCGGCATGGAGTCTTCATCGGGTACTGGCGGAGGACCACTTCGGCGGGCGGTACCTGGCTGCGTCGCATCGGTTCCTCTATCGACCTGCGGCCGGTGCGCCGTGGGGCATCGTCGTTTTCTACCCCACGGACGGCATCAACGACATGGTGCTGCAGACTGCGGTCGCGACACTGGCGTCCTACTTCGCTCTGGTCATCGTGGTGACGCTTGCGCTTGCGCTATTTGTCCTCGCGCTCCCGGCGCGAGCCGACCAGGTCGTGCTCAAGTGGATCTGGCCAAAATGGCGCGCGCGCGATTCCTACCAGCGACTTGCCTGGTGGCTCACGTTGCTGCTGCTCGCTCTCGCAGTCGTCCTGGTCGGCCGGCTGAACAGGCTCGACTGGTGGGAAGTGTCGGTCGTGCTCGCAGTCGCAGGACTGCTGGCGTGGGGCATGCGGTGGTTGAGACGCCGGTGGTTTCCCGAGGCTGATACGCCGAGCCTGACTTCGTACAGGCGCAACTATGTGCAGTGCGTCTTCGGCCTGCTCGTGCTTGGGTCGGCGCTGCCGACGGTGCTGTTTGCGACCGCCTATCACGATACGTCGGTGCGCGCAGTCATCCGGGACGAACTCGCCGACGCGCTCGGCGATGAGGAGCAGCGCCGGCATACGCTGAGTCGTGACCAGCAGCGTTTCTCCCGCACCGCGCTCACCGCGCACGCTGCCGCCGAGCGCAGCCGGCGCCTGCCCGTCCCAGGGTTTAAGCCGCCGGTCAAAGGTGACGGGCTCGACATGTGGCTGGTGAGAGACGTCGAACCCACCCCATGGCTGGCGAAATGCGGGCCGCCGACCCTGGGAAGGATTTCCCGCCTGATCTGGTCACTTTCCACGGCGCGACAAGTGCAACGCCCGATCGTGCAAAGTCCGGTGCAGGGACAAGCGCCAGGGCAAGCGCTAGGCGCATCGACGGAGTCCCGACGCACAGAGATCTCGGCTTCCGATCCATCCCGAGGAGGAAGAGCAGCGGGAGGAGTGGCGCCGCGGGCTCAGCCGCGTGACCGAGCCGGGTGTGACGATGCCATTGCCGTGCGCGCATGGCTCCGGAGCGAGAATGGCGTGCCGACTCGGGTCGGCTTTCCCCTGGCAGCACTGGACGACGATCTCAACGTCCCGCGGCGCTGCAAGTCGGGCGGGCTGCAAGTCGGGCCGGACCTGTGTCGTGACGAAGATCTCGACAAGCTCTACGCGACGGGCAGGTTCTGGGTGCCGATCTGGATCTCCCTCGTCTGCATTCTGCTGATCACGCTGATGTCGGCGCTGGCCGCGCGGAGGCTCTTTGGCATCCGCATTCCGTTCACGTCGCGCTTCACACCGTCAGAAGCCGACCAGCGCGATGTTTCGCAGCTCTTGGATGCGGAGCTCGATCTCCTAGAACTCAAGAAGAAGGATCCGATGACCTCCAAGGACGAGGCGGACTGGCGTGCGGTGAACTGTCGTCACATCTATCAGCGCATGTGGAATGCGCTCGAGACCGACGAGCAGTTCCTGGTGCATCAGCTCGCGTACGGCCAGTTCGCGAACCCGGAGAACCAGCCGGTGATCGAACGGCTCCTGCGGCGCGGCTATCTCACCCTGGCGCCGTGGCCGCGTATCGTCGAGCCCGGCTTCGCCGAGTTTGTCCGTACCGTGGCGCTCGACGAATCGTTCGATCGGCTCAGATATGACGCGACCCACACGCTCTGGAGCCAGTTGCGCACGCCGCTGCTGGTGCTGGTCGTCATCGTCGCGGTGCTGCTGATGTGGCTCGCGGGCAGTGCGATGCACATCGTCGCGGCCACGCTCGCTGGCGTCGCCGGCCTGTTCGGTTCCATCCAGCGGGTGACGAGCTTCCTCCACCGCGACAAGCCGCCCGCGGAGATGACCTGACGCCGGCAACGACCCGCCGCGAATCGGTGCGCGAACGGGCAGTCGGAGCAGATGCTGGCAGGCTGACGCCGGCGATCAGGTCGTCAGGGCTTCTTCATCAGCGACGCAAGGTCCGCAAACGGCGTGTGCGTCGCCCGTGTGCCTGCGTCGTCGTCCCTTCCGACGGTACGACCACCATGGCGCTCCAGTTGCCGTTGGTGCTCGTTGTCGTGGCAGTACAGGCACAGCAACTCCCAGTTGCTGCCGTCGGGTGGGTTGTGGTCGTGGTTGTGGTCCTTGTGATGGACCGTGAGCTCGTGCACGTTCGTGTGGTCGAACTCGCGCGCGCAGCGGCCGCAGATCCACGGATACATCTTGAGCGCCTGGCCGCGGTAGCTCTTTTCGCGCTCGTCCCGGGCGCGGCGAGCATCGGCGACCACTTGATCGAGACGCTGCTGGTTCGGTTCGACCTTCTTGCGCGTGACCATGCCCGCGATTGTAACGGCGGCGCGTCGAATGAGCGCAACGCGTTGACGCCGCCTCGCTAACGGGCCCGCGGCGGAACCTGCGCCTGCGAGGATGCCGTCGGGCACGGGCCGGCGTCCCCGGCGGACGCGCCGTCGTCGAGTACGCATCCCAGCAGCAACGTGCGCAGCGTATCGATGACCTCGGGCCGGTCGGGTCGCACGTGAGGGCCGTCCATCCAGATGACGTGAGACGGGGTCCGCAGTGCCGCATGCAGCGCCTGGACGCTCACGCGCGGCAGGCGTTCGTCGTTCCTCGCGTTGATCGCCACGACCGGCCGCGGCGACATGCGGCCGACCCATCGCTCAGCCGCGAGATGGTCGCCGCCGGCGATGACGTTCAGGAAGCTTGCGAGCATCCGGCGCAGCGGCGCGAGCCGGACTTCGTCACGCAACGTGAACTCGATGACGGTGGCGGGCCGGCCCGCACCGTGCACGAGCCAGAGCCGGCGGATGCGGGGCTCCAGCACGGCGGCCGGGCTGACCAGGAAGGCGCCGAGGCTGACGCCGATCAGTTCGAAGCGGCGCGCGTCGACATACGGCTGGGCGAGCAGGTAGTCCGTCGCCAGCAGGATCGCCGGGACCGTGTCGAGCAACGCACGCTGCATTTCCTGCAGCCTGAACAGCGCGGGCACCTCGGGATCGCCGGTGTACGGGTACGAGAGCGCGGCCACGACCACGCTCTCGACGTCGCCACCCAGGCGGGCAGCATCGCGGCCCGTCTGCCTGCCGCCGAGCAGCAGCACGGTCGGGCGTGGCCCGACGGGCCCGTCGGGCATTCGCACGGCCAGCTCGACGGCCAGACCACTGTCCGTCACGAGACGCAGCTCGGTCACCACGCTCGAGCCATGTCGCACCCGGGCTTGGGGTTCGACGCGCGCGAGGCGCTGACGGTGGGCGTAGCCGGCCGTGGGATCGAGCAGCACCGGTTCGAGCAACGTCGCGAGCAGCGCGACGAGCAGGATCAGGAAGGCGGTGCCGCAAACGACGGCAACGCTGCGCCAGCCGCGCCTCGGTTGGCGCGCGCGAACTCGACGCGTCGGCATCCCTTGGACGTCCATGTCCCGCTACTCGCGCGCCGTTGTAGCACAACGCGGTGCCGGACGGAGCCCCTCGCGCTGCTGTTGCTCAAGCGCTCGGCGGCCGCGTCCCGGCAGGTTCCGACTGCTCCAGGGTCTGCACGATGGCGAGGATGTTGCCCTCCGGGTCCTCGAACCATGCGGCGCGCGCACCGCCAGCCGTCGAAATGCCGTCGGCGTCGACGTTTGGCATGCCTTCGTAGCGTTCGAACTGGACTCCGCGCCGCTGCCGAACTCGTAAACGACATCGCGCCCGAGTTCGGGGCTTTAACGCGGTCCCGCACGCACGGCGACGCCGAGCGTGACATACCCGGCAGTCACGCCCGAGGAAAAGCGCACGCTGTCGTCCGTCCACCTCGCCACCGTGCACCTCGCGATGTACGACGCCGTCGTCGCAATCGAGGGGCGCTACAAGCCGTACGCGATCGTGGCGCTCGTACGAGTCGGTGCACGAGCTCAGGACGCGCGCGTGCAAGGTGGCATGCACTTCCGCTGCTCGAACGATGACGGTGCGACGGTTAGGACGCCGCACGGCGCAATCGGTGGCGAAGAATTATCTGAGGCCGGTGGGGAGCCGGTGAGGCGGCTTCGCGTTGCCTCCAATCCCTCTCCCGTGCAAGCGGGAGAGGGTCTGGCTCCGAGTCACCGCTGCTTCTTGCGCGTGCCGAATGTTAGGCGCAAGCTAAATCGACAAGGTTCGAAGTAAGACCAGGCATGGGAAGCCGCGCGGGAGTTGATGCACCGCGCCAAAAAATCGGCGCGAGATCCCGCTTCGACGGCACGCGCTGTCCATTTCACACCAGGGGAGGGTGCCGAGATGGAACTTCGTCTGGAACGCCTGCAGTACCGCTCCGGTTGCACGATCGGGCGCATGTACGTCGATGGACGATTCGAGTGCTACACGCTCGAGGACGGAATCCGCACGAACAAGGTGTATGGCGAGACGGCGATTCCCGCGGGCGAATACCGGATCGACATCACCTACTCGCCGCGCTTCAAGCGCAATTTGCCCCTGCTGTGCGACGTCCCGAATTTCGAGGGCGTACGCATACATCCGGGCAACGCACCGGCCAACACGCTCGGTTGCATACTCGTCGGCCAACAGTGGTCCGACGGCGACGAGGTCATTGGCGCCAGTCGGGCGGCCTTCAATGCGCTGTTTCAGAAAATCAATGACGCAGCGGCGCGCGCCGAGCCAGTGATGCTTCGCGTCATTCAGGAGAACGCTCCCCCGGCATTGGCCGCACGCGCCATTCGCCGGCTACGGGCTGTTGCGAAACCGCAATTGAAGAAGACGGTGCTGCGAGAGTCCGTGCCCAAGCGCAAGAAGTCTGCGGCCAGGAGGGCCGGGACCAAGAGGACCGCGGCCAGGAAGACTGCGGCTGGGAAGACCGCGACCAGGAAGACAGCGCCCACCGCGCGCAGGAAGGCCGCGGCGAAACACCCTGGCAAACGCACAGCATCCACGTCCAGACCCCGGTAAGCGATCCACGGGACTCTTGCCTCGACGGCAAGACGTCCTCACGCGGAGGGAGCCGTGATGGAACTGAGCAAAGCCCGTGAGTTCATCGCCGAGGCGAAGCTGCCGACGCCGCCTCCAACGCCCCCGGGTACTTTCAAGAAGAAAGGAGGCGCGACGGAAATCGACGCGCGCGCCGTCGTCAACGGCCCCCAGGTCGTGACGTTCGACGAAGGGATCAGTCCGCCGACCCGTCGCGCCGTCCTGGACGCGACGCTCTTTTCCGCACTCGCGGCCAATGCGGTCTCCTCCCGGCGCGGCTCGCCCGAATGGATCGCGAAGTATCGCGAGACACTGGTGCCGCTCGGCTGGAGCCCGGCCGGGGACACCCGACAGACTACGTTCGAGAACAAGCGCAAAGGCCAGGTGCACGAGGCGGTGATCGAGTTCCTCGAAGCGCTTGCACTGCCTGCGCCGGCGCTGGTCGTCGTGCGAGCTGCCCTGATGGCGCTCAAGAAGGTGGGCGACGACCAGCCGTGGATCACCGTGTTCGAGCAGCAGACGGCTGCGCAGAAGCTGACCGGATTCAACATAGCGACTGTCGCCGGCAAGGACACCGCGCTGCGCACGCAGCTTTCGCAATTCACGCTCAAGGGCTCGGCACAGCTCACGCAGGTGCTGTTCCTCAAGTTCCAGAAAGACAGCGTCTCGATGGATGCCAGCACCGAGAATTACGACATCAACGTCGGGCGACTGATTGAGCTGCAACCTGACCTCGAAAAACGGCTCCTGGCGTTCGCCAGCCAGATGATTGCCGAGGTTCCGTTGGCCGGCTGATTGCACCAAGAAAACGATCGGGAGGAATCACGATGGCCACTCGACCGAGCCGCAAGAAGGCGTCCACCGGCAGGACACGCAAAGCGCGCAAGCCGCGCCCAGCCGGTGCGAAGCGGGTCGAACGCGTCGACATCGAGTCCGCCGAAGTGGCTACGGAAGAGGCGCGGTACGAAAGCGTCCGGTCGCTCGTGTACGTGCACGGTATTGGCAACAAGCCTCCCGCGGAAATCCTCAAGTGCCAATGGGACACGGCGCTGTTCGATTTCGACCTCGGCGAGCGCAGTCGCCTCGCATACTGGGTGAACCGGATGCGTTACCCGCGCCCGGCGGCCGGCATGTGCAGCTCGGGTGACGTGACGGCCCTGGCTCCGTTGTCGGCCCCCAACGGGATCGTTGCGAAGCAGATCACCGACGCCGACATCCACGACGACATCAGGGAGCTCACGAGCAATCCAGAGGCGCGAAGGGTGCTCGGGTCCCTTGCCACCAAGCTCGAGGTAGCAAGCACAGTCGAGCCTGCGCGGGCGCCGGGCGCGTACGGAAAGCGGGTGCTGCCACTGCCGGCACCGGTGCGTCGACTGATCACTCGGCAATTGACGCGAATTTTCCTGCAGGACGTTTACGACCTTTTCTTCGACGCCGCGGCGCGCGACCGAATGATCGGGACTTTCACAGAGCGCCTGGCCGTCGGCGGTGGGCCGTTCGGCGTGATCGCGCACAGCCAGGGATCGATGATCGCTTACCTGGCCTTGATGACGACCTGCAAAGACATGGACGTGCCTCTTCTCGTGACGATCGGCTCGCCGCTCGGGATCACCGAGGTCCAGGACCAGCTCAAGAAGATACTGAAGGTCAAGAAGTTGAAGGCGCCGGCGAACGTCAAGAACTGGCTCAACTTCGCAGATCGTTTCGACCCCGTGGCCCTCGACGCGACGCTCAGGAACGAATACGGCACGAGCTCAACCGTGATCGTGGACACGTCGGTCGAGAACCTGGAGGGGCTTCGCGATCCTCACTCGGCCACCGGTTACCTGGCGACCTCCGAGGTCCGGATGGCGGTCAGGGACGCCGCCGAGACTGCCTTGTTCCAGCCGGTCGGATCGTTCGTGATTGCCCGCGATGTTTCCCGGGCACTCGAGGCGGCCCCGGCCGAGCAGCGCCATTCGATTCTTCTCGAGCTCGACGAAGTCAGCCCGGAGGAACCGTCGCTGGAGGCCATCCGTAAGAACGTCGTCTCGAAGATCGAACAGTTGGCGACGAGCCGCAGCGTTGCCGTCGACGAGTACAAGATCGAGCCGCTGGAACGCTACGTGGCCGCCTCGCTGACGCGTGCCGAAACGGAAATTCTCGCCGACACCTTGGGACCCCACAGCATTCGTGCCTTGCGCAGGGTGTGGCGAGACCTCACGAAACATTCGCTCGCGATCGCCGAGGCCGCGGCACCCGACATTCTCCAGGCACGAGCGGCCCACGCGTCGTATGCGGCCTTGGGTGAGGGCGTGCACTGGGCGGTGCTCGACACGGGCGTCTTTCCAGCGCACCCACATTTTGCCACCCACTCCACGATCGTCGAGTCGTATGACTGCACAAAGACGGGCAAGGCCCCACTGCCGAAGTCCGGATTCGACCACGACGGGCACGGTTCGCACGTCGCCGGCATCATCGCGGGCGAGTACCGGGACCTCAGTTGGAGATATCCGCAGTTCGGCACGGCGCCTCGCGCGAAACTGACGACTTTCAAGGTTCTCGACGACTCGGGTTCCGGGCAGGACTCATGGATCATCAAGGCGCTCGATCACATCAGCCGCACGAACGACCAGGCGGGGAAACTGGTCATCCACGGAATCAATCTCTCGCTGGGCGGCGCCTTTGATCCGGGGTCCTTTGCGTGCGGCCATTCGCCACTCTGCCGGGAGCTTTTCCGACTTTGGCGCGACGGCGTCCTGGTCGTCATAGCCGCGGGCAACGAGGGCTATGCCGTACTCCAGTCGGATGACGGAGAGCTCGCCACGAACATGCCGTTGACCATCGGCGATCCAGCGAACCTCGAGGAGGCGATTGCCGTCGGTTCCGTACACAGCGAGAAGCCGACGGTGTATGGCGGCTCGTATTTTTCCTCGCGTGGGCCCACTGCCGATGGGCGGCAAAAGCCCGACGTGGTCGGCCCCGGCGAAAGGATCGTGTCCTGTCGTCCTCGCTTGAACTCACATGCAAATGCGAACAGCCGCGACAGGTACTACGTCGAGATGAGCGGCACCAGCATGGCAGCACCCCACATCTCGGGGCTCCTCGCGGCCTATCTGTCGGTGCGGACTGAGTTCATCGGCCGACCGGATGACGTCAAGACGTGCCTGTTGAAGACGTGCAGCAACCTCGGACGGGACCGAGCGCAACAGGGGCACGGCCTGCCGAACCTGATGAAGATGCTGATGGGATAGGTTAAGTGGGGCACGAATGATCGGTGGAAACCACAACGTCCAGCGAAGAACAGAATGACTACGGCGCTGACCATCGCCCTTATTTTCGTCACCTTCGCTCTCAGCCTCGCGGGATTTGGTGGGAAAAGTGTTCGAGACGGAGACGAGCCGCTTTTCCAACGCATTACGAAGCGGGGCTGGATCGTCCTGATCTGCATCGCTGCCATATGCGGTCTCGGAATCGCCAAGGAAATCGTGTCGCGCGCGGCATTGGACCGTGCAAGAAAGGAAAACGCCCGCCTTCAGGAAGAGTTGAACAGGGAGATTGCAGCGATAAAGGATGGGATCACGAGGCTGGAAGCGGGTCGTGCACGCGCGGCGGAGATCGGTGTGCCGCTGCCACCGAAAGCGACGATCAGGACGCGGCGAGACCTGCTTGATGAAACCTTGAACGTTGCCGTCAGCGTCGCGCTGAGCGGCGAGGAGCTCTACACCAAGGGACAGTTTCAGGAGGCGCTTGTTCGGTTTCGACAGGCCGACCAGATTGCCGACGTCGCCGCCATCAAGGCACGAATCGCAGACAGCTATTTCCATCTTGGCGACTATGAATCGACTGTCGAATGGGAGCGACGGGCAATGGAGCTCGCGCCGAACTGGAGCGGCCCTCCCTACATACTGGCATTCAGCCTGAGACAGCTTGAAAGGTATGACGAAGCTCTCGTGGCCGCAAACCGGTCGTGTGAATTGGGGTTTGGTGGTGGGTGCGAGCTGGCGCGAGAGATCGCAGCGCGGCTGAGGAAGTGATCTTCGAGGGGATTATCGACCAACGTCCACGGCGGCCGGGATGAAGGGCGACTAGGACGCAATCGGGAAATTCCTGGCGGACGACGTGGTTTCAGTCGATCAGCTCGGCGTCAGGGACAAGAAGGGAGATCTCGCGTCGGCGACACTGCGCCCGCGGGTGCCGCGTACGAGCCGATCGACTACAAGGTGATGTTCCTCGACAAGGTCACGGCCGTCATGGATCAGATCCCTGTGATCAGGAGATCCAGCGCAGCGACGATGGACGTACGGTCCGGTGACAGGTCGGCGATGACAGGGCCCAGTTCTTTCGCGGCGATGCCGGCCAGTTGCGGGGTCACGAGGAGGTACTCCCGGTTCTCGATTGCGAGGACAGGCATCAGCGTCCGCATCGTCGTTCGCTTCGCAGTCGACGACGCCGGGGTCAACGGAATCACGACGCGCGTGCCGAGTTCCTCGAGCAGGTCGCTCTGCACGTCGAGCAGCAATGGGAATCGCGCCTTGGTCGCTGCATTGCGATTGCGGTGAACGGCGAACTGAGGCATGAGGCTGGCCGCGCGTCAGAAGCTGCGCAGCGTGTCGGCAAAGGCCCCGTGTGCTTCGACTTGCTCGTTGTATGCGGCGATGGCCGGGCGGTTTTCGGCCAGCCAGACCTCGCGGCGGTGCTGCCGCAACGCTGCCTCGAGTGCCCGCTCGAGTGTCGCCGACAGGTTGATGTCGCGTTCACGGGCGGCGCGCAGTAACTCGGCGTCGACGCTCAGGTTGACCGCTTTCTTGCTGGCCGACATCGGAGTTCCGCACGAAGTTGAAGGATGCGCATATTTTATGCGCATTCGAACCTTTGTGCCAGATGCGGGCAACGCCGAATGTGGCGGAGCCGCTGGATGTGCAGGTCGAGACGGTGGGCGCAGCGGATGTTCGGCTGGACCGGTCGCGGCTGGTGTTGGCACGGGCGGCGGCCGTGGCGCCGTGCGGCACGCCGCTGGCGGGGCGACACCCTGAATCGAGTCCATTCTCGCGGATGCGCTCCAGGTCGAGTTCGCGCCACAGCCAGCGGTTCGAGACATTCTTAACCTTGTGATGCTGGGATCTTGGCTACTCGCAGAGAAGGCGCCGCCAGTCGCCGGTCAGCCGCGCCTGTTGAGCGCCGTGCAACCAGACCTGGGCGTTGGCCCGATCGGCCGATTCGTAACTCCAGCGGGCGACCGACAACACCGTCGGCCGCGAAACCAGCAGGCCTGCCGCCTGACCTGCCTTAGACAGGTCTTTGTCGTTCTCGCTGATGAATTTGGTCCATCGGCCGAGGTGTGTCTCGCCGGCCAGGGTGTCCTTCTTCGCGCCGTTGCAGGACGGATGGGCGAGCACGAAGTTGTGTGCGAGGTCACGAGGGTATCGGGACCAGGGGATGAAATGATCCAACGCCGTCGCGGTGCGCAGGCCACGCTGGCAATAGAAGCAGTTGCCGTGTTGCAAGTCGCGCAGGGTGGCGATGACCTTCCGGTGCGCGGCGGCGCGGTCCGAGCCGAACAGGAACTCCGACAGTCCGACGGCCTCGCCGAGGAGCGGGGCGTTCTGCCTGAGGGAAAGCAGGAAGCCCAGCCACTCCGTTTGCGCCAGTCGGCGAATCAGCAGCGCACGCTGCCTCAGGTGGTGGCCAACCCACGGCAACAGTGTGATCTGGTCTGACGCAGGACCGGGTCGATACAGGAACTCGAGGCGCTCGGACCTCAGCAACTGCAGGCGCCATAACGGCATGTCCTTGAGCAGGCGGCGCATGCGGCCGACGAGCCGGCGCCAGTCCTTCGTTCTTCGTGCGGCCGACAGGCTGGGCGACGACTTGCGCATTTCGCCGAGCATTCGAATGGCGACCGCCTGCTTGCCACAGTTCTGATGCAGGACGAAGCCACTGCCGCCGAGCGGCGACGACGAATAGGGCGCTGCCTGCCGCCAATAGAGCTCGGCGAACTTGTCCGCGAGTTCCGTGATTCCCAGCGTCAGTTCGCGGCCACTGTCGTCGCCCTTTTCGATGGACAAATCGACCAAAGCGATGAGCAGGGCGTACTTGTAGGTCGCGA
>DATMIB010000163.1:0-9767 GCA_035554635.1 Steroidobacteraceae bacterium | reverse complement strand
AAATGTCGGCCACTTCTCCCGCTGCCACCTCTCCCACACCGGCGGGAGAGGTCGCGCGCAGCGCGGGTGAGGGCCGGAAAGTAGAGCCCTCACCCCAACCCTCTCCCGCGACTGCGGGCGAGGGGGCAAGACCCTCAACCCGACCCGGTGACGTGGGCGAAGGGGCAAGACCCTCACCCCGTCCCTCTCCCGCTGGCGCGGGCGAGGGTGGCGGCCCCGCTCGCGCGGGCGAGGGAGTGATCGATGAGCCGGGCTTTTCCCGCGCGCACGCGAGCCCTTCGATCCGCAAGCTCGCGCGCGAGCTCGGTGTCGACCTCGCGAAGGTGCAGGGCACCGGCGCCAAGGGCCGCATCACCGACGCGGACGTCAAGGCCTGGGTCAAGCGTGCGCTGACCACCGGGGCGGGCGTGACCGGAGCAGGGGCCGCCTTGCCCCGGGTCCCCGTGGTGGACTTCGCCGCGTTCGGACCGGTCGAGCGCAAGCCGTTGTCGCGGATCCAGAAGATCTCGGGCCCGCGTCTGCACGCGAGCTGGGTCAACCTGCCGCACGTCACGCAGTTCGACGAGGCCGACATCACCGCGATGGAACAGACGCGCTCCGGCCTCAAGGGGCAGGCCAACGAGCGCGGCATCAAGCTGACGCCGCTCGCGTTCGTCATGCGCGCCTGCGTGCTCGCGTTGCAGCAGTTCCCGCAGTTCTGCGCGTCGCTGGACACCGAGGCCGGCGAACTCGTCTACAAGAAGTACGTACACCTCGGGTTCGCAGCCGACACGCCGAACGGCCTCGTCGTGCCGGTCGTGCGCGACGCCGACCGCAAGGACGTGTTCGAACTGGCAAGGGACCTGGGCGAGCTCAGCGAAAAGGCGCGCGGCGGCAAGCTGAGCGCGGCCGAGATGCAGGGCGGCTGCTTCACGATCTCGAGCCTGGGTGGCATCGGCGGCACCGCATTCACGCCGATCATCAATGCGCCCGAGGTGGCGATCCTCGGGGTCTCGCGTTCGGCGTTCAAGCCGGTCTACCAGGACGGCGGTTTCGTGCCCCGGCTGATGCTGCCGTTGTCACTGTCGTACGACCACCGCGTCATCGACGGCGCGGCCGCCGTACGCTTCACCTCGTTCCTCGCGGACACGCTCGCGAACGTCGACGCGCTGCTGAGGGCGATCCCATGAGCACCGAAGGCAGCGGCACCAAGCCGCCGACCACGCCGACGCGCGAGATCCGCCTGCCCGACCTCGGCACGACCGCGGAGGTGACGGTCGTCGAACTGCTGGTCAAGGTCGGCGATGCGGTCGAGCGGGACACGCCACTGGTCACGCTCGAAAGCGACAAGGCGACGATGGACGTGCCGTCGCCGATGCCTGGCACGATTTCGAAGATCGTCGTCAAGCCCGGCGACAAGGTCGCCACCGGCACGATGATCATGGAACTGGCCGGCGCACCGCAGCTCAAGGCGGAAGAACTGCCCGCCGCACCAGGACCGCGCCAGACCGAACCGTTCGGCGGCGAACCCTACCTCTCGACGGTGCCGATCAAGCCGCTTCGA
Source organism: Steroidobacteraceae bacterium (assembly GCA_035554635.1). Lineage (GTDB taxonomy): Bacteria > Pseudomonadota > Gammaproteobacteria > Steroidobacterales > Steroidobacteraceae > RPQJ01. The sequence goes on along the minus strand of DATMIB010000163.1, from coordinate 8,224 downwards.
GCGGAAGAGGTGGCCGGCCCTGCGCCCGGACGTGCGGCTCCCGAAGCGGCAGCGCCTGCACCCGCACCGGCGACGCAGTACGACTACGAGGTCGTGGTCATCGGCGCCGGCCCGGGCGGGTACACGGCGGCATTCCGGGCCGCGGACCTCGGGCTCAAGGTCGCGCTCGTCGAGCGCTGGCCCACGCTCGGCGGCGTCTGTCTCAACGTCGGCTGCATCCCGTCCAAGGCCTTGCTGCACGCGGCCAGGGTCATCGAGGAAGCGCACGAGATGGCCGCGTTCGGCGTCGAGTTTGGCGCACCGAAGGTCGACGCGCAGAAGCTCCGCGGCTGGAAGGACAAGGTCGTCGGCCGACTGACCGGCGGCCTGACCGCGCTCGCGAAGCAACGCAAGGTGACCGTGCTGCGCGGCGTCGCCGCGTTCGAGAACGAGCACGCGGTCGTGGTCACGGCCGACGACGGCCAGGCGAGCACCGTCACCTTCGCCCATTGCATCGTCGCCGCGGGTTCGGAGTCGATGCGCCTGCCCGGCCTGCCGGACGACCCGCGCATCATCGATTCCACCGGTGCGCTCGAACTCGAGTTGCCGCGCACGCTGCTGGTCGTCGGCGGCGGCATCATCGGTCTCGAGATGGCGACCGTGTACGCGGCGCTCGGCGTTCGTGTCACGGTGGTCGAGCTGACCGACGGCCTCATGCCCGGCTGCGACCGTGACCTGGTGCGGCCGCTCGAAAAGCGCATTGCCAAGCGCTACGAGGCGATCCTGCTGCGCACCAAGGTGACACGGGTCGAGGCGCTTGCCGAAGGACTGCGCGTCACGTTCGAGGGCGAGAAGGCCCCCGAGGCGCAGGTCTACGACAAGGTGCTGATCGCCGTCGGCCGCGTGCCGAACGGCAAGCGCATTGGTTGCGACAAGGCGGGCGTCACCGTCGACGAACGCGGCTACGTCCCGGTCGACAGGCAGCAGCGTACGAACGTGCCGCACATCTTCGCGATCGGCGACGTCGTCGGCCAGCCGATGCTTGCGCACAAGGCGACGCACGAAGCCAAGGTCGCGGCCGAGGTGATCGCGGGCCACAAGCGCTACTTCGACGCGCGCGCGATCCCGTCCGTGGCCTACACAGACCCCGAGGTGGCCTGGGCCGGCCTCACCGAAGCCGATGCGAAAGTGAAGGGCGTCCCGTACGAAAAAGCCGTGTTCCCGTGGGCGGCAAGCGGCCGCTCGCTCGCGATCGGTCGCGACGAGGGCTTCACCAAGCTGCTGTTCGACCCGACGACGCATCGCGTGCTCGGCGGCGGCATCGTCGGCACGGGCGCGGGCGACCTGATCTCGGAGGTCATGCTGGCGATCGAGATGGGCGCGGACGCGGCCGACATCGGCCTCACCGTGCATCCGCACCCGACGTTGTCCGAGACGGTCGCGATGGCAGCCGAGGCATTCGACGGCTCGCTGACGGACCTGTACGTTCCGCGCCGGACGACCGGCAAGAAGTAAAGGGCGTCCGCGGCGGTCTACGACCCCGCGCGACGACGCAAGGCTTCGAGGTACGCGGCTTCGTCCGGTGCGCGTCCGGCGCGCTGGGCCTGCCAGAGCGCCTCGCCCAGGCATTCGATCATCGCGTGCTCGGCCGCGTGCGGGTCGCCGAGCCGCGCCACCAGCGTGCGATGGACCTCCGCGATGCCGGGCGGCCGGTTGGTCGCCACCTGTTCGCGGATCGCGAGGTGCAGCCCCATGTGCAGGAACGGGTTGGTCTGGCCGTCCTCGGGCGTGTAGTCGCGCTCGAGCGCCTCGTCGCCGGCCTCGAGCACCGGTGCGTATTCCGGGTGCAGTTCGACGACGCGGATGATCTGGTCCTCGACGGGCTCGACCGGCAACTGCTCTCGATGCTTGCGCCAGGCCTCGACGTACATGCGTCGCAGCGATCCGCGGCCCTGGTCGTGAAAGAACGGCATCAGCGTCCCGCCTTGACGGGTTTGCGTCGGGCCGTCGCGGTCTTGACGACGGCCTTGCGCTGCGCCTTTGCGACGACCGGCGGCGACAGCGGCAGTGTCGACGGCAACGGCAGGGTCTTGTCGCGGTACTCGCAGAGGTCGACGACCGGGCAGCGTGGGCAGTCCGGCACGCGCGCCTTGCAGACGTAGCGGCCGTGCAGCAGTAGCCAGTGGTGGGCGTCGTACAGGTATTCGGCCGGTACGCCGGCGAGCAACTGCTCCTCCACCTCGCGCGGCGTGTTGCCGTGGGCGAGCCCGAGCCGGTTGGCGACGCGGAAGATGTGCGTGTCGACGGGCATCGTGGGCTCGCCGAACGCGCTGTTGAGCACGACGTTGGCAGTCTTGCGGCCCACGCCCGGCAACTGCTCGAGCGCGTCACGGTCGCGCGGAACCTCGCCATCGTACCGGTCGACGAGGATCCGGCAGGTCGCGAGGATGTTCTTCACCTTGGTCGGGTAGAGACCGATCGTGCGCACGTATGCGGCAAGCCCTTCGGCCCCGAGTGCCAGCATCGCCTGCGGCGTGTTGGCGACCGGGTACAGCTTGCGCGTCGCGATGTTGGCGCCCTTGTCGGTCGCCTGTGCGGACAGGATAACCGCGATCAGCAGTTCGAACGGCGTCGAGTGCTCGAGCTCGGTTACGGGTTTGGGGTTGAGCGCCTTGAAGCGCTCGAACAGCTCGCGGACCTGCGTCGGCTTCATGCGGGCACCTGCGCGGGGGCGGTTGCCGGCGCGACGAACGGAGCCGCCCTTTGCGCACGACGCCACTGGCGCAACGCGAGCAGCAGGCCCAGCAGCACGAACGCGCCCGGCGGCAACAGCGCCAGCAGGAAGCCGTGCTGCTCGCCGAACAGGTGCAGTCCGACGGGCGACGGCAAGCCGAGCAGCGTGTGCAGGTCGTTGCCGAGGCTGCCGCGACCGAGCAGTTCGCGCACCGCGCCGAGCGTCACCAGCACGAGCAGGAAGCCGCCACCCATCGCAATGCCGTCGAGCAGCGCGTACTGCGGCGGGTTGCGCGCCGCAAAAGCCTCGGCCCGCGCGAGCAGCAGGCAGTTGGTCACGATCAGCGGCAGGAAGATGCCAAGAGCCGCGTGCAGGCCCGGCAGCCAGGCCGCGAGTGCGAGTTCGACCGCGGTCACGAGCGAGGCGATCAGCAGCACGAACACGGCGATGCGGATCTCCCCGGGCAGGAACCGCCCGACCAGTGCCGCCGCGAAGTTGCTCGCGGCCAGCACCGCGAGCGTGGCAAGCCCGAGCCCGAGCCCGCTGCCGAGCGACGTGCTGACGGCAAGCAACGGGCACAGCCCGAGCAACTGCACGAGGCCCGGGTTCTGCTCGCTCAAGCCATTGCGAAGGATGTCGGCCGGCGTCATCGGGCGTCGATTGTAGCGGGCGCCGCGAGCAGTTCGTCGCGGTGCCGTTCGAAATAGACCAGCGCATTGGCGACCGCACCGACCACGGCGCGCGGGGTGACCGTCGCACCGGTGAACTGGTCGAAGTCCCCGCCGTCCTTGCGCACCCTCCAGCGCTCCGCCGGCGGCTGGCCCAGCGCCTTGCCGGCGAAGCGCTCGATCCAGCTCGACTTGCGTGCATCGATCGCATCGCCGAGCCCCGGCGTCTCGCGGTGTTCCGTTACGCGCACGCCGAGCACCGTGCCGTCGGGACGGATCGCGACCAGCAGCCGGATCGGCCCCGCGTAACCCGCCGGTGCGACCGGTTCGAGCACGACCGCAACGACCCGGCCCGCGGCGCGGGCGCGCCAGGCCCGCACTGGCGCCTGCGTGCCGAGCAGCTCGGCGTCGCGCACCTCGACGTGGTCGGCGAGCAGGTCGTTGTCGAATGACGTGCCCGCGAGCACCTCGCGAAAGCGCGCGAGCTGGCGTTCGTGCGCAGCCGCGGCGATTTCGTCGCGCGTCACTTCGTGCATCACGGCGATGAGCCCGAAGCCCGCCACCGCGACGACGGCGAGCACGACCGCGGCACGCACGGCGCGACGCGGCCCCGGCTCAGTCGCGGGCGCGGCCATAGATCCTCGGCACCGTGTAGCGGTCGAGCAGTGGCACGGCCACGTTCATGAGCAGCACCGCGAATGCAAAGCCGTCGGGATAACCGCCCCAGGTGCGGATCACCCACACGAGCAGGCCGATACCGGCGCCGTACCAGAGCCGACCGCGATCGCTGGTGGCTGCCGAGACGGGGTCGGTCGCGATGAAGAATGCACCGAGCATCGTCGCGCCCGCGAACGCGTGCGTGAGCGGCCCGAGGTAGGCGCCCGGATCGAGCGCGTGTGCAACCAGTGCCGGCAGCAACAGCCCGGCCAGCACGGCCGCAGGGATCTGCCAGCGCACGATGCCGCGCGCCATCAGGTAAAGACCGCCCGCGAGCGCGGCGAAGTTGATCCACTCGAACCCGCGCGCCCCGAGCGTGCCGACGACCTCGCCGCGGGCGAGCAGTTCTGCCATCGTGTAACGCTGCTCGAGCCCGTTGCGGATCGAGTCGAGCGCGGTGGCACCCGTGTAGCCGTCCCAGGCCGGGTCGACGGCACCACCGTAGAACGACGTCAGGGTCAGGCGTGCGAGTTCGCCCCAGCCGTGGCTGTCGTCGACGCCGAACGGCACCGGCCAGCGGGTCATCTCCGCCGGGAACGACACCAGCAGGATCGCGTAACCGACCATCGCCGGGTTGAACGGGTTCTGCCCCAGGCCGCCAAAGGCATGCTTGCCGAGCAGCACCGCGAATGCGGTACCGAGCACGGTGAGCCACCACGGCAGCAACGGCGTGACGGAAGAGGCGAGCAGCACGGCCGTGACCAGCACGCTGCCGTCACGCAGGGTGGGCAACGATGGACGCTGGCGCCAACGCAGTGCCAATGCCTCGCACACCAATGCCGTGACGCTCGCGACCGCGACCTGCAGCAGCAAACCAGGCCCGAGCACGACGACCTGCACGACCGCCACCGGGACCAGCGCGAGCAGCACCTGGAACATCACTCGCGGCACCGAGTAACCCGCGATCACGTGCGGTGCCGGCGAAGTGTCGAACCTCACGTGGCCGTCCCCGGGTCCGTGGGCGCGCTCTCGCCGCGCGCCTGCTGGCGCGCCACGTCGAACGCGCGCTGCTCGGCCGCCACGGCCTCCTGCAGTCGTCGCTCGCGGCGCTCGTGGCGTGTCCGTGCGACCGCCGCGCGCGCCGCGGCGCGATCGCGTTCACGCAACCATTCGCGTGCCTCGCGGAACCTGAGCGCCAGCGGGATCTGGCTCGGGCAGACGTAGTCGCAACAGCCGCAATCGATGCAGTCCCAGACGCCAAAACGCACGGCGCCGTCGGCGTCCCGAGCGAGCGCGGTTCGATGGATCTCCTGCGGCAGCAGGCCGGCCGGGCACACGTCCGCGCAGTTGCCGCAGCGGATGCAGGCCACCTCCACGGCTGCGAGCCGCGCCGCGAGGTCCTGGTGCGTGGCCACGAACAGCGTGTTGATCGACTTCGTGAGCCCGACCTCGTCGGTCGCAAGCGCGCGACCCGTCATGTTGCCGCCCGCGATCAGTCGCAAGGGTTCGCCGCGGTAGCCGCCGGCGGCCTCGACGAGCGTCGCGAGCGGCGTGCCGAAGCGCGCGCGGACGTTCAGCGGCCGGCTCACACCGCTGCCGGTGACGGTGACGACGCGCGTGACCAGCGGCACGCCACTGCGGGCCCAGCGGGCAACCGCGGCGGCGGTGGCGACGTTCTGGCAGGTCACGCCGACGTCGGCCGGCAGGCCGCGCGCCGGCACTTCGACGCCGAACACCGCCGTGACCAGCTGCCGCTCGGCACCCTGCGGGTACACGGCAGGCACGATCTCCACGGTGATCGTGTCTGCCGCCGACTGCGCGGCCGCACGGAGCGCGTCGATCGCGGCCGGCTTGTCGTCTTCGATCGCAATGACGCAGCTCTCGGCCTCGAGCGCGCGCATCAGCACGCGGCCGCCGAGCACGACGTCGTCGGCCTCCGCGCGCATCAGCGCGTCGTCGCAGCAGATCCAGGGCTCGCATTCGGCGCCGTTCAGCAGCAGCCGGCGCGCCGAGCGTGCCCGCGCCGTGGCGAGCTTGGTCGCGGTCGGGAACCCGGCACCGCCGAGGCCCGCGATGCCGGCTTCACGCAGGCGGTCGACGAGCGTGGCGGGGTCGAGCGCGGTGTAGTCGATCGGCCCGCGTGGCAACGCAGGGTCGGGCGTGTCGCGACCGTCGTTCTCGACGACGATGCACGGACCGCCGTCGTCGTTCGTCGCGTCGTGGCTCTCGATCGCGATGACGCGACCGGAGGCGCTCGCGTGCAGCACCGCGCCGAAGTCGTCGCTGGGACGAGCAATCACGCTGCCGATGGCCACGACATCACCGACCGCGACAGCGGGTTCGAGCACGACGCCGGAGCCCTGGTCGAGCGCGAACCGCAGCCGCGCGGGTGGCGCGACGTCGAGGATGGGCTCGGCCGCGACCGGCTGCTTGTGGGCGTCGAGGACCAGCCCCGACGGAAACTCGTTGCGTGTCGTCATCACGCCGCCCGTGTCCAGCGCGCGGCGGCGGCGACCGTGACCGGCCGCATGGCGATGCAGTCGACGGGGCACGGCGCGACGCACAGCTCGCAGCCCGTGCACTGCTCGGCCAGCACCGTGTGCATGTAACGATGGGCACCGACGATCGCATCGACGGGGCAGGCGGGCAGGCAGCGTGCACAGCCGATGCAGCGCTCTTCGTCGATCACGGCGACGCGCAAGCCCTGTGTCGTGCCATAGGCGGGGTCGACCGGGCGCGCGGGCCGGTCGAGCAATGCAGCCAGCGCGCGCACGGTCGTCTCGCCGCCGGGCGGGCAGCGGTCGATCTCGGCCTCGCCACGCGCGATGGCCTCGGCGTACGGCCGGCAGCCCGGAAACTGGCACTGGCCACATTGTGTCTGTGGCAGCAGTGCGTCGATCTGCTCGACGAGGCGGTTCGTGGCCGGCGGCAGCCGCGAAGCCGCAAGCCCCAGTGCGATGCCGCAGACGGCGGCCAGTGCAGCCGCGACGGCACAGGCGAGCCACACCGCCTCGACGTTCATCGCGATCCGAGCCCCGCGAAACCCATGAACGCGAGCGCCATGAGCCCGGCCGTGACGAGTGCGATCGGCGCGCCGCGAAAGGCGGCGGGGACGTCGCATGTCTCGAGCCGTTCGCGCAAGGCGGCGAACAGCAGCAGCGCGAGCCCGAAGCCCGCACCCGCCGAGGCGCCGTACACGAGCGACTCGAGCAACCCGTGCTGCTTGTCGACGTTGAGCAGCGCGACGCCGAGCACCGCGCAGTTGGTCGTGATCAGCGGCAGGAAGATGCCGAGCACCTGGTGCAGCAGCGGGCTCGTCGCACGCACCATCAGCTCGGTGAACTGCACGACGCCCGCGATCAGCAGGATGAACACGAGCGTGCGCAGGTACTCGAGGCCGAGCGGCTGCAGCACCCAGTGCCACAGCGCGAAGCTCAGCCCGGAGGCGATCGTGAGCACGAACAGCGTCGCGAGCGCCATGCCGGCCGCCGCCTCGAAGCGGCGGCTGACGCCCACGAACGGGCAGAGCCCGAGGAACTGGCTCAGGACGAAGTTGTTGACGAGGCTCGCCCCGAGCGCGAGCAGCAGCAGCTCGGCCATGTGGCGGTCCTCGCCGCGTTCTACTTCACTTCACCCTCATCCCGGGCGTCGCGCCGCCGTCCGGCGACAGCACGAAAATGTCCTTGCCGCCGGGGCCCGCCGCCAGGACCATCCCCTCGGAGACGCCGAAGCGCATCTTGCGCGGCGCCAGGTTGGCGACGACGACGGTGAGCCGGCCGACCAGCTGGTCCGGTTCGTAGGCCGAGCGGATGCCTGCGAAAATGGTGCGCTTGCCGAGTTCGCCGAGATCGACGCCGAGCTTGAGCAGCTTGTCGGCGCCGTCGACGTGCTCGGCGCTCTCGATGCGCGCGATGCGCAGGTCCACCTTGCCGAACTCGTCGATCGAGATCGACGCCGGTGCGCCATCGACCGGGGCCGGAGCCGCAACCGCGTCGGCGGCTTTCTTGGCCGGCTTCTGCGTCGCTGCGACGGCCGTGGCCGGCGCTGCCGTCGGCACTTCGGTCGGCTTCAGCGTTTCCGCGGATGCCGCGAGCAGTGCCTGCACGGCCTTCGGATCGACACGCGTCGCGAGCGCCTCGTAGGCATTGATCGTGGTGCCGAGCAGCGGCGTGGCTGCGTCGGCCCA
>DATMIB010000162.1:0-14203 GCA_035554635.1 Steroidobacteraceae bacterium | reverse complement strand
CACGAGCCTGGTCGAGAAGAACGAGTCGTTCGTGATCGGTGTCTACCATCCGCTGGCCTCATGGTTGAACCTCGTGCTGGAGTACACGGAGACTCAGGCCACTGCGCACAACGGGAACGAGGCCGAAGAAAAGGCCATCGCGGCGGGCGCGATCCTGTCCTTTTGACAGGGAGTACGACCATGGAAAACGGCACAAACACGGCACGACTCACCGAGGGTCGTCGACGACGTCTCCTCGGTGCCGCCCCGGCACATCTCGTCCAGCCGGGCGGGTGCAAGCTTGCGCTGGGAAGCGGCGCCGTCATGCTCGTTTGCGCCGCCGTGGCCTGGGGAGCGACTGGAGAGCCGCGCGGCTCAGTCGTGCTTTGGTCGGGCGATGACGAGTGGGTGAAGATCGAGCCACAGGACGATCCCGCTGCGGTGCCGAACGATCAACCCGTCCAACTGGGCTTGGAAGCGATCAAGAATGCGCTCGGCGCGTTGCAAGTCCACCTCGTGGATCCGGACACCGGCACCGAATCGCGTCGGCCCGTTTTCACGGTGGATGAACTTGGAAATCTCACCCCGCGCGTGGCCTCGGGGCTTGCAAAGGCCGGGCCTCGACAGGACGTGACGTTCAGCACGATCGACGGTCGTTCACTCGCCGCGGGGGGGCTGGTCAGGAAGCCCGGCGTCAACGCCGGTCGCGTCTTCTACAACGACGGCAGACTCAACGTGATCTTCGGCGAGCTGCAGTCCCCCTACCGCAAGAGGAATGTCTACGGTCAACGCAGCGAGGATTTCACCCCGCGCCGGCAAGGCTCGCGAAGCGAGGCCACCGCGCAGAAATGGGTTCTTGCGGCCGGCCCCGGCCTCGCGTTTCATCCAGCGAACGATGGGGGCATTCGCAGCGACTGGGTGGTGATCGATACCGCGGTTGCACGCGCTGCGGTTCCGGCTGCGTCACAGCCCGGCGACGCTCCGACGCGGCAAGCGGAATCCGCGCCCGTGACGGGCGCACCAATGACGGGCGCACCAGTGACGAGCGCACCAGTGACCGATGCTGCCGCGGCGCCCGCCGCCGCGGCTGAGTCCGCGCCGACGCAAAATGCGAACCTCGAGCAGCGTCTGCGGAAACTCAAGGAGTTGAAGGAACAGGGCCTGATCAGCGACGAGGTCTACCGTGCCAAGATGCAGGAAATATTGTCGGAGCTTTAGTCGCCCCTGAACGACTCCGCCCCCAGGGGCACGAGGTGCCGGTCAGGGCGCGGCGATCGTGGCGACCTGCGCAAGACAAGGGACATCCACATGTTCGGCGTGAAATGCCTCACCGGCACTTGCATCGCGGCGCTGGCCTCGGCCGGTGCCAGCGCACAGGAGAGCCCGAAGCCGCAACCCAGCGAGACCCTGGTCGTCACGGCGACGCGCATCGAACAGTCCGTTTACGACATTCCTGCGGCAATCGACGCCGTGAGCGGAGACGACATGCGCGCCCACAGGGCAAACGTGGACCTGTCCGAAGGGGTCGGCACGATCCCCGGCATCGTGGTCCAGAATCGCTACAACTACGCACAGGATCTGCAGGTCTCCTCGCGTGGCTTCGGCGCAAGAGCCTCCTTCGGCGTGCGCGGCGTGCGCCTGCTCCAGGACGACATACCACTCACCATGCCCGACGGGCAGGGTCAGACGGCCCTCTTCGATCTCGATGGGGCCAACCGCGTCGAAGTCCTGCGCGGTCCATTCGCCGCGCTGTATGGCAACTCCTCGGGTGGCGTGATCCACCTGCTTTCAGCGCTCGAGTCGAAGGAGCCGCAGGTCCGCGTAAGCGGGACCAACGATGAAAACGGCACCTGGCGCGGGTCGCTGAACTTTGCGGGTGCGTTCGGCCCGGCCGATTTTTCCGGCAACCTGGCGCGCTTCGACACCGACGGTTTCCGCGACCACAGCGCAGCTCGACGCGATACCGCGAACCTCTGGCTTCGCTACCGCCCGGATGACGCCTCGACGCTCACCGTCCTCGGCAATGCCCTCGATCAACCCGACACCCAGGACCCGCTCGGTCTCACGCAGGAGCAACTCGACGCCGACCCGACTCAAGCGGGCCTCGGTGCCGTCGAATTCGATACGCGCAAGAGCGTCCATCACTTGCAGGGCGGGCTCAGCTACGTGCGCGAGCTTTCCGAGCAGGACAGCGTTCGCGTGCTTGGCTATTTCGGGGCCCGCGAAGTCGAACAGTTCCTCGCCAATCCGAGCGTCTCGATCACGGGCTCAGGGGGCGTCGTGGACCTCGACCGCAGGTTTGGCGGCACGGGGTTGCGCTGGAATCACACCGGGACGCTCGCTGGCGCACCGTACGAGTTCACGCTCGGTGCCGAGTACGATCGGATGAAAGAACGGCGACGCGGCTATGTGAACGCTCTGGGCGAACGCGGCGACCTGCGACGTGACGAAGATGACGTCGTATACAGCTTCGATCAGTACCTCATTGGTTCGTGGAAGCCGACCGAACGGTGGCAGATCGCTGGCGGCCTGCGCAGAAGCGAAGTGAAATTCGAATCGACTGACTACTTTGTCGTGGACATCAATCCCGACGACAGCGGCAGCCGCGAATTCGAAAGCACCCAGCCCGTCGCAGGAGTCCTGTTTCAAGCGACGCCCGCGATCGGTCTCTTCGCCTCCATCGGCGAGGGGTTCGAGACGCCTACGTTTTCCGAGCTTGCGTATCGACCTGACGGCTCGCCGGGGCTGAATTTCGACCTGGAGCCCGCGGACAGCACCAACATGGAGGCAGGAGCAAAAGTGCGTCTCGGCGAGCACTCGCGCGTGAATGCGACGCTGTTTCGCTCGGAGACGAACGACGACATCGTGACGGGTCCGGCGCCATTCCCTGGCCGTAACACATTCGTCAATGCCGAACGCACGCGTCGCGAGGGTGCCGAGCTTGCCGCTTCAACCACGCTGCTCGATTCGGCACTGTCGCTGGACGTTGCATACACCTACACGCGCGCGCGCTTCGAAGAGTTCGTCAACTTCGAGGGGCTCGACCTGTCCGGTAATTCTTTGCCGGGCGTACCCGAGCATTCCGTCTACGGCGCACTCGTCTGGCGCCACGCGGCGTCCGGCTTTTCGGCCGGTCTGGAGGGCAGATGGGCTGATCGCGTGTACGTCGACGACATCAACTCGGCAGCCGCGGATTCCTATGTGGTTTTCAATCTACATGCGGGCTTCCGCCAGCGCACTCGGTCGTGGCAGTTCGAGGAGTTCGTGCGCGTGGACAACGTGGCCGACGAGAACTACGTGGGGTCGGTCGTCGTGAATGCCGTGAATGGTCGCTTCTTCGAGCCGGCACCACCGCGCACTTTCCTCCTCGGGTTCACCGCAAGCTACTTCCCCTGAACGAAGGACGAACGCCGGGAGAGTCGAAGTTGCTCACGAGAATCCTGGCGCTGTTGGTGCTCGTGCTCGCACCGACCGCGAGTCCCGCACGAGACGCTGACGACCGATCCGACGGGGCCGGGGTGTCGCCTCCGCTCGAAACGGTGACCGTGATCGGCATCACGCCGTTTCGCGGGATCGACCTGCCGGCCGACATGGTTCCCGGCAACGTCCAAAGTGCCACGAACGCCGAGATCGAGCGACTGCACGGCACCGATCTCGGTGCGTTCATGAACCGTCGGCTCGGCAGTGTCTTCATCAACGAGGCGCAGGGCAGCCCTCTGCAACCCGACGTTCAGTTTCGTGGCTTCGTGGCCTCCCCGCTTCTGGGCCAGTCTCAGGGCATCTCCGTCTACCAGAATGGCGTCCGCATCAATGAGCCATTCGGCGACACCGTCGTGTGGGCGCTCGTGCCGGAATCGGCCATCGCCAGCATCGACCTGATTCCCGGCTCCAATCCCCTGTTCGGCCTCAACGCGCTCGGCGGTGCGCTGTCCATTCGGACCAAGAGCGGCTTCACGGCACCGGGGACCGGCGGAGAATTACAGGGCGGCTCGTTCCAGCGCGTCGTCGCCGAGATTGAATCCGGTGGCAATTTCGACGACCGCTTGAGCTATTACGGCAGCGCACAGTATCTGGACGAGGACGGCTGGCGGCAGTTTTCGCCATCGACGACCACGCACGTGTTCGGCGACGTCGGGTGGCGCGGCGAGACCGGCTCCATGAATGCGAACCTCACCGTGGTCGACACGGATCTCATCGGCAATGGCCCTGCCCCAGTCCAGTTGCTCGAGGTCGATCGCAGCGCGATCTTCACGAGGCCCGACCACACCGAGAACGCGCTCGTGCTCGCGAGCATCACCGGCACGTGGCAGTGGATGCCGAACGTGTCGCTCGATGGCGTCGCCTATTTTCGACGCAGCGACATTCGGACGCTCAACGGCGACGACTCCGATTTCGGAGCGTGCGAGCAGGACCCGATGTTCGTCTGTGAAGAAGTCGGGCCCGGCGAAACGGAGGAGATCGCCCTCGACCAGGACCGGAGTCCGATCCTCTTCGGCGACGCCGTCGACGGCGCCACCGTGAATCGCAGTGTCACCGACCAGGACGCCTTCGGTGCGTCGCTGCTGCTCAGCGTTTCAAGGGAATTCCTTGGTCGCCGGAACTGGTTGGCCGTGGGCGCTTCCCTCGACCGGGGTGATACCGAATTCGATTCGAATACCGAACTGGGGAGCCTGGACGAGACCCGGGCCGCCGTGCCGAGCGGCACCTTCGTGGGCGAATCGTTCGTTCGCGTGGACGGTGAAACACGAAATCGGAGCGTGTTCTTCAGCGAGACGCTCGCCCTGACGCCCATTCTCGGGATCTCGCTGTCCGGTCGTTACAACCGCACCAGCGTCGAGTTGCGCGACCGGCTCGGCACGGATCTGAACGGCTCGCACGACTACAGCCGTTTCAACGGTTCGGCCGGCGTCACCTGGCAGGTGACGCCGGCGGTGGGACTCTACGCAAGCTACGGCGAGTCGAATCGCGCGCCCTCTCCCGTGGAGCTGACGTGCGCCAACCCGGACGATCCGTGCCGACTGCCGAATGCGTTTCTCTCCGATCCGCCGCTCGATCAGGTCGTCGCCAGGAGCATCGAGGCAGGTGCACGCGGACGATGGCGCCGCACGAACTGGCACGTCGGGCTGTTCCAGACGACCAACGAGGACGACATCATATTCATCAGCGCAGGCGCGCTGAGCAACCAGGGATACTTCGACAATGTCGGTGACACCCGCCGTCTGGGCGCGGAAGTGAGCCTGACCGGGAGCGGCTTTGACGAGCGTCTGCTCTGGGCGCTTCATTACACGCGTCTCGAAGCGACGTTCCGCGACAGCTTCATCGTGGCGAGTCCGAACCATCCGGTTGCCGTCGACGGGGAAATTCCGGTGCCCTCGGGCAGCAGAATGCCGGGCGTCCCCGAGGACCTCCTCAAGCTGAGTGCCGACTTCGCTTTCACGCCGCGATTCAGCATCAGCGCGGAACTGCTGCACCAATCGAAGCAGTTTCTGCGGGGCGACGAAGGCAATCTTCTCGATCCCCTGCCGGGTCACACGGTAGTCAATATCGGCGCCGAATACCGCTTCAATCCCCACGTCGTCGTCTTCGCACGCGTGGAAAACGTGTTCGACGCCGAGTACGAAACGTTCGGACTCGTGGGAGCGGCGGAAGATGTGCTGGGCGACGAGTTCGATGACCCGCGCTTCGTCTCGCCAGCGCCGCCGATCGGCGGCTGGATCGGCCTGAAATGGGCTTTGTGAGCGTCGTACGGCGAGCCGCGGCGCCTCATCTCGGGACCGTGGCGAACTCTTTTCCCTGGGTGTCATCGAACCCGCGCGCGGAGTCCAGACCCCGGACCCCTGTGAAGTCCGCGTGGTGAATTTCCGCGCCGCCGAGCACCGCCCGATCGAGCTTTGCGCCGGTGAGATCCGCGCCGACGAGTTTGGCCAGTTCAAGGTTTGCGTCGCTCAGGTCGGCCTCTCGCAGGTCCGCATAGCTCAGGTCGGCGCGTGAGAGTTCGGCCCCATTCAGCTTCGCGCCCTTCAGGCGCGCGTGAGTGAGCACGAGACGAACCAGCCCCATGGGCTGGTTTGCCATTTCCGGGCTGCCCTTCACCTCGGACAGGTCGGCTCCCTCGAGATTCGCGCGCTCCATGTTGCCCATCAGCCGCGCGCCGCGCAGATTGGCGCCGTTCAGTTTCGCATTCGCCAGCACGCTCGCAAACAGGCTCGCCTCGCTGAGATCCGCTTCGACGAGGGTGGCGTCGCGCAGTACCGCCACGTCGAGATTGCAGCCGCGGAGCCTTGCCTTGGTGAGATTCGCGCCCTTGAGACTCGCGCCGAAGAGCTTTGCGCGCCGGAAATCGAGACCCGAGAGATCCACGCCCGGCGCCTCGAGATTGGTGAGGTCAGCGCCTTCAGACACGATGCGGGCCGCGACGTCCTCGCGTGTCGACGGCGCTGCGGACGCATGGGCCATGACCATGGCCGCGGCAAAGCCCAGGATAGCGGCCCTGTCCCTTGACCAATGCATGACCCCGGCGCACATTTTCAGGCGTTTCGCATGTGGATCCGTCCGCAGCGCAGGAATTGTACAGGACGCGTCCACGCAGCTCACAGGTGGGTGAACCGCCAGCCGTACGAACTGTCGATCTTGCAGTGAAGAGTTCTCGCGATCCATTCCGTCGTGCGACAAACCCGCTGACACGACTGCGGGCAGTCGCGTGCGCCCTGGCCGCCGTAGCATCGAGTGTCTCGGCGTCGCAAGGTGACGGTGCGCGGCACAAGGTGCGAATCGAGGGTCATGGCGCGCTCACGGTTGTCCTCGAGGCGGGCCTCGGCGACACGCTGGACGTCTGGGCCGACGTTCAGCCGCAGATTGCCGCCAGCTGCACGCGCACGATCGCCTACACCCGCGCCGGCTATCCAGGGAGCGATCCGGCGAGCGGCCCGCGTGACGCGGCCACCATCGTCTCCGAGCTGCGTTGGGAGTTGAAGCGCAGAGGCATCCCGCCACCTTACGTACTCGTAGGGCATTCGCTCGGCGGCCTCCTCATGCAGTACTTCGCACGGCAGTATCCCGACGAGATCAAGGGCCTCCTGCTCGTCGATTCGACCCATTGGAACCAGCACCTGCACCTGGGTCCCGAGGCATCGGATGCTTTTGGCAGGGGCAGGACCGTGCTCTTCCTGCCGTGGATCACGCAGCGCGAATTGATCGACAGCACCCGAGCGGGCGAACAGGTCGACGTGAGTCCACATGCGGGTGGCGTTCCGACGATCGTGCTCTCACGAACGCGCGCGTTGCGTGGCGAGACACCCGCATCCCAGGCATTGGCGGAAGAACTGCAGGACGAAATCGCGGCCGCGTTCCCTTCGGCGCAGCATGTTCGCGTCGCTGACAGTGGGCACTATATCCAGCGCGACCGGCCGGACGTGGTCGTCGCTGCCGCCCGTAAACTGGCGGGCTGTACCGCCGCGGTGTCGAAGATCCCCTGATGGTGGCGCGCCCCACTGCCGCAGCACCAGCGCTCGACCCCGGTGCGCGCTACACGAAACTGGCCGTAACGCTGCACTGGCTGATCGCGGCACTTGTCGTGGCGCAACTGGGATTGGGCTGGTGGATGCTCGACATTCCGAAGCAGCCGGGAGGCGTGCGCGCCTTCTGGTTCAACGTGCACAAGTCGATCGGCATGACGATCGCGTTGCTCGTCCTGGTGCGCATCGCCTGGCGCTTGCGGCATCCGGCGCCGCTGCTGCCCGCGCGTGTTCCCGCCTGGCAACGACGCGCCGCCGCGGTCAATCACGCGTTGCTTTATGTCTGCCTGCTCGGCATGCCCCTGGTCGGGTTCCTGGGATCGACGTTCTCCGGATATCCGATCCGGTATTTCGGCGTCGCGTTGCCCGCGTGGGGATACGAGTCCGCTCCGTTGAAGGATTTCTTCAGCGCGGTTCATCTGGGCTTTGCGTGGGTCTTCATGACGTTGATCGCGCTGCATGCGGGCGCGGCCCTGAAGCATCTGTTGGTGGACCGTGATGCAGTGTTCTGGCGGATGTGGCCGTTCAGTCGCGACCGCCAGCGGGCACTCGAACCCAACGAGCGGGCTTCGAACTCGTGAGACGCCTTGCGGTACTGGCGTGCACGCTGGTCGCCGTGGGACTCCTGGAGGTCTGGGGGTCCAACGCAGCCGCGCAGCAGCCGTTGAAAAGATTGCTGGTGCTGGACTTTGAATTGGTCGACGATCAGAAGGACGTCGTGCCGTTTCCGGAGCAGGAAGCGCGCCTGGCAATGGCGTCGCAGCGGCTGCGCGCGGCGGTGATCAGGAACGAACTTTACGACGTGATCGACAGCGCGCCCGTCGCGCAGCTGATCCGCACCGAAGCGGCGCGCCAGAGCCTGCTCCGATGCAACGGCTGCGAACTGGACATTGCCCGCAAGGCGGGCGCCGACCGCATCCTGCTGGCGTGGGTGCAGAAGACCAGCAACCTCATCCTCAACATGAACATCGAAGTCCGTGACGCGGAAACGGGCCAGGTCGTCCTGGCAAGATCGGTCGACCTGCGCGGCAATACCGACCAGTCGTGGCAGCGCGGCATCGACTTCATGCTACGCGGAATCGTGGAGAACAAGCAGGGCAATCGCTGAGAAGACGGGCTGCGTCCCCACCTGTCTCCAATCGCGCCGAAGTCCCGCGCGCGTGAGCGCGACTTAGCGCGTCAGCGACCGCGCGGTGCCGTCCGACTGCCTCCAGTCGATGGCCGTGGCCAGTGTCACGGATTCGGCGGCTTCGACATATCGACGGCCTTCTTGTACTCGTCGCTGCTCAACTTGCCGTTCTTGTCGCCATCCAGCTCGCCGAACCGGGAGGCAACCCACGATTGCTCGTGAGCCTCATCCTTGCTGATGGCCCCGTCGTGATTCTTGTCGAGCGTCGCAAACTCCGGCAACGCGTTCTTGGTGTCCGTCGCGCCGGTGCTCGGGTCCGCCC
Source organism: Steroidobacteraceae bacterium (assembly GCA_035554635.1). Lineage (GTDB taxonomy): Bacteria > Pseudomonadota > Gammaproteobacteria > Steroidobacterales > Steroidobacteraceae > RPQJ01. The sequence goes on along the minus strand of DATMIB010000162.1, from coordinate 5,259 downwards.
CGAACGCCGCCACGGAAACGGACAGAGCGGCCAGCGCCGCAACCTTGATAGTTCCGTTCATATCCCGCTCCTATGGATCCCGCTCCTATGGCTTTGACTTCGGCCCTTGGTCAAAGGTCCGCGAGCAATGATCCTGCGGGCTCCAGCACGAGCGTAGCGACGAAGAGGTCGCGCAAGTGTAGGCAACGACACACGGCACGTCGGTCGAGCCGCCGTCGGCCTCCACCCCTGGCCGGGCCAGCCGAAGCACGCCCAGCCGTTCCCAACCATCCTGACCAGTCCGATTCCCCGTCACCTCCACCAAAGCGAAGCCCCCGGCCGCAAGACCGGGGGCTCATTCGTCCGCAGTGGGCCGTCCGTGGCCCGGGTCTCGCGACTCCTTGCGAGCCGCGACCATAGCAACGCGTATCACGCGGTCTTAATAGGAACGGAGGTGCTGTCGACGTAGGAATCGGCGAGTGCCGGCCGCACTTCCACGGGCGTGCCGTTGAGCACGGCCGTGCCGGTCAGCACGTCGACACGCTGGTCGTCGATGAGGTCGTTGATGCTCACCCCGGCGTGTGCCGCGGCGACGGCGAGCCGCACACCGGGTCGCGCGTGGCCCCAGCCGTGCGGAAGGCTCACGACACCCGGTTCGATGTCGCCGGTGATCTCCGCGGGCGCCTGCACGCGCCCGACGCGCGACGCGACCGTCACGAGCGCACCGTCGTCGATGCCGAGGCGTGCCGCATCGCGCGGATGGATCATCAGGGTGCAACGCGGCTTGCCCTTGACCAGTCGTGCGCTGTTGTGGAGCCAGGAGTTGTTGCTGCGGACGTGGCGTCGTCCGATCAGCACGAGTTCCGGCGCGGGGTCGTCGAGGCGCGCGGCGGCACGCTGCAAATCCTGCAGGTGCAGCTCCGGCGCGAGGTGCAGCCGCCCGTCGCGCGTCGCCAGCCGACGCGGCAACGCCTGCTCGAGCGGTCCGAGATCGATGCCGTGGGGCGAGGCCGCAAGCCGCGCGACGTCGATCCCCTCGGGGCGACGGTCGGAGGCCGTCAACGCCTTGCGCAGCGCGCCGAAGCCCGGGAGCCGGGCGAGCCACTTCAAGCGGCCGGCGTGGGGCGCGCCGTAACGACCGGTCCGGAGCATCCAGTCGAGCACGCCGTCGGGCCCCAGGCGCGCCGTCACGGCATCCTTCAATGCAAGGCTCGCCCTCGCACCAAGCGACACGGGGCGACGCCGGAGCCGGCGCGTCAACTCGCGCAGGATCTCGTGGTCGTGCATCGCGTCCGCCGGCTTCGGGAACAGGGCCTCGGAATACTTCGCAACGTTGCGCACGGCGAGGCCGCTCAACGCGACGTCGTAGTGGCTGTGCTCGAGCGGGCTCGTCGGTGGCAGGATCAGGTGGGCGTGGCGCGTGGTCTCGTTCAGGTAGAAGTCGATCGCGACCATGAACTCGAGGCGCGGCAGTGCCGTCTCGAGCTGCCCGCCGTTGGGCGTCGAAAGCACGGGGTTGCCGGCGAATGTGACCAGCGCGCGGACCTGGCCGGAGCCCGGTGTCAGGATTTCTTCGGCGAGCGCGGCGACCGGCAGTTCATTGCCGAACTCCGGCAGCCCGCGCACGCGCGATCGCCACTTGCCGTAGTGGCCCGGCGCACCGTAGGCGCGCGTCAGGTCGACCGCGGGCTCGGCGAACATCATGCCGCCTTCGCGGTCGAGGTGGCCGGTGACCGCGTTGAGGCACGCGATCAGCCACAGCGCCAGGCCGCCGAACTCCTGCGTGCACGCGCCCACGCGGCCGTAGACGAGTGCGCGCGGCTCCGCAAGCAACTCCGCGGCGAGTCGCACGATGCGTTCGTGAGCGATGCCGGTCCGCGCGGCGAGCCGCGTCGGTTCGAACTGCAACACGGCCGCGCGCAGCGCTGCGAGACCGTCGACGAGCGGCTCGAGGTGGTGCAGCCGCACGGTGCCCTGCGTGAACACGGCGTGCAGCAATGCGAGCAACAGGTAGACGTCGGTGCCGGGGCGGATGCCGAGGTACTCGTCCGCGATCTGCGCCGTCTCCGTGCGTCGTGGATCGATGACGATCAGGCGGCCACCGCGCGCCCGCAGCGCGTCGACGCGTCTCTCGAAGCCTGGCGCGCTCATGATCGAGCCCGCCGAGGCGACCGGATTGCCGCCGATGCAGACGAAGAGCTGCGTGCGGTCGACATCCGGCACCGGCATCAGGAACTGGTGCCCGAACATGGCCCACGCGGCGACCATGTGCGGCAACTGGTCGACGCTGGTCGCCGAATAGAGGTTTTTCGTTCGCAGCGCCCGGATGAAGTCGCCGATACCGAGCATCGCACCGAGGTTGTGGACGGTGGGGTTGCCGGCGTACAGCGCGACGGCGTCGTTGCCGTGCGCGTCGCGGATGCGACGCACGTTGTCTTCGACGGTCGCGAACGCCGTCGCCCACGACACCTCCTCCCAGCCCGACGCCGTGCGGCGCAGCGGCCGCCGCAGCCGGTCGGGGTCTTCGTGCACGTCCTTGAGCGCGAGCGCCTTCGGGCAGATGTGCCCGCGGCTCAGCACGTCGTCCCGATTGGGCTTGATCGACACCACCGCGCCGTCGCGGTGCTCGACGACGACGCCGCACATGGCCTCGCAGATGGAACAAGTCCGGAAGTGCGTCCCTGCGCTGTCCATGGTCCCCCTTGGTGTCGCGCTCCGCGTCAGTGGATCCGGCGTCGCAGTGCCAGCAAGGTGCCGAGCATCAGCACCAGCGCCGGTCCCCCTGCGCCGCCACCGTTGTCGTCGTCGTTCGTGTTGCCACAGCTCTTGCTGCCCGTCACGGTGTCGCCGGCGCCGCTGTAGCGGAAGATCGCGCCATAGCCGCACGCGTTGCCGCTCGCCACCGTCCCGTAGAAGACGCTGGTCGACTGCTGCACGAGCTTCGTCGACGGCAGCGCGCCGACGTCGGATGCGAAGCTGTACAGACGCGTGAAATTCGTGCCGGCGCGATCGATCGCGAACAGCGTGCCGAGCCCGGAAGCCGCGCCCGTCGACGTGACGCCGCCCGTGCCCGTGGTGCCGTAGAGCCGGCCGTCGCTGCCGAGCACCATTTCGGCGAGCGGACGCTGGCCCGTGGTGCCGTCGAACGTGTACAGCACGGTATAAGTGCCATCGGTCGCGATCGAGAAAATGACGCCCTGGCCGGTCGCGCCACCGATGCTGGTGACGCCGTAGAAAAAGCCGTCGTTGCCGTCGGTGAGCCCGGCGAGCGGCGTGGCGCCGTCCGCGTTCTCGAGCAGGGCCGTGGTCGCATCGGCCGTGACCGCACTGAAATGCTTGAGCACCTCGAAACCGGTGCCGTCGCTGCCGACGCGGAAGATCACGCCGCGACCGTTCGTGCCGCCCGCGGAAGTCGTGCCGTAGAGCTTGCCGTCGGCGCCCTGCACGAGCTGCCCGAGCGGCGAGGCGCCGTCGACCGTCACGACCAGCCCGGAGGTCGTCGTGTCCGTGTCGGCGGCGAACGTGTGCAGGACCTGGAAACCCGTGCCTTCCTTCGACACCTTGAACACGGCGCCGGTGCCGTTGGGGCCGCCACTCGTCGTCACGCCGTACAGGTAGCCGTCGGTACCTTCCGTCAGTTCGGCCTCCGGGAACACGCCGTCGGTGTTCTTCGGCGTCGTGTCGGTGGTCGTGGTCGTGTACGGCTGGAAGCGGTGCAGCACCGTGAAACCGGTGCCCGCCGTCGAGATGCGGAAGATGGTGCCGCTGCTGAGCGCCTCGCCGGCGCGCCCGAACTTGGTCGTACCGTACAACGCGCCGTCGCTGCCGAGCGTGAGCCCCGCGCCCGGCGCAAAGCCGTCGTCGAGCGGCGACAACTGGTAGATCGTCTTGATGTCCGAACCGTCGGCCGCGGCGCGATAAACGAGTCCGCCGGTCACGGAGGTCACCGGATTGACCACGCCGTAGAGCGCGCCGTCGCCGCCGAGCACGAGGTTGCCGACGTTGTTCGAGAAGTTGAAGGCGACGACGGTCGAGACTGCGGGGGTGGCGCTCTGGGCGAAGACAGCCGAGGCGCTCAAGCACGACGCGACGAGCGCGAGGACGAAACGGGATCGGGACATCGGGTCGGTGACTCCGGGCGCCGGCGGGGCCGGGCAGGCAGGTGGAGCCGCGAATTGTGCCGCACTTCGTGCTCCCTCGCCAAAACCCCCGGCTGTGGGACAATGCGCGCCCGCCCCGGCCCCGCCCCCGCCCCTTGATCCAGCTTCGCCGCCTCACGCTCGCCCGCGGCGCCCGCCGCCTCATCGAAGACGCCTCGCTCCAGGTCCATGCCGGCTGGCGAGTCGGCGTGGTCGGCGCCAACGGCAGCGGTAAGTCGAGCCTGTTCGCGTTGTTGCGCGGCGAGTTGCACGCCGAGACGGGCGACTGCGAGGTGCCACGCGACTGGAAGATCGCCTCGGTCGCGCAGGAGACGCCTCCGCTGCCCCGACCCGCGCTCGAATTCGTGCTCGACGGCGACGCGGAGCTGCGCCAGGTGGAACGGAACCTCGCCGCAGCCGATGAGGCGCACGACGGCCACGCGCTCGCCGAGCTGCACGTCCGCCTCGCGTCCATCGACGGCTACAGCGCCCGCGCTCGCGCCGCGGCACTCATGGCCGGCCTCGGCTTTGCTCCGGCCGACCTGCAACGACCCGTCGCCGATTTTTCCGGCGGCTGGCGCATGCGACTCAACCTCGCGCAGGCACTGATCAGTCGCGCCGACCTGCTGCTGCTGGACGAACCCACCAACCACCTCGACCTCGACGCGGTCGTCTGGCTGGAACGCTGGCTCGGCGAGTACCGCGGCACCCTGCTGCTCGTCTCGCACGACCGCGACTTCCTCGACGCGACGGTGACGCACGTCGTCCATCTCGAGCGCACCCGGCTCACGCTCTACACCGGCAACTACAGCGCATTCGAGGTGCAGAAGGCCGCGCGGCTCGCGGTGCAGCAGGCCCTGCACGAAAAGCAGCAGCGCGAGATCGCGCACATGACGGCGTTCGTCGAGCGTTTCCGCGCCAAGGCGACCAAGGCGCGCCAGGCGCAGAGCCGTCTCAAGGCGCTCGACCGGCTCGAGCGCATCGCCGCGGCGCACGTCGATGCACCGTTCGACTTCGAGTTTCCGGCGCCGCTGCGCGCACCGGACCCGTTGCTCACGCTCGAGGACGCCGCGCTCGGTTACGGCACGCGCACGGTGGCGAACTCGATCGCGCTCACGCTGCGACCGGGCGCACGACTCGG
>DATMIB010000161.1:0-10438 GCA_035554635.1 Steroidobacteraceae bacterium | reverse complement strand
ACCTCGTCGACCTCGGCTATCCGGGCGTGCTGCCGGTGCTGAACGGCGAGGCCGTGCGCATGGCGATCAAGTTCGGGCTCGCGACCGGTTCGACGATTTCGCGCCGCTCGATCTTCGCCCGCAAGAACTACTTCTACCCGGACCTGCCGAAGGGCTACCAGATCAGCCAGTACGAGAAGCCCGTCGTCGAGCACGGGTCGCTCGAGATCGTGCTCGAGGACGGCACGCGCAAGACGATCGGCATCACGCGCGCGCACCTCGAGGAGGACGCGGGCAAGTCGCTGCACGAGGACTTCCACGGCCTCACGGGCATCGACCTGAACCGCGCCGGCACGCCGCTGCTCGAGATCGTGTCGGAGCCCGAACTGCGCTCGGCCAAGGAAGCCGTGGCGTACATGAAGAAGATCCACACGCTCGTGCGCTACCTCGACATCTGCGACGGCAACATGCAGGAAGGTTCGTTCCGCTGCGACGCGAACGTCTCCGTGCGCCCCGTCGGCCAGGCCGAGTTCGGCACGCGTGCCGAGATCAAGAACCTGAACTCGTTCCGCTTCGTCGAGCGCGCGATCAATTACGAGATCGAGCGCCAGATCGAGCTGATCGAGGGCGGTGGCAAGGTCGTGCAGGAAACGCGCCTGTACGACCCCGACAAGGGCGAGACGCGCTCGATGCGGTCGAAGGAAGAGGCGAACGACTACCGCTACTTCCCCGACCCCGACCTGCTGCCGCTCGTGATCGAGCGGGCCACGATCGAGGACGTGCGTCGCACGATGCCGGAGCTGCCGGACGAAAAGGCCGCGCGCTTCGTTCGCGAGCACGGCCTGTCGGAGTACGACGCGGGCGTGCTGACCGCGAGCAAGGAGCTCGCGCAGTACTACGAAACCGTCGTCGCGCGTCTCGGCAGCCAGCCCAAGCTCGCCGCGAACTGGGTCATGGGCGAGCTCTCGGGCGCGCTCAACAAGGACAGCCTCGACGTCGCCGGCAGCAAGGTCACGGCCGAGGCCCTCGCCGGCCTGCTCACGCGCATCGTCGACAACACGATCTCCGGCAAGATCGCCAAGGAAGTGTTCGAGGCGATGTGGACCGAGGGCGAGGACGCCGACGCGATCATCGAGGCGAAGGGGCTCAAGCAGATCACCGACACCTCGGCGATCGAGCAGGCCATCGACGAGGTGATGGCGAAGAACCCGGGCCAGCTCGCCGATTACCGCTCGGGCAAGGACAAGCTGTTCGGCTTCTTCGTCGGCCAGGTCATGAAGACGACCGGTGGCAAGGCGAACCCGGCGCAGCTCAACGAACTGCTGAAGAAGAAGCTCGCGGGCTGATCCCGCGGGCGCTTCGGGCGAGTGCGCGCCGGCGCCTCCTACCGGCCGCTGACCGCTGACCGCTAACCGCTGGGTCACTGCCATGGCACTGATACGCGAAGACGATTTCATCCAGAGCGTCGCGGACGCGCTGCAGTTCATCTCGTACTACCACCCGGTCGACTACATCGAGCACCTCGGGCGCGCGTACGAGCGCGAGCAGAGCCCGGCGGCGAAGGACGCGATCGCGCAGATCCTGACCAATTCGCGCATGTGCGCCGAGGGCCGCCGTCCGATCTGCCAGGACACCGGCATCGTCAACATGTTCCTCAAGGTCGGCATGGGCGTGCGCTGGGACACGCAACGCAGCCTCGGCGACATGATCGACGAGGGCGTGCGCCGCGCGTACGACCATCCCGACAACAAGCTGCGTGCGTCGGTGGTCGATGACCCGCTGTTCGCCCGCAAGAATACGAAGGACAACTCCCCGGCCGTGTTCCACGTCGAACTGGTGCCGGGCGAGGAGGTCGAAGTCACGGTCGCGGCCAAGGGCGGCGGCTCGGAAAACAAGTCCAAGTTCGTGATGCTCAACCCGAGCGATTCGATCGTGGACTGGGTGCTCAAGACCGTGCCGACGATGGGCGCGGGCTGGTGTCCGCCCGGCATGCTGGGCATCGGTGTCGGCGGCACGGCCGAGAAGGCCATGCTGCTCGCCAAGGAAGCGCTGATGGACCCGATCGACATGCACGAACTGCTCGCGCGCGGGCCGAAGGACAAGGCCGAGGAGCTGCGCATCGAGCTGTACGAGAAGGTCAACGCGCTCGGCATCGGCGCGCAGGGGCTCGGCGGCCTCACGACCGTGCTCGACGTCAAGCTCAAGCTCTACCCGACGCACGCGGCGTCGAAGCCCGTCGCGATGATCCCGAACTGTGCCGCGACGCGGCACGCGCACTTCGTGCTCGACGGCAGCGGCCCCGCGGTGCTCGAACCGCCGTCGCTCGAGCACTGGCCCAAGGTCACCTGGACGCCGGGCGGCGGCTCGCGTCGTGTCGACCTCGACACGCTGACGCGCGCGGAAGTGCAGTCCTGGAAGCCGGGCGAGACGCTGCTGCTGAACGGCAGGATGCTCACGGGCCGCGACGCCGCGCACAAGCGCATCGCCGACCTCTACGCGAGTGGGCAGGGCCTGCCCGAGGGCGTCGACTTCACCAACCGCGTGATCTATTACGTCGGTCCGGTCGATCCGGTCCGTGACGAGGTCGTCGGCCCCGCGGGTCCGACCACCGCCACCCGCATGGACAAGTTCACCGACCTGATGCTCGAGAAGACCGGCCTGATCGCGATGATCGGCAAGTCCGAGCGCGGCCCGGTCGCGATCGAGGCGATCCGCAAGCACCAGGCCGCGTACCTGATGGCGGTGGGCGGCGCGGCCTACCTCGTGTCGAAGGCGATCAAGTCGGCGCGCGTCGTCGCGTTCGGCGACCTCGGCATGGAGGCGATCTACGAATTCGACGTGAAGGACATGCCCGTCACCGTCGCGGTCGACGCGCAGGGCACCTCGGTGCACAACATCGCGCCGGCGCAGTGGGCGGAACGCATCCGCACGCTCGACATCCCGGTCCGGGTGGCCTGACGTCGTGGCCGAGGTCGATACGCTGCGCCGGTTCGTGTTCGAGCGGTACCCGTTTCGGGGCCAGCTCGTGCACCTCGGGCCGGCCTGGGCGGCGATGATGGAGCACCACGACTACCCGCCGAACGTGCGCGACACGCTCGGCGAAGCCGTCGCGGCCGCGGCGTTGCTCGCCTCGACGCTCAAGTTCAAGGGCCTGCTCACGCTGCAGTTGCGCGGCGAGGGCCCGATGCACCTGATGCTGGTCGAATGCACCGACGGCCTCGCGCTGCGCGCCGTCGCGCGTTTTCGCGACGTGCCACCGGGGACGCGCGACCTGCGCACGCTTTCCGGCGACGGCACGCTCACGGTCACCGTCGACAACGAAGGCGCCGCCAACCGTTACCAGGGCATCGTGCCGCTGTCCGGCGATTCGATGGCCGAGTGCCTCAAGGGTTATTTCGAAAGCTCCGAGCAGCTGCCGACACGGCTCTGGCTGCATGCGGACGGTGAGAACGTCAGCGGCCTGCTGCTGCAACGCCTGCCCGTGTCGTCGAAGTCCGCCGGTGTCACCGAATCCGGTGCGCAGGCCGTGCCCGAGGACGAAGTCGAGGACGCCTGGCACCGCGTGCAGCTCGTGGCCGACACGGTGACCGGTGCGGAACTCGCCGAACTCGACGACCACAAGCTGCTGCGACGCCTGTTCGCCGAGGACGACGTGCGCATGTTCGAGGCTGCGCCGGTGTTCTTCCGTTGCCGCTGCTCGCGCGAGCGCGTCGCGAACATGCTGCGTTCGCTCGGGCAGGCCGAGGTCGAGTCGATGGTCGAGGAGTTCGGCCAGGTCGAGGTGCGTTGCGAGTTCTGCAGCCGCGCCTATCGTCTCGACGCAGTCGATTGCACGGCGTTGTTCACGGCGCCGGGTACGTCGGCGCCGGGCTCGGGTCCGGCGGTGCACTGATCACGGCACGCCCTTGGATGTCACCGAGGCCGCCATGGTCTCGAAATCGGGGAGCGCGCGCTCGAAGTACGCGAGTTGCGGCGCGCTCAGCATCGCCGACAACAGCCCGTCGTCCGTCGCGGTCAGCAACACGATGTTCTCGCGCAACGGCGCGTCGGCCCATGGGCGGTAGACGTAACGCACGCGCGCGGCCGGCTGGTTCACCAGCGTTGCGGTGCTGGACGACTCGACGATCTGCAGTTCGGGCAGGTCCTGCGCGAGCAGTTCCGCCGCGTACCATTCCCTGAGCTGGTCAGGCGTAGACTCGCTCGACGTGGCCTGCTTCGTCTTGCTGAAGGCCGTCTTGTGCGGTTCGCGCCGCACGGAGATCTCATTCAGGCCCCTGCCGTCGCGCGTCGCAGTGACAGACCGTTCGTCGAGCGTGCTGTTCCATTGTGCGGGCACGTGCACTCGAAACGAGTGCCACGCCGGCGTCGCCCAGTGCGACGCCCTGATCGAGGGGCCCGGCGCCGCGGGGTACGGTCCCCCACTCAGCGATCTCTTCAGGCTCTCGACGAGCTCCGGTACAGGCGCCGAGCCGACTTTGGTTTGCGCAAGTCGCCGGTATTGATGCCGACCAGTTCCTTCGCGTGCTCGAATTCGCACCAATGCATCTGTCCGGTGCGCAGGTCGACCGCATAACCGAGCAGCGTGGTACCGGTGAAGGCAGGAAGCGGGACGTAAGGCGCGTAGAACAGGCCGGCCAGCAGCACGGCTTGCGTGCCTACCGCGCTCTTGCCCTGCTCGACCTGCAGGCCCACGACGCCCACGGCTTCCGCGGTGCCGAAACGCTCCGCGAGAGAAGTCAACGAAGTCCCCAGGTTGCCGTCGAAGCGTGCGAGATTCCACGTGCAATCGTGGTAACCAGACAGGTCGCGGGCGCGGTCGGCCACGGTGTAGGCGAGCATCTGGAATTCGCGCAGACGGGCGCGCTCGTCGCTGGTCAACTCGGCGGGAACAATCCAGCCCTGCGCGCGTGCGGCCTCGGCGAGCTCTGCATGCGCGTACGGTTCCGCTGTCGCGGTCCAGTCGCCGTGCTTCCTGATCTTCCACACGCCCGCCGCATAGACGGCGACGAGGGGTGGCAGCAGCAGCCGGCGTGGCGTCGCCTGCGCCGGGTCCGACGGCTGCGCGTCGGCGGCGGTCGGTGACAGGCCGGCGATGACGGACCACAGCAGGACCCCGACACAGGCCGGCAGGAAGTGGTGCAGGGGGCGCATCTTGTTCTTGTTGACGCCAGTGTTGGCGCTGCGTGGTGATTGCGGATCGATCCTGCCGCGCGTCCCGGCGCGGATAATCCGCACAAATACACAGCGTGGGCAGTGGCTCAGGCGCCGACCGCCGGCACGGCTTCGCGCAGGTCCCGCCAGTGCCGCTTGCCCGCCAGCGCGCGGTCGTACTCCGGACGACTCAGGATGTTCTCGTCGAGCTGCATGTCCGTGTCGCAGTAGCGGCGGAAGAACTCTTCGGTGGCCTCGCGCGAGGCCAGCACGTGGTCGTGCACGTAGTTGACGTCGATGTTCATGCAGATCGCGCCCACGATGCCGTACGGCTCGCGCAGGATCGGCACGGTCGTGCACTTGAACCGCCGCGCGCCGATGGCGAGCCCGTAGTTGAGCTTGTCCTGGTTCAGGTGGCGGCGGCGCTTCAGGTCGATCACGAGCTTGGTCGTGCCCATGCCCTCGGCGCGACCGGTCACCTCGCCACCCTGGATGCACGTGATCGAACGCGACGGGTTGACGAGGTCGTGCAGCAGGATCTCGATGCCCATCTGCCGGAACGTCGCGCCGAACAGCCGGACGATGCGCCGGTAGTTCTCGAGGTACTCGCTGCTGTCGGCGATGACCTGCTGGCCCTGGTGGCGCGCATAGAGTTTTTCGTACGCCGAGAGCGCGTCGGGCGCGAGCTGGTAGCGAACGCCGTTCTGTTCGCCGAGCACGATCATCTGGCTCGCCGCATTGGCGTCCGCGTTGCGCAGCAGGTGCCGGACGCCACGTTCGAACTGCTCGAGCGAGAACTGCGGGAACCCGTCCGCGTCGGCGACGAACGGATAGAAGTCGTACTGCTCGAGGTTGCGTCCGCGCAGTTGCCGGCGCACCCGCCAGCGGCCGACCAGGTAACCCACGGCAAAGACGATGAGCGACACCAGCAGGTTGATCCCGACGTCGCGGATCAGCGGCAACACGGTCGAGTCCGGCATGGTCCCCTCGGCGTGGATGGCGATCCTTCGCTGCGCCGGATGCTAGCAGCGGCCCGCTTCTTCGTGCCTCTGGACGAGTGAATAAAGATATGTTGATATCTGCAAATGGGTTCCTTCGACACGGTGCTGAACGATCTGCGCGCAGCGGCTGAGTCGTCGCGCCTGCGCCTGCTGGCTGTGCTTGCGGACGGTGAGTTTTCGGTCACCGAGTTGACCGAGGTCGTCGGCCAGAGCCAGCCGAGGGTCTCCCGGCACCTGAAGCTGCTTTGCGATGCCGGCCTGCTCGAGAAATTCCGCGAGCAGCACTGGATCTATTACCGCGTGCCGGCGGACGGGTCGGGCCGCGAACTCGTGACGAGCCTGTTGTCCCGGATCGACGAGGCCGACGCCACGCTGCAGGCGGATCGCCTGCGCGTGGAGCAGGTCCTCGAGACCCGCCGGGCCGCCGCCGGAGTGCCCCCGGCACGTGTGACGGCGTCGACGGCGGCCGAGATCGTCACGCTCGTGGGCGACGAATTCGGCGACCGCGAACGCGGCACCCTGTTCTATTTCGGGCAGTCGCCGACCGAGGTGCTGGCGGGACTCGCGTCGCGTGCGCGTCGCGCCGTCGGCATGCACGGCTCACGCAACGAAATCCAGCGTGCGCGTGCCGTGCTGCACTCGCGTGGTCTCAGTCATTGCGTGCTGCAGCAGGGCGAATTGCGCAACCTCCCGCACCCCGGCGCCGAGTTCGATACGGTCGTGGTCGACCGCGCGCTCACCGCCGAAGCCCGGCCGGTCGAGGCCTTGCGCGAGGCGGCACGTCTGCTGCGACCCGACGGCGAACTGCTCGTGGTCGAGGACTACGACGCGCTCGCGCGACTGGCGAATTCGTCCAACCCGCTCCACACGCTGCGAGCCTGGGCCGCCGACGCCGGCCTTGCGTGCACGCGCCTGCGACCCGTCGACGTCGACGGGCTGCACCTGCTGCTCGGCATCGCCCACGTGGCGACGGTCGCAGCGAGGAACGACCAATCGGCCGCGGCCTGACGCCGCACTGACCTTCCCAGGAATCGACCCATGGCCAGTACCAGCAATCCCGCCACGCACGTGCCGTTCGCCGTCGCGAACGCAGCCAGTGGCCCGGTCAAGGTCTCCTTCGAGTTCTTCCCGCCCAACGACGCGGCCATGGAGCAGACGTTGTGGGCGTCGATCCAGCGACTCGCGCCGCTGTCCCCGCATTTCGTGTCGGTCACCTACGGCGCCGACGGCTCGACACGCGAACGTACGCACAACGTCGTCGCTCGCATTCTGGAAGAGACGAGCCTGACGCCCGCGCCGCACCTGACCTGCGTCGGGTCGCCCCGCGGCGAAGTGCTCGACGTCGCGCGGGCGTACTGGGATGCCGGCATCCGTCACATCGTCGCGCTGCGCGGCGACCCGCCGGCCGGTGCCTGCGGTTACGTGCCGCACGCCGAGGGCTACGCCTACGCGGTCGACCTCGTCCGCGGCCTGCGCCGCATCGGGGACTTCGACATTTCGGTCGCGGCGTACCCCGAGGGGCACCCGGAAGCGTCGAGCCGGCAGTTCGACCTCGACAACCTGCGGGCGAAGATCGACGCGGGCGCCACGCGTGCCATCACGCAGTTCTTCTTCGACACCGACGTGTTCCTTCGTTTCCGCGACGAGTGCGCCGCCGCAGGCATCGACGCGCAGATCGTGCCCGGCATCCTGCCGATCACGCGGTTCCCGCAGATGCTCAAGTTCGCGCGACGCTGTGGCGCGAGCGTGCCCGAGTGGCTCGTGCACCGCTTCGACGGCCTCGACGACGACGCCGAGACGCGGCGCATGATCGCGGCGAGCTTCGCGATCGAGCAGGTGCGCCGGCTGCAGCAGCACGGCGTCGACGAGTTCCACTTCTACACGCTCAACCGCGCCGAGCTCACGGTCGCGATCTGCCACGCGCTCGGGGTCCGCGCGCCGGCACAGACCGCCGCGGCACCGGCCGTGGCGGCGGGGTGATGACCATGCTTCGTGCCGAACGCGTCCGCGAATTCCGCCGCCTGCTCGGCGAACGCCTGCTGGTGCTCGACGGTGCCATGGGCACCGTGATCCAGTCCCATCGCCTCGACGAGGCCGATTACCGCGGCGAGCGCTTCCGCGAGCACCCGCGCGACCTCAAGGGCAACAACGACCTGCTCGTGCTGACCCGACCCGAGCTGATCGGCGACATCCACCGCCGTTACCTCGAGGCCGGCGCCGACATCGTCGAGACCAACACGTTCAACTCGAACGCGACCTCGCAGGCCGACTACGGCACCGAGGCGCTCGTGCGCGAACTGAACCTCGCGGCGGCGCAGATCGCGCGACGCGCGGCCGACGAGGTGGCTTCCCGGACCGGGCGTCCACGCTTCGTCGCCGGCGCACTGGGCCCGACGAGCCGCACCGCGTCGCTCTCACCCGACGTCAACGACCCCGGTTACCGCAACGTCACGTTCGACGAGCTGGCCGCGACCTATGCCGAGGCGACGCGCGCACTGGTCGACGGGGGCGTCGACATGCTGCTGGTCGAGACGATCTTCGACACGCTGAACGCCAAGGCGGCGCTGTTCGCGGTGCGCGACGTGCTCGACGAGCTCGGGCTCGACCTGCCGGTCATGATTTCCGGCACGATCACGGACGCCTCCGGTCGCACGCTCTCCGGCCAGACGGTCGAGGCGTTCTGGAACTCGGTTCGGCACGCACGGCCGGAGGTCATCGGCCTCAACTGCGCGCTCGGCGCAAAGCAGCTGCGGCCGTACGTCGAAGAGCTCTCGCGGATCGCGGACACGCACGTCTGCGCCTACCCGAATGCGGGCCTGCCGAACGCGTTCGGCGAGTACGACGAGACGGCCTGCGAGACCGCGGCGCTCGTGCGCGAGTTCGCGGCGAGCGGCTTCGTCAACATCGTCGGCGGTTGCTGCGGCACCTCGCCCGACCACATCGCCCACATCGCCGAGGCGGTCGCCGGCCTGCCGCCGCGCGCCGTGCCGCAACTCGAACGACGCTGCCGGCTGAGCGGGCTCGAACCGCTGAACCTCGGGCCCGACAGCCTGTTCGTCAACGTCGGCGAGCGAACCAACGTCACCGGCTCCGCCAAGTTCCGCCGTCTGATCGAGGCCGAGGACTATGCGGGCGCGCTCGACGTCGCACGCCAGCAGGTCGCGAGCGGCGCGCAGGTCATCGACGTCAACATGGACGAGGGCATGCTCGACTCGGAAGCGGCCATGGTGCGCTTCCTGAACCTCGTCGCGGTCGAGCCCGACGTCGCGCGCGTGCCGGTCATGATCGACTCGTCGAAGTGGTCGGTGATCGAGGCCGGGCTCAAGTGCCTGCAGGGCAAGGGCATCGTCAACTCGATCAGCCTCAAGGAAGGCGAGCGACCGTTCCTGGCGCAGGCGCGCAAGGTGCGCGCCTACGGCGCGGCCGTCGTCGTCATGGCGTTCGACGAACAGGGCCAGGCCGACACCGTCGAGCGCAAGGTCTCCATCTGCCGCCGCTCCTACGAGCTGCTGACGCAGGCCGTCGGCTTGCCGGCCGAGGACATCATCTTCGACCCGAACATCTTCGCGGTCGCGACCGGCATCGAGCAGCACGACCGGTATGCGCTGGACTTCATCGAGGCGACCGCGAAAATCCGGGAGGCGTGTCCGGGCGCGTTCATCAGCGGTGGCGTCAGCAACGTCTCGTTCTCGTTCCGTGGCAACGAGCCCGTGCGCGAGGCGATGCACTCGGTGTTCCTGTACCACGCGATCCGCGCCGGCATGGGAATGGGCATCGTCAACGCCGGGCAGCTCGCGATCTACGAGGAGATCGAGCCCGAGCTGCGCGAGCGCGTCGAGGACGTGATCCTCGCGCGACGCGCCGATGCGACCGAGCGGCTGCTCGAGATCGCAGGCCGCTACAAGGGCGAGGCGGGACAGAAGCGCGCCGAGGACACGGCCTGGCGCTCGTGGCCGGTCGCGAAGCGGCTCGAGCACGCGCTGGTCAAGGGCGTCGACGAGTTCGTGGTCGAGGACGCCGAGGCGGCGCGCGTCGAACTCGGCCACCCCTTGCGCGTGATCGAGGGGCCGCTGATGGACGGCATGAACGTGGTCGGCGACCTGTTCGGTGCCGGCAAGATGTTCCTGCCACAGGTGGTCAAGTCCGCGCGCGTCATGAAAAAGGCAGTTGCGCACCTCGTGCCGTTCATCGAGCAGGCCGGGGACGGCGTGAGCCAGTCGAACGGTCGGATCGTGCTCGCGACCGTCAAGGGCGACGTGCACGACATCGGCAAGAACATCGTGGGCGTCGTGCTCCAGTGCAACAAC
>DATMIB010000160.1:0-18279 GCA_035554635.1 Steroidobacteraceae bacterium | reverse complement strand
GAGGGCGCTACTTCTAGTCGCTTTCGTTCGGGCAAACCGGACTCCTGCCAGCCGTTGTGCCGAGTAGAAGTGACTTGTGGCTGACTTGCGCGACTTCCGTCGCGAAAATCGATTTCGCTAGGATGGCATAACTTATTGTTTTTATTGGTCGGGATGAGAGGATTTGAACCTCCGACACCTACGTCCCGAACGTAGTGCTCTACCAGGCTGAGCTACATCCCGTATCCGTACGCCGTTGCCGCGCAGTGCTGAGGATCGGGTGCCCTCGGCGGCTTCGACGGCGGGGCTGGCCCCCGCTGCGAGAGCCGCGCAGTGTACTGAACGGCCCGTCGGCTTTCAATGTCGTCTGCGGTCAGTACGTGCGGGCCACTGCGAACTCGGCCAGCGACGCCAGCGCGTCCCGGTAGGGCGAGGGACGCACGGCGGCGAGGGCGGCCACGGCACGGTCCTTTTCCTGCTGAGACATCCGGGCGGTGTACTCGAGCCCGCCCGAGCTGCCGATCAGCTTGGTGATCCGTGGCAGTTCGTCGAGGTCGCCGTTCTCGATCGCGGCGCGCAGCACGGCGGCTTCTTCGGCCGGGGAGTGGGCGAGCGCATAGATCACGGGCAGGGTCGGCTTGCCTTCGGCGAGGTCGTCGCCCAGGTTCTTGCCGAGCGCCTCGGGGCTCGCCATGTAGTCGAGCGCGTCGTCGACCAGCTGGAACGCGGTGCCCAGGTGCCGACCGTACGCAATCATGGCCTGCTCGACCGGTTCCGGCGCCCGCGCGACGATCGCGGCGATCTGCGCGCCGGCCTCGAACAGCTTGGCCGTCTTGCGGTAGATGACCTCGAAATAGCGCTGCTCGGTCGTGTCCGGGTCGTGCGCATTCATGAGCTGCAGCACCTCGCCCTCGGCGATGGTGTTGGTCGCGTCTGCCATCACTTCCTGGATGCGCATGTCGCGGAGCTCGACCATCATCTGGAACGAGCGCGAATACAGGTAATCGCCCACGAGGACGCTCGCCTGGTTGCCGAACACGTGGTTGGCCGTGTCCCGTCCGCGACGCTTGTTCGAGCCGTCGACGACGTCGTCGTGCAGCAGCGTCGAGGTGTGGATGAACTCGATGATGGCCGCTGCGGAGGTGTGCTGCAGGCCCTCGTAGCCACAGGCGCGCGCGGCGAGTACGACGCTCAGCGGGCGCAGGCGCTTGCCGCCGCCCCCGATGATGTACTGTGACACCTGGTTGACGAGAACCACGTCACTGGACAGCCTGTCCACGATGGTCTGGTCGACGCTTTCCAGGTCATCCTTGACGAGCGTCCGGATCTCTTCTAGTTGCATCAACGCGACAGGCCGTCCGATTCGCAGGGTGGGGTAGGCGAAAGGGCGCATGGTACCCGGCCGTCCGCGGGGGTGGAAATGCCGTAAAAGCCCTAACCGCTTGATTCGAGCGGCCCGGTCCCCTAAAATCCCGCGTCTTTTCGGCCGGCCTTGCCCGGCCCCCTACGATACAGGTCTGGAGTGAAGCTCATGTACGCGGTCATTGCGACGGGCGGCAAGCAGTATCGCGTCGCCGAAGGCGACGTGGTTCGCATCGAAAAACTGGAAGCCGACCTCGGCGCCACCGTCGAATTCGACAAGGTCCTCCTCGTCGGCAACGGCAGCGACGTGAAGATCGGCGCCCCGCTGGTCGCGGGCGGCAAGGTTTCAGGCGTCGTGCACAAGCACGGCAAGGGCGACAAGAAGGTCATCGTCAAGTTCCGCCGCCGCAAGCACTACATGCGGCAGGGCACGCATCGCCAGTTCTTCACGGAAGTGAAGATCACGGGCATCCAGGCCTGATCGGCGCGGCATCCAGTAGGAGCATCTAGCAATGGCACATAAAAAGGCAGGCGGTTCAACCAAGAACGGCCGCGAGTCCGAGAGCAAGCGCCTCGGCCTGAAGAAGTTCGGCGGGGAGAGCGTCCTCGCCGGCAACATCCTCGTCCGTCAGCGCGGCACGCAGTACCGCGCCGGCACCAACGTCGGCATCGGCACGGACCACACGCTGTTCGCGCTCACCGACGGCACCGTGCAGTTCAAGCGCAAGGGCGTGGACCAGCGCGTCCACGTCAGCATCGAGCCCCCCAAGGCCTGATGCCTTCACCTCTCCCATGTCGCATGGGAGAGGTCGCGCGACGCGCGGGCGAGGGTGTTGCCTTCATGCCCGACGCGCGAACGACACGACACGAGAGGCCCCGGCATCCCCGGGGCCTTCTCGTTTCTTGCCAACCGCCAGCCACTAGCCACGAACCACTTCCGCCATGAAATTCGTCGACGAAGCCACGATCAAGATCCAGGCCGGCAACGGCGGCCGCGGCATGGTCAGCTTCCGCCGCGAGAAGTTCATCCCGTTCGGCGGGCCGAGCGGCGGCGACGGCGGCACGGGCGGCAGCATCACGCTCGTGGCGAAGGAAGGCCTCAACACGCTGGCCGACTTCCGCTACCAGCGCGCCTTCAAGGCCCAGAACGGCGAACCGGGCGGCAGCTCGGACTGCAGCGGTCGCGGCGGTGAGGACCTCGAGATCCCGGTGCCGGTGGGCACGGTCGTCTACGACGTCGACACCGAGGAAACGCTCGGCGACCTCGCGGTCGAAGGCGCGCGCCTGCTGGTCGCCAAGGGTGGCAAGGGCGGCCTCGGCAACCAGCATTTCAAGAGCAGCACCAACCGCACGCCGCGCAAGGCGACGCCGGGCTACCCGGGCGAAAAACGCGAGCTGCGGCTCGAGCTCAAGCTGCTGGCGGACGTGGGCCTGCTCGGCCTGCCGAACGCGGGCAAGTCGACGCTGATCAGCGTCGTCTCGGCGGCGCGGCCGAAGGTCGCCGACTACCCGTTCACGACACTGCACCCGAACCTGGGCGTGGTCTATGTCGGGGCGTTGCAGAGCTTCGTGATGGCGGATATCCCTGGTGTCATCGAGGGCGCGGCGGAAGGGGCGGGGCTCGGTCTCCGGTTCCTCAAGCACCTGCAGCGCACGCGGCTGCTGTTGCACCTGGTCGACATCGCGCCGCCCGACCCCGACGCGGATCCGGTCGTCGATGCGCGCGCCATCGCCGCGGAACTGAAGAAATTCAGCCCGGAGCTGGCCCAGCGCGAACGCTGGCTGGTGCTCAACAAGATCGACCTGCTGCCGCCGGCCGAAGCCGAAAAGCGCTGCAAGGAGATCGTGCGCCGGCTGCGCTGGAAGGGGCCGGTCTACCGGATCTCCGGCGCCACGAAGCAGGGCACGCAGGAGCTCTGCCGCGACGTCATGCGGCGTATCGATGAGATTGCACGCCCCGTGGTCGAGGCTGCCGAAGAGGGCTGACCCGGCCCGCGGCGAAAGCCGCGCCCGTGTATGGGATCAGCAGGCCCGGGTTTTCGTCGGGCACGAAAAAGCCGGCGCGAAGCCGGCTTTTTCACGATCAGTCTGCGTCGCGGTGGTGACCGCGTCGCGCCGCCAGTCTTACTTGGCGGCGGTGCCGAGCGCCTTGATCTTGGCGTTCAGCTCGCTCTTGTGACGGGCAGCCTTGTTGGCGTGGATGATGCCCTTGGTGACCATCGTGTCGATCACCGGCTGCGCATCCTTGTAGGCGGCCGTCGCGGCAGCCTTGTCGCCCAGGCCGATCGCGGCCAGGACCTTCTTGATCGACGTGCGCAGGCGCGAGCGGGCGGCCATGTTGTGGGCACGACGCTTGATGTCCTGCTTGGCGCGCTTTTCTGCGGACTTGATGTTCGCCACGGGCTTCCAGCTCCTGGGCCGGCGCGCTCACTCTGGGGCGCAGGCCTCGGGTAATCGGTTGAAAAGAGCCGCGTATTCTGACGACCGGAGCTGTCAAGGTCAAGGAGGAGGTTTGTCGCCTCCCCCCTTGCGGGAGAGGCCGCCGCGCAGTGGCGGGTGAGGGTCGCCCCGCCCGACCTGTGGCCGACCTTCCCCGCGCACGGGGGAGGCGAAGCCACCGCAAAGCCCGACGAGGTGACTTCCTCTATGATTCCGCGCCGCATGGATCCGATTCGAACCCAACCGTGAGCGGCGGCTTCTTCCGCAGCACCTCGATCGTCGGCGCCTTCACGCTCATCTCGCGCGTGACCGGGCTGCTGCGCGACATGGTCTATTCGCGCATGTTCGGCGCGGGCCTGCTCATGGACGCGTTCCTGGTCGCGTTCAAGATCCCGAACTTCATGCGCCGGCTGTTCGCCGAAGGCGCATTCTCGCAGGCGTTCGTGCCGGTCGTCTCCGAGTACAAGGTGCAGCGGCCGCACGACGAGGTGCGCGAACTCGTCGACGGCGCGATGGGCACGATGGCGTGGTTCCTGTCGGTGGT
Organism: Steroidobacteraceae bacterium; assembly: GCA_035554635.1. Classification (GTDB taxonomy): domain Bacteria; phylum Pseudomonadota; class Gammaproteobacteria; order Steroidobacterales; family Steroidobacteraceae; genus RPQJ01. The sequence continues at coordinate 13,955 of DATMIB010000160.1, read as the reverse complement.
GACGGTCATCGGGATCGTCGCTGCGCCCGTGTTCGTGCTGCTGTTCGCGCCCGGTTTCCGCGCCGACGGCGACCGCTTCGACCTCACGGTCGAGATGCTGCGCTGGACCTTCCCGTTCATCCTGTTCATCTCGCTCGCGGCGCTCGCCGGCGGCGTGCTGAACAGCTACGGCAAGTTCGCGGTGCCGGCGACGACCTCGACGCTGATGAACGTCGTGATGATCGTCGTGGCCGCATTCATCGCGCCGCATTTCGAGCGGCCAGGCATCGTGCTCGCGATCGGCGTGTTCGTCGCGGGCTTCGTCCAGCTCGCGTTCCAATTGCCGTTCCTGCTCAAGCTCGGGCTGCTCAAGCGGCCGCGCTGGCGGTGGGGCCACGAGGGCGTGCGCAAGATCGGGCGGCTCATGCTGCCCGCGATCTTCGGCTCGTCGGTGTCGCAGGTGGCATTGCTGCTCGACACGCTGATCGCCTCGTTCCTCGTCACCGGCAGCATCGCCTGGCTCTACTACGCGGATCGGCTGGTCGAGTTCCCGCTCGGGGTCTTCAGCATCGCTCTCGCCACGGTGATCCTGCCCGGGCTTGCCGCGCACCACGCCTCGCAGGACCCCGACCGCTTCGCCGCGACGCTCGACTGGGCGGTCAAGCTGACCGCGATCGTCGTACTGCCGGCGACGCTGGCACTGCTGCTGCTGGCGGGGCCGCTGACCGTCGCGATCTTCCACTACGGCAAGTTCGACGAGCAGGACGTCCGTATGTCGACGCTCGCGTTGATGGCGTACTCGATCGGTCTGATGGGTTTCAGCATGGTCAAGGTGCTCGCGCCCGGTTTCTTTGCGCGCCAGGACACCAAGACGCCGGTGCGCATCGGCATCCAGTCGCTCAGCGTCAACATGGGGCTCAACCTCGTCATCGTGCTGCCGCTCGCGTTCATCTACCCGGACACGCCGGGATTGCACGCACTGCTCGCGCTCAACAACGGCATCGGCGCCTGGTTCAACGCGACGATGCTGTATCGCGGCCTGCGCCGGCAGCACGTGCTGCACCACGCGCCGGGCTGGCGTCGCACGCTGTGGCAGGTGCTCGCGGGCAACGTCGCGATGGGCCTCTACCTGTGGTTCGTCGCCGGCGACACGCAGCGCTGGCTCGACATGAACGCCTGGCACCGGATGGGCTGGATGGGCGTGCTGGTCGTCGGTGGTGCCGGGGTCTATTTCGGCACGCTGTACGTGCTGGGCATGCGCGTCGGTCACCTGCGAGTGCCGCGCATCACCGTGCCGCCGCGGCCCGAAGGCGTCGTGCCGTGAAACTCGTCGTGCGCGGCGCCTGGCAGGGAGAGGCCTTCGAGCGCTCGCTCGAGGTCGTGCGCGGCCTGCACAACCTGCGCGCCGAACACCGCGGCTGCGTGCTGACCATCGGCAACTACGACGGCGTTCACTGCGGGCACCAGCACATGATCGCGGCCGTGTGCGATCGCGCACGCGCCCTCGGCCTGCCGGCGACGCTGATCACGTTCGAGCCGACGCCGCGCGAGTTCTTCCAGGGCAGCCATGCGCCGGCGCGGCTGATGCGCATGCGCGAAAAACTCGAGGCGCTGGCGTATTACGGTATCGAACGCGTCGTCGTGCTTCGGTTCGACGACCGCATGCGCAACCTCTCCGCCGCCGAGTTCGAGACGGGGCTGCTCGCCGAGCGACTCGGCGTCCGTCACATGGTCGTGGGCCACGACTTCCACTACGCCCGCGCCCGCGAGGGCACGATCGAGACCTTGCGTGCCGCCGGGGTGCGTCATGGCTTCGACGTCGAGCAGGTGCCGCCGTTCGCGCTCGACGGCGAGCGTGTCAGCAGTTCGCTCGTGCGCGAAGCGCTGGGGAAAGGCGACCTCGACCGTGCCGCGGCGCTGCTCGGCCGTCCGTACCGCATGACGGGCCGGGTGCGTCTCGGCAAGCAACTCGGTCGCACGCTCGGGTTTCCGACCGCGAACCTGGCCCTGCACCGCCAGGTGATCCCGCTCTGGGGCATCATGGCCGTGCGCGTGAGCGGGGCAGGGCTCGCCGGGCACCCGGCGGTGGCAAGCCTCGGGACGCGCCCGACCGTCGACGGTGTCGAGCCGCTGCTCGAGGCGCACCTGTTCGACTACTCGGGCGACCTCTACGGCGAGCACCTGAGTGTCGATTTCGTCCGCTGGCTGCGGCCGGAGCGCAAGTTCGAGTCGCTCGACGCGCTCGTGGCCCAGATGCACCGCGACGCCGCGCAGGCCCGCGCCGTGCTCGCCGCGCCAGTCGTACCCGCGGCCTGATGGCGCACAACCGTTGCGCTCGAGGCCGCACTGCGGTTGCGCAGTCTGGGCCGCACCGCCGATGCGCGGCCTCGGGCCGCGACGGTTTAGCGGCTGGAATAGAGCGCTGAATTCATTCACAATTTCGGGTTCCCGTGCGCGCTTGCGCGCCGCTCCGGTCCCGTACCGCCCATGGCCGACTACAAGAACACCGTGAACCTGCCCGAGACGGCTTTCCCGATGAAAGCCGACCTCGCCCGTCGCGAGCCCGACATGCTCGCGTGGTGGGACGAACACCGCACCTACGACAAGCTGCGCGAGGTCGCGAAGGGCCGCCCGACGTTCGTGCTGCACGACGGCCCGCCGTACGCCAACGGCGCGATCCACATCGGCCACGCGGTCAACAAGATCCTCAAGGACATCATCGTCAAGTCGCGCACGATGGACGGCTACGACGCGCCGTACGTGCCGGGCTGGGACTGCCACGGCCTGCCGATCGAGCACGCCGTCGAAAAGGTCCGTGGCCGCGAAATGAAGGCGCTCGACGCCAAGGCGTTCCGGCAGGCCTGTCGCGAGTTCGCGCTCGAGCAGATCGACGTCCAGCGCAAGGACTTCATCCGTCTTGGCGTCATGGGCGACTGGTCCAACCCGTACCTGACCCTCGCGCCGCGCTACGAGGCGGAGCAGCTGCGCGCGTTTGCGCAGATCATCCGCAACGGTCACCTCTACAAGGGCTACAAGCCCGTGCACTGGTGCCTCGACTGTCGCTCGGCACTGGCCGAGGCCGAGGTCGAGTATGAGGAACGCACCTCGCCGTCGATCGACGTGAAGTTCGCGGCCGTCGACGCGGCCGAGCTCGCGCGGCGGTTTGGCGTCACGGCGGACCTCGGCACCGCGCCGAGCATCGTGATCTGGACGACGACGCCGTGGACGCTGCCGGCCAACCAGGCCGTCGCCGTGCACGCGGAGTTCGACTATTCGCTCGTGCGGGCGAGCCGGGCGCCGGGCGCCGGCGACGACGAAGTGCTCGTGGTCGCGAGCGAACTCGTCGCGTCCGTGCTCACGCGCGCCGGGCTCGAGGGTGCACGCGAACTCGCGCGCGCCAAGGGCGCGGCGCTCGAAGGCCTGCAGCTGCAGCACCCGTTCTACGAGCGCGTCGTGCCGGTCATCCTCGGCGAGCACGTCACGCTCGACAGCGGCACGGGCGCCGTGCACACGGCACCCGGTCATGGCCAGGAAGACTTTGCGATCGGCAAGGTCTACGGCCTGCCGGTCGACAACCCGGTCGGCAACGACGGGCGCTTCGTCGCGACGACCCCGCTGTTCGCGGGCGAGAAGGTGTTCGACGCCAACAAGCACGTGGTCGAGGTGCTGCGCGAGCGCGGCGCGCTGCTGCACCACGAGCCGTTCCGCCACAGCTACCCGCATTGCTGGCGCCATAAGACGCCCGTGATCTTCCGCGCAACGCCGCAGTGGTTCATTTCGATGGAACTCGCGGGCCTGCGCCAGCACGCGCTCGAGGAAATCGGCAAGGTCGAGTGGACGCCGGGCTGGGGCGAGCAGCGCATCTACAGCATGATCGAAGGCCGCCCGGACTGGTGCATCTCGCGTCAGCGTGTCTGGGGCGTGCCGCTCGCGTTGTTCACGCACAAGGACACCGGCGAGCTGCACCCGCGCACGGCGGAACTGGTCGAGCAGGTCGCCGAACTCGTCGCCAAGGGCGGCATCGACGCCTGGTTCGAGCTCGAGCCGTCGTCGCTGCTCGGCGACGAGGCTGCGAGCTACGAAAAGGTCACTGACATCATGGACGTGTGGGTCGACTCGGGGATTTCGCACCACGCCGTGTCGACGATCTTCCCGCAGGTCCGCACCCCGGCCGACCTGTACCTTGAAGGCTCGGATCAGCACCGCGGCTGGTTCCACAGCTCGCTGCTGACTTCGGTCGCGCAGAAGGGCCACGCGCCCTACAAGGGCGTGCTCACCCACGGGTTCACCGTGGACGAGAAAGGCCGCAAGATGTCGAAGTCGCTCGGCAACGTGATCCTGCCGCAGAAGGTCATGAGCACGCTCGGCGCCGACGTGCTGCGGCTCTGGGTCGCCGCGACCGACTACGCCAACGAGATCGCGGTCTCCGACGAGATCCTCAAGCGCACGTCGGATTCCTATCGCCGCATCCGCAACACGACGCGCTTCCTGCTCGGCAACCTCGCGGGCTTCGACCCCGCGCGCGACGCCGTGCCGGTCGAGCAGATGGTCGCGCTCGACCGCTGGGCGCTGCAGCGCACGCGCGAGCTGCACGAGGAGATCGTCGCCGCCTACCGCAGCTACGACTTCCACCTGATCTACCAGAAGCTGCACAACTTTTGCGTTGTCGACATGGGCGGCTTCTACCTCGACGTGATCAAGGACCGGCTCTACACGACGCCGGCCGCGGGTCACGCGCGCCGCTCGGCGCAGACCGCCATGCACTGGATTGCCGAGGCGATGGTGCGCTGGCTCGCGCCGATCCTCTCGTTCACGGCCGAGGAAATCTGGCGTTTCATGCCCGGGCAGCGCGCCGAGTCGGTGTTCTTCGAGACCTGGGCCAGGCTGCCGGACACGACCGCGGCCGGCCAGCCGGTCGACTGGGCCAAGGTGCTCGAAGCGCGCGCGGCCGTGCTGCGCGAGCTCGAACGTCTGCGCGTGGCCGAGCAGGTCGGGGCGCCGCTCGATGCCGTCGTGACCTTGTACGGCAGTGAGGAGTGGACGCGGGCCCTGGCGCCGCTCGGCGACGAACTGCGCTTCGTGCTGATCACGTCGGAGGCGGCCGTCGCGCCGGCCGAGACGCGACCGGCGGAGGCCGTGCCGGTCGACGAGGAGGCGAAGTCCGGGCTGTGGCTGCACGTGCGGCCGTCGACCCACGCCAAGTGCGTGCGTTGCTGGCACCGTCGGGCCGATGTCGGTACCGTGGCGGCGCACCCGGAGCTGTGCGCACGCTGCGCCGACAACCTCGACGGGGCAGGCGAGACGCGCCGTTACGCGTAATCGCCCGCCATCCTCCGGCTCCCCTTCGTCGACCCTCGACGAAGACCAAGGGCCGTTTTCGGAGACTGCATGAGCACGACGACCACCAGCCCGCCGACACCGCCGCCCGATGAGGGGCAGCCGCCGCAGCAGCCACACCCGCGGCGACGCGCCTCCGACCGTCCCGGTGCGCAGCACCATCCGCACACCTCGACGATGACCGAACTGGCTGCGTTGCTCGTGCAGCGCACGCATCCGGCGGCCTGGCTGTGGCTTTCGCTCGCGGTCATCGCGCTCGACCAGGTGACCAAGTTCCTGGCGACGCGCTTCCTCGACCTGTACGAGCGGGTCGAAGTGCTGCCGGTGCTCGACTTCACGCTGCTGCACAACACGGGCGCGGCGTTCAGCATGCTGGCCGACGCCTCGGGCTGGCAGCGCGGCTTCTTCGTCACGCTCGGCATCGTCGTGAGCCTGTCGCTGATCGTCTGGCTCTGGCGCCTGCCGCGGGGCGAGCGCCTGTTGCCGATCGCGCTTGCACTGATCGTGGGCGGTGCCATCGGCAACGTCATCGACCGCGTCGCGCACGGCTACGTGATCGACTTCATCCATGCCCACTGGGGCGCCGCGTACTTTCCCGCATTCAACATTGCGGACAGCGCCATCTCGATCGGCGCAGTGCTGCTGCTGCTCGACGCGTTCCGGGAACATCGGGCGTAGGAAATGGCTAGTGGCTAGCGGTTGGTGGTTAGTCGGAACCAGGCAGCCAACAGCACACTCAAAGCCAGGGGGCGAAGCCCCTTCGACTTCCTTCACTAACCACTAACCACTAACCACTAACCACTAGCCACTGGCCACTTCTTCCTCATGCGCATCCTGCTCGCCAATCCCCGCGGTTTCTGTGCCGGCGTCGATCGCGCCATCGACATCGTCGAGCGTGCGCTCGAGCTGTTTGGCGCGCCGATCTACGTCCGTCATGAAGTCGTGCACAACCGCTTCGTCGTCGACCGGTTGCGCGGGCTCGGCGCCCTGTTCGTCGAGGAACTCGACGAGGTGCCGGACGGCTCCACCGTGATTTTCAGCGCACACGGTGTCTCCAAGGCGGTCCAGGCCGAGGCGCGACGGCGCGGGCTGCGCGTGTTCGACGCGACGTGCCCGCTCGTGACCAAGGTGCACATGGAAGTCTCGCGCTATGCGCGCGAAGGCCTCGACGTGATCCTGATCGGCCACGAAGGGCACCCGGAAGTCGAAGGCACGATGGGCCAGTTCGACGAAACGCAGGGCGGGCGCATCATGCTGGTCGAGGACGTCGACGACGTCGCGAACCTCAACGTGGCCGATGCGACGCGCGTCGGCGTCGTCACGCAGACGACGCTCTCGGTCGACGACACCGCCGACGTGCTCGAGGCCATCAAGACACGTTTCCCGACGCTCGCGACGCCGCGCAAGGAAGACATCTGCTATGCGACGCAGAACCGGCAGGATGCGGTCAAGAAACTGGTCGCGGCCTGCGACGTCGTGGTGGTCGTGGGGTCGGTCACGAGCTCGAACTCCAACCGCCTCCGCGAAATCGCGGCCAAGGCAGGGCTGCCAGGGTACCTGGTCGACGGCCCCGACGATCTCAAGCCCGAGTGGTTCGCCGGGAAGGCCACCGTCGGCGTGACGGCCGGCGCGTCGGCGCCGGAATTGCTCGTGCGTCGCGTCGTCGAGCGTCTCAAGGCCTGGGGCGGCGAGGGCGCCGAGGAGATCCTCGGCCGCGAGGAACGCATCGTGTTCTCGCTGCCGCGCGAACTGCGCGACCTGGGCTGAGTTCGCACGCCTCAAAAAGCACTTCCGCCGGAGACCGCTCCGAGTCGGCGCGCCCCCCTGGCCGCGGGCTCCCGGAGACGGCCGGTGCCTCGTTGGCGGCATTCCGGGCCATCGCGAAAAGTCGAAGCCCCGATTATGTGAAGCACTCGACCTTTCGTCATTCCAAAGCTAACGCGCATCGGAAAAAGCGGTGGATCATCGGCAACCGTCGCTAACATTCCCAACAGAACGGTCTGGGGCCGCAAAACGAAACGCCATGAAAAGGGAATCCCGGGGTTTCACGCTGATCGAGTTGATCGTCGCGGTGGTCATCGTGGCCATTCTTGCCACGATCGCCATACCGACGTACCGCGAGTATGTGATGCGTAGTCACCGGCGCGCGGCGCAGGCCGCGATGGCGGACATTGCCACTCGCGAATTGCAGTACTTCGCGGCGAACAGGGCGTTCGCAGACGCCACGCAGCTCGGTTACGTCCTGCCCCCGGAACTGGACGAGTACTACACCGTCACCGTGACACCCGGCACGAGCGGCAGCGTGCCGAACTTCACGATCAACTTCACCGCCATTGGCAGCCAGGTGAAAGACGGCGACCTTTCGCTCGACAGCGAAGGCAACAAGGGTCCGACGGGCAAGTGGTAGCGGCCGGGTCGCATATGCGCAAACAACGCGGAATAACCCTGGTCGAGGTCCTGATCACGCTGGTCATCCTGGCGATCGGGCTGCTGGGACTGGTTGGCCTGCAGGGACGCGTCCAGATCCTGCAGATCGAGGCCTATCAACGCGCGCAGGCCTTGATGCTGCTCGAGGACATGAGCGGAAGAATCGCGAACAACCGCAACAACGCCGCCGCCTACGCCACTGGGGTGACGGGCAGCCCCACGCCGTTAGGCGTGGGAATGACGTGCCCTACGGTGACCACGACTCGTCGTGACACGGACGTTCGCGAATGGTGTCTTGCGTTGCAGGGCGCGAGCGAACAACTGGGCACGACCAACGTCGGGACGATGGTCGGTGGGAGGGGCTGCGTCGAAGACCTCAACAACGGGGCGTATCTCGTGACCGTCGCCTGGCAGGGCTTGGCCCCCATTTCGGCGTCGGCGCCGCCGGCCGGCGTTGCCTGCGGGAAGGACGCCTACAACGGCGCATTGGGGTCTGCTTGCGCCGGCGACCTGTGTCGCCGGGCGGTGACGACCGTGGTTCAGATTGCAACGCTTGCGTCGCCATGAAAACAGTCATCGAAAGTGGCCTGGTCTCGCGCCGGCATCGCCAGCACGGCGTCGGCCTCGTCGAGATCATGGTTTCCCTTGCCATCGGGCTGGTGATCATCGCCGCCCTGGTTGCGCTGTTCCTCGGCACCAGCCGGAACAACCGTGAAATGGCGACCGCGAACAGCATGATCGAGAACGGCCGCTTCGCAATCCAGCTCCTGCAGGACGACGTGGTCCATGCCGGATTCTGGGGCCCGTTCGTGCCTGAGTTCGACGACCAGACCGGCTCGACGACCGCCGCACCGGCCGACGTGCCGGCCGCGCTGCCGGATCCCTGCGCCAACTTCGGTAGCTGGAACGCCACATACCGGAACAACATTTTGGGCCTGCCGATCGTGGCATACGGCTCGGCGTCGGTCTGCAGTGCCATCGTCGACGATGTCGTCACTGGCACCGACGTGCTCGTCGTCCGTCACCTGGACACCTGTGTCGCCGGCGAAACCGGGTGCGATCCCGCGGCTGACGACAAGGTGTACATGCAGGCAGGACAGTGCGACACGGAAATCGGCATGTACGTGCTCGAGAAATGGGACGCGTCGAGCCCTCCGGGTGCCTTCAACCTAACCGCTCGCGATTGCACGACGCCCGCGGCCTTACGCAAATTCGTGTCCCACATCTACTACGTCCGGGATTACGCGGTCACGGCAGGCGACGGGGTCCCGACGCTGGTGCGTTCGGAGTTCGATGTCTCGAGCGGTGCGCCGACGCACCTCGCTGCGCAACCGCTGGTCGAGGGCATCGACGGCTTCCGCGTCGAATTCGGCATCGACGACGTCAGCAGCACCGATGACCCGGTGGACTACACGGCTCCGATCGTCTGGGACGATCCGGAAACGAAGACTGCCGCGACCAACCGCGGCGACGGCATTCCCGACGGGCAGTACATCCACTGCGGGACCTGCACGGCCGCCCAGCTCATGAACGCCACTTCGGTCAAGATCCACGTGCTCGCGCGCAGTCGCGAGCCGACGACGGGTTACGTCGACAACAAGGTATACACGCTCGGTTCGGGAACGCCGCTCACTGCGTTCGGAGACGGATTCAAGCGTCATGTCTATTCCACGACGATCCGGCTTCCAAACATCGCCGGGCGGAGGGAACGGCCATGATCTCCCGAACCCTGCTCAGCCAGCGCGGCGCCGCGCTCGTGGTCAGCCTGATCATGCTGGTGCTGATCACGCTGATGACGATCGTGGCCCTGAACCTGGGCACGGCCAACTTCCGGGCGGTCAGCAACACGCAGTTTCGCCAGCAGGCCGTCGCCGCGGCCAACGTCGCCATCCAGGACCGCATCAGTTCCAACTTCACCGGTGTCGCCAACGCCGACGGTTCGCTCGACACCACTTATCCGGCCGTGGACCTGAACCACGACGGTGTCAACGATTACACCGTGGCCATCACGCCGACGTGCGTCAGTGCGACGATCGCGGAGCTCGCCGACCCGAGCAGCATCAAGCTGCCGGGGTCCATGTCGATCGCAGCGACGTGGAACACCGTCTGGGACGTGCGCGCGGAGGTCAATCCGGAGACGGTGCCGACCGGCGTGACCGTGGTGAACGACCCCAGCGGTGCGCACGTGGTCCTGCACGCCGGCGTCCGCGTCCTGCTGAGTCAGATCGAAAAAGACAATGCCTGCCCGTAAGACCCACGGCCCGCGAGAAACAACATGAACATCCGCTTCGTCAGCATCGTCCTGGGGTCATTGCTGTGGGCTGCCGTCCAGCCCGCAAGCGCGGAGGACACCGACCTGTTCGTCCGGGCAAGCGACTCGTCCTTGCCGCCCGACGTCCTGTTCGTCATCGACAATGCGGCAAACTTTTCGGCGAATTCCACCGAGAACTGCGTGATCGAAGGCACGGCCACGCACCTGAGCGGCAAGGTCGGCGGCATCGAGCAGTGTGCGCTGTACGAAACGATCAAGGCGCTCGACGTCGACTCCGTCAACATCGGGATCATGGTCTACAACGCCAACAACGTCCGCGACTGGCAGGGGACTGAGTGCGTGACGATCGTCTCGAGCAAGCCGGGCGGATGCCTCGTTTACCCGATGCAGTTGATGACTGCGGCCAACAAAGCAACCTTGCTCGAGTGGATTCGTTCCTGGAAAACGGACGGGAACGGTCCGGGTTACATAAAGGCGAACAGCGAGGCAACGGGCGGGGTCATGCAGGAGGCCTGGGCCTATTACAACGGACGCATCGGCCTGTCGGGCAGGGATTATGCCAACGCCCGGGCGCCCACGACCTGCTCCAAGTACATCATCTTCGTCGGCAACTCGTTCAACTCCTCGGGTTCTCCCGGTGACCAGACCGGCAACACGGGCCCCCTGAGTGCCTTGAACGGGACGAACTCGACGGCGCGCATGAATGCGTATCCCATCGCGACGCCGGCGGAACGCCAGCCCATGACGCCGACGATCACGACGAGCTGCGCGAACCCGACGACCACGCTCGGCAATCCACACGAAAACAACGGCTACTACGCCGACGAATGGGCCCGCTACTTGTACGCGCACGGGATTGCGACGTACACCATCGGGCTGGTCTCCCCGAGTTGCCAGGCCGATTACGTGGCGCTCCTCGCCAACACCGCCAAGGTGGGCGGTGGCAAGTACTTCGAAACCAAGAACACCCAGGAGCTCAAGGATGCCATCGGTGCAGCCCTGGGCGCGATGCTGGCCCGCAACAGCGTGTTCGCTTCGGTGAGCCTCCCGGTCAGCGTGAGCACGCAGGGTTATTACCTGAACCGCGTGTACATCGGCATGTTCCGGCCAGACCGGCAGGCGCTGCCGCGCTGGTTCGGCAACCTGAAGCAATACCGCCTCGGGAGGCCTGCGGGTGACACTTCCGGTATCGAACTCCAGGATGCCCGGGAGCCCGCACAGCCCGCGATTTCGATCGCACACACCGGCTTCCTGTCGAACTGCGCCCTGAGCTATTGGACGCCGACCGCGAACGACGACTATTGGATGGACTACACGAGTCCGACCTGCGGCACCTACCCCGGGCCCTCGAACACCCCGGATGGAGACGTGGTGGAGAAGGGCGGGCAGGCCTACACGCTTCGTGGCTCCCGCCAGGCCACGTCGATGTCTCGCAATATCAAGACCTGCAATTCCGGTTGCACCGCCGTCGCCGCGTTCGATACCGACAACGCCGCCATCACCAAGACGCTGCTCGGCGATGCCTCGATGAGCGACCCGACCCGCGAGACCCTCATCGACTGGGCTCGAGGGGTCCACAACAAGAAGGAACAGGACAACGTCGCCAGCACGGCCGTGCGCCCCTCCGTACATGGCGACGTCATCCACTCCAGGCCCGTTGCAATCAACTACGGCGACAACGCCGACGAGGACGGCAACCCCGCGAATGACGTACCCCAGGTGGTCGTCTTCTATGGCGCCAACGACGGTACGCTGCGCGCCGTCAATGGCGAGCGAAGCACGGCGATCGGATCGACGCCCGCGGGAGGCGAACTCTGGTCGTTCATGGCGCCGGAGTTCTTTCCCCATTTCGACCGACTGCGCCGCAACACAAGCTCGATTGCCTACATGGGGAATCCGGTCACGTCGCCCGCGCCGCTGCCGAAGCCCTACGGCTTCGACGGCCCGGTGACGTCGCACGTCGTGACGGGCGACGGAGGGCACAAGTGGATCTTCGCCTCGATGCGTCGTGGCGGACGGGCGCTCTATGCGTTCGACGTGACCACGCTGAACACCGATACCTCGTCGCCGACGCTCAAGTGGAAGCGGGGTTGCGACGCTTCCGGCTGCACGCCCGGCTGGGATGGCATCGGCCAGACGTGGTCGGCGCCGTCGCTGTTTCCGGGCCGCGACAACGACGATGCCGCTGCGACGCTGCTCGTGATGGGTGGCGGCTATGGCGGGCAGTGTGAAGACAACGATCCGGCGGACTGTACCGCTGCGGACAAGGGTGGCCGGATCTACGTCGTCAACGCGGACGACGGCACGAAGCTCAGGGAATTCAACCTCTCCCTGAGCCCGCTGAACAACGGAGGACGCGGCGTCGTCGCCGACTTGGTGGTCGTGACGTACAACACGGGCACCACCAGGTACGCGAAGTGGATCTATGCCATCGACCTGGGCGGCAACGTTTACCGCATCTCCGGGGCGACTGCGAACGCCCCGATCGGCACGACGGAACCGGAGTTCTGGACGATCACGAAGATCGCCTCCCTCGGCTGCAACAGCGATGTCTCGACTTGCACCTACAAGCGCAAGTTCATGATGGCGCCCGACATCGTCGAGACGCCTGACGGTACCGGCGTTTACTACCTCCTGTTCGGTTCCGGCGATCGCGAGAAGCCCCTCGGCGAGAAGACGTCGACGCCGGGCGACCCGTATTGGCCCAATGCGTTCGGCACGACCAACTATTTCTTCGCGGTCAAGGATGCACCGACGAACGCGTGCTGGAACCCCGCGTCGTCGACCGCGAGTGGAACCTGCACGGGCCACGTACCGCTGACGCTCGACTCCCTGGCGGAGATCGACGAGGCGACGGCCGACGAAGTTGCCGTGGCAAAGGGCTGGTACCTGCCCCTCAACGCCCATGAGCAGGTCGTGACGACCGCGATCACGGTTTACGGCATCACGACCTTCAGCACGCATACGCCCGAGGTGCCGGTGGAAAACTCGTGCACGAGCGGTGTCGGTACGGCACGCGTCTACAACGTGAAGTATTCGGATGCGTCGCCCAAACCAGGACAAACGGATCGGTCCGCCGTCGTCGATGGCGGTGGCCTTCCGGCCTCTCCGGTCGCCGGCATGGTGACGCTCGATGGCGAAACGACTCCGGTGCCGTTCCTGATCGGTGGCGATCCCGAGTCGCCGCTCGAAGGCGGCGAGCCCACGAGTCCGTCCACCACGACGCTGCCGAAGAGCCTGACGTACTGGTACATCCGGAAGTAGCGGCGGACGGGGAAACCATGCACTTGCGCAGACTGAATCCAGGCGGCGGTGACGGGCTGGCACATGACAGCCGCGGCTTCACGCTTGTGGAGCTGATGGTCTCGCTTGCCGTCCTCGCGGTGCTGCTGGGAATGGCGGTGCCTGCGTTCAACAACGCGGCGCTGAGCGGGAAGCTCTCGGGATTTGCCAGTTCGCTCGTGGCGAGCACGCAGATCGCCAGGAGCGAGGCCATCAAGCGAAACAAGACCGTGACACTGTGTGCGTCATCGGGCGGCGATGCTTGTGACGAGCCGGCGCGTGGTTGGGCGGCAGGATGGATTGTCATTCTCGATGACGGCGAGAGCGTCGTGCAGCGTCAGGAAGCACTGCCGTCCGACTTCCTCATCGAAGAAGCAGACGACAAGACGACGCTCGTCTTCCCGGCCTCCGTCATCGGGGCGACGACCGCAGCATTCACGATCTGTCGTGCGACGCCGGTCGGCAAGCAGAACCGGGTCGTGACGGTGACTGCCAGTGGGAATACTCGCGTTGCGATGAACGACACCACGACGTGCCCTTGAATGAATGCGGGGCTCGATGACTGACAGGATTGGGGCCCGCGGAAACGGATAGCGGCGCGCCGTTCAGCGGTTCCAGCACTCGAGGTCGTTGCGGAGGCCCGCCGCGGTGAGGGCTG
>DATMIB010000159.1:0-15414 GCA_035554635.1 Steroidobacteraceae bacterium | reverse complement strand
GCAACTTCGAAGCTGTGATACGACGGCGGCGAGCTCAAGGTCCACTCGAGGCCTTGCGGCTTGCCGCTGTCCCACACCTTGTCCGTCGCCTTCGCGCCGCTACGGATCGTCTTGAAGACGATGTACGCGAACAGCAGCTGCGAGAAGCCGAAGAAGAACGCGCCGACCGACGAGACCATGTTCCAGTCGGTGAACTGCGTGTTGTAGTCCGGAATACGGCGCGGCATGCCGGCGAGGCCGAGGAAGTGCTGCGGGAAGAACAGCACGTTGACGAAGATCGCCGACATCCAGAAGTGGATCCTGCCGAGCTTCTCGTCGTACATGTGCCCGGTCCACTTGGGCAGCCAGTAGTAGACGGCGGCCATGATCGCGAACACGGCGCCGGGCACGAGCACGTAGTGGAAGTGCGCGACGATGAAGTAGGTGTCGTGGTACTGGAAGTCGACCGGGGCGATGGCCATCATCAGGCCCGAGAAGCCGCCGATCGTGAACAGGAACAGGAACGCGAGCGCGAACAGCATCGGGGTCTCGAACGTCATCGAGCCCTTCCACATGGTGGCCGTCCAGTTGAACACCTTCACGCCGGTCGGCACCGCGATCAGCATCGTCGAGAGCATGAAGAACATCTCGCCGGCGAGCGGCATGCCCACCGTGAACATGTGGTGTGCCCAGACGATGAACGACAGGAACGCAATCGACGCCGTCGCGTAGACCATCGCGTCGTAGCCGAACAGCCGCTTCCGCGCGAACGTCGGGATGATCTCCGAAACGATGCCGAACGCCGGCAGGATCATGATGTAGACCTCGGGGTGCCCGAAGAACCAGAAGATGTGCTGGTAGAGCACCGGGTCGCCGCCGCCGGCCGCCGCGAAGAACGTCGTGCCGAAGAAGTGGTCGGTCAGCAGCATCGTCACCGCGCCCGCGAACACGGGCATCACGGCGATCAGCAGGTAGGCCGTGATCAGCCAGGTCCAGACGAACATCGGCATCTTCAGCAGCGACATGCCCGGCGCGCGCAGGTTCATGATCGTGACGATGATGTTGATCGCGCCCATGATCGAGGAGGCGCCCGCGAGGTGGATCGCGAAGATCGCGAGCGGCAGCGCGTCGCCGGTCTGCAGCACGAGCGGCGGGTAGAGCGTCCAGCCCGAGGCCGGGCCGCCGCCCGGCATGAACAGCGACAGGATCAGCAGCGTGAACGCCGACACCAGCAGCCAGAAGCTGAAGTTGTTCATGCGCGGCAGCGCCATGTCGGGCGCGCCGATCTGCAGCGGGATCATCCAGTTCGCGAGGCCGACCGTCGCCGGCATCACGGCGCCGAACACCATGATCAGCGCGTGCACCGTCGTCATGGTGTTGAAGAACTGCGGGTCGACGAGCTGCATGCCCGGCATGAACAGTTCCGCGCGGATCACTAGCGCCATCGCGCCGCCGAGCAGGAACATGACGAGACTGAAGATCAGGTACATCGAGCCGATGTCCTTGTGATTCGTCGTCGTCAGCCAGCGCATCAGGCCCTTCTGCGGCCCGTGGTGGTCGTCGTGGTGGCCCTGGGCCTTCAGCTCGACGTCGTGGTACGTGCGGCTCAACACGTCGGGATGGGTCTGGGTCTCGCTCATGTCGATTACTCCGCGTCCGCGACGAGCACGGCCTGCACAGGGTTCACGGGGGTGTCGAGCATGGCCGTGGCGGCCACGCTGGCCGGCGCGGGAGGCTCGGCGGCGGGAGTCGCGGGCTGGGCCGCGGCCTGGCGGGCCGACTTCTGCGCGGCGAGCCACGTGTCGTACTCGGCCTGTTCGACGACGCGGACCACGACCGGCATGAAGCCGTGGTCGCGGCCGCAGAGCTCGGCGCACTGGCCGCGGTAGGTGCCCACCTCTTCGGCCCTGAACCAGAGCTCGTTGATGTAACCCGGGATCGCGTCCTTCTTCATGCCGAAGTCGGGCACCCACCAGTTGTGGATCACGTCGGCGGCGGTGACGAGCACGCGCACCTTGGTGCCGACCGGGACGACCAGCGGGTTGTCGACGTCGAGCAGGTAGTTGTCGACCTGCTTCACGTCGACGCCGGAGTCGACCTGGCGCGCGATGTTGTGGTCGGTCGCGAGCGTGGAAAAGAACGAAACGCCTTCGTCGACGTACTCGTATTGCCACTTCCACTGGTAGCCGGTCACCTTGACCGTCAGCCCGGAGCCGCTCGCGTCCTCGATCTTGACCAGCGTGCGTGCGGCCGGGATCGCCATCGCGACCAGGATCAGGACCGGAATCAGCGTCCAGATCACCTCGGCCTTCGTGTTGTGGTCGAAGTGGGCCGCGACCGCGCCCTTCGACTTACGGAACGTGGCGATCGAATAGATCATCACGCTGAACACCGCGACGGCGATCACGACGCAGACCCAGAGGATCAGCATGTGCAGGCCGTAGATCTCGCGGCTCAGCTCAGTGACGCCCTCGCGCAGGTTCAACGTCCAAGCGGCCATGGCCGGGGACGAACCCAGCAGCGAAAGACCGACCACTGCCGGGGCCGCGAGGGCCCACCTCACCTTCTTCTTTGGCACTACCCAAACTCCCGTGCGTGAAACCGGCGTCGCCCTCATTGATCGGGGCGACTGCCGAACCCGCGCGACGCCCGGTTAGGTAGAGTCGGACGTCAGCGCAGGAGATTCGCTCGGTTTCCCGACCAGTCGGCGAAGACTCGCGGCCAGGCCGCGGCGTTCGTCCTCGGTGAGAAACCGTCCCACTTCGCACGCACGGCCGTGTGACTCGATGGTCAGGCGGGCGGGATGCAGTGCATTCGGCGGGTCATGCAGTGTAACCGTCGCCCAATGGCGTGCAAATACCAGCCGTGTGGTCCGTGACGTCCCGCGCCGGACCACCTCGACGCCGTCGTCGGTGATCAGGATGAGCTCTCGCTCGCGTCCGGCCCGCATGCTCGCACCGACCGCCCAGCACAGCAGCGCGATCTCGAGCCCGGCGCAGGCCGCGATCGGCCAGTAGCCCTGCAGCGCGAAAACCGTCGCGATGCCGAGCGTGAGGAACGCGAGGCTGCCGACGAACACGCGCGCCGTTGCGGGCGTCAACGAGCAGTTCGGCGCGAGCTCGATCGAGTGCGCCGGGCCGGTGACGCTGCTGTCGAACGTGGCGACCACCATCGCGCGTGAGGTGCTGTGTGTCGGCTGGGCTGCACTCTATTCACGGCCGGCGCCTCCGCACAACGCGTCGCCCGGCCGGCCGCGCGCGTCTTTGGCGCCGTGAGCGCGTCGGCGGTCGACCGACACGGCCGCGGCGCCGTCCGGGATTTCAGCGCGTGATGCCCAGCGACTGCAGCAGTCGTGGTTCGTCGGGCAGTTCCAAGACGGGGTTGCCCCAGACCGAGCGCGGACCCGCGGCCAGACGCAGCCGGGCGAGCGGTGGCGTGCCGAGCAGTTCGGCGAGCGATACGAGGTTGTCCTCGACGCAGGCAAAGTGCGGATCGACCTCGTTGCCGATCCAGCCGAGCAGGGGACAGCGGCCGCCGGCAATGATCGCCTCGGCGGTCAGGCGTGCGTGATTGAGGCACCCGAGCGTGAGCCCGACGACCAGCACCACGCCGAAGCCGAGCCGCTCGGGCAGATCGCTCAGGAAGCCAGTCGGGTGCAAGGGCACACGCCAGCCGCCGGCGCCCTCGATGATGGCGAACCCCGCGCCGCGGGTGGCGCGGCAGTACCACTGCTCGAGCGCGTCGCCCGTGACCTCGATACCGGCCGCCCGCGCGGCCAGGTGCGGCGCGACGGCCTGCTCGAAACAGAACGGGTTGACCAATGCATAGTCCAGCGTGCGAGGCGCCGCCGCCTGGAGTTCCAGCGCGTCCGTGTTGTACAGGGTGCCGTCCGGCCCGCTGCGCTCGGCGCCGCTGGCCACCGGCTTGAGCCCGACCGCGTCGACCCCGTGCCTCGCGGCCAGACGCAGCAAGGCAGCCGCGACGACGGTCTTGCCCGCTCCCGTGTTGGTGCCGGTGATGAAGATGCCGGGTGTCATTGTGCTATTACGGTGAACAACCGGGCCTGTTTGATTTCCGAGTCCCGTCTTATCGTCAATAAATAATGAATGGCTTCACCGGCGTCCGAGCCGCGAGAGCGGCACCACGACCTCGCCGCGTGCCAGCGGTCCGCGCGCTCGCTCCGGGCCCTCCGTTACCCAAGCCTGGGCGAAAACGACCTCGTAGGTCGCCGGCAGCTTGCCCTCCCGCCGATACCGCTCGTAGGTCGCGAGCATGCGCTGCAGTACGCCCTTGCCCGTCATGCCACGGGCGCGGCCGTCCGTCGCGTTGTGGGCGCCGATCGACTTCAGGTCGCGCATCAGCGCCCGTGCGTCGTCGTAAGCCAGCGTGTAGCGCTCGACGTCGAGCACCGGTTCGGCGAACCCGGCCCGCACCAGCGCATCGCCGACGTCGTGCATGTCGGTGAACCGGTTCACGTGGGCGTGGTTCGGGTCCGCGGCCTGCCAGGAGCGTCGCAGTTCGATCAGCGTGTCGGGCCCGAGCGTCGTGAAATGCAGCACGCCGCCCGGTCGCAGCACGCGACGGCACTCGCGCAGGACCCGGTCCGGGTCGTTGCACCACTGCAGCATCAGGTTCGAGAACACCATGTCCGCGCACGCGTCCCGCAGCGGCAGCGCGGCCGCGTCGCCACCGACACGATGGAACCGGCGCCAGAGCGTCTGGCGACGCCCGGCCTCGCGCAACATGCCGGGCGCGACGTCGACCGCGACGACGCGGCTGTCGCCGTAACGCCTGCGCAGCGCCGCCGCCGCGTGGCCGGTGCCGGCGCCCAGGTCGACCACGGTCTCGGGCTTCAGGGTCAACAGGTCGAGGCGCTCGAGCAGTTCCTCGCGGACACGCCTCTGCAGCACGGCAGCCGCGTCGTAATCGCCGGCAGCGTCCGAGAACGCGTGACGCACGCGGCGCGTGTCGAGCGCGAACGTGGCGTCCTCGCCCACGGCAGCCCGCCCCGTGCCGTCGATCCGTGCCCGACCGGGCGGCGGCAGCGTGCCGGCAGGAGCATCGCCCGTCGGGGCGGCGGAATCGCGGCTCGCCAGGAACGCCAGGAAGCCCTCGACCTCGCGCAGCACTTCGTCGGCGTGCGACAGGAACGGGGCGTGCCCCGCCTTGGCGATCTCCCGGAAACGTGCGGCCGGAAGCCGGGCGGCGAGCTGCCGGCCCGCCTCGGCCGGCGTGATGCGGTCGTGCTCGCCGGCAATGACCAGCGTCGGCGCAGTGATGCCCGGCAGGCCCTCGCGCAGGTCGGCCGTGCGCAGGATTTCGAGTCCTGCGCCGAGCGCGCGCGTGTCCGGCTCGCCGTGCGCCGCGAGATTCGCGCGCAGCGAGCGCAACGCGGCGCCGGCGCGCTCGTCGCCCCAGGCCTGCAGCGCGAGGAAGTTCGAGATCGTGCGTCGGTAGTCGCGCGCGAGCCCTTCGGCAAAGCCGTGCAGCACCTCGGGTGCCATGCCGCCGGGCCAGTCGTCGTCGCGCAGGAAGCGCGGCGTCGTCGCGACCAGCACGAGCGCCGCGAGATTCGTCGGACGCTGCCGGGCCAGCTCGAGCGCCACCATGCCGCCGAGCGACCAGCCCAGCACCGCCGCCCCGTGTGGAACGTGTGGTGACACGGCCCGTGCCAGCCCGGTGAGGTCGGTCAGGCCGTCCGGCCAGACGCTGCGACCATGGCCGGGCAGGTCCACGATGTGCAAGCGAAACCGTGACGCGAGCCGGTCGAGCCACGGCCCCCACATGCCGCCGTGCAGCGCCCAGCCGTGCAGCAGCACGAGGTCCGGCCCACGCCCGCGGACTTCGACGTGCAGTGCGCTCATGCCGTGGGCGCTCCGGTTATCAACGTGTCACTGACGCGCAGGTTCGCGAGCGTTTCGAGCAGTCGTGCGACATCGTCCGCCGTGTGGGCGGCCGACAAGGAAACGCGCAAGCGCGAACTGCCGGCTGGCACGGTCGGCGGCCGGATCGCCGGCACCCAGCATCCGGCGGCGAACAGGGCCTCGCTCAGCGCGACGGCCGTCGCCTCCGCGCCGACCATGATCGGCTGCACCGGCGTCGACGACGGCAACAGCTGCAGGCCGAGCGCTGCGGCGCCCGCGCGGAACTGTCGCACGCGTTCGAGCACCGCATCCCGTCGCCAGGATTCGTCGTGCAGCAGCCGCACCGCTACGCGCGTGGCCGCAGCCACGGCGGGCGGCAGCGCGGTCGTGTACACATAGGTGCGGCCCCGCTGCAGCAGGCTTTCGACCAGCGCTTCGGAGCCCGCCACGAACGCGCCGAACGTGCCGACGGCCTTGCCGAGCGTGCACATCAGCACCGGCACCTCGTCGAGACCGAGACCGGCCGCCTCGACCGCGCCCGCACCGGTCGCGCCGAGCACGCCGAAGCCGTGCGCGTCGTCGACGGCGAGCGTGGCACCGGCGGCCGTGCACGCCGCGGCGAGTTCACGCAGCGGTGCAACGTCGCCGTCCATGCTGAAAACGCCGTCGGTCAGGACCAGCGCGCGCTTCCCGGCGTCGCGCCGTGCCAGTTTCGCGCGCAGGGCCGCGACGTCGGCGTGCCCGTACCGCGCAAACCGTGCGCCGCTGGCGAGGCCAGCGTCGAGCAGCGAGGCATGGTTGAGCCGGTCCTCGTACACCGCATCGCCGCGACCTGCGAGCACGGTGCCGAGCGCGAGGTTGGCCATGTAGCCGGTCGAAAACAGCAACGCACGGGGACGGCCCACGAACTGCGCCAGTTCCTGCTCGAGTGCGTGGTGCTCCGCGTCGTGGCCGCTGACCAGGTGCGAGGCGCCGCTGCCGACGCCCCAGCGCTGCGCAGCCGCGCAGAACGCCTCGACGACGCGCGGATGGTCCGCCAGCCCGAGGTAATCGTTGCTGCAGAAGGCGAGGCACTCGCGCCCGTCGACGCGGACACGCACGCCGCCGCGCCCGCGTGACTCGACGGTGCGCCGGCGTCGCGCGCGTCCTGCGGCGGCCAGCGCCGCGAGGTCCGTCGCCAGCGCCGTGTCGAGACGGGTCATCGCAGTCTTCGCGGCCGCTCAGGCTTCCGCGTGGGCGTGGCAGGACACCTCGGGCCTGAGCCCGAGACGCTCGAACAGCAGTGCATCGTGGCTTTGCCCGGGGTTCGGCGTCGTCAGCAGCCGCTCGCCATAGAAGATCGAGTTTGCACCGGCGAGGAAGCACAGCGCCTGCGTAGAGTCGCTCATGTCGGTGCGGCCGGCGGACAGCCGGACGTAGGAGCGCGGCATCAGCAGTCGCGCCGTCGCGATCGCGCGCACCAGGTCGAGCGGATCGAGCTCCGGCAGCCCGTGCAGCGGCGTGCCCGGCACCTGCACGAGCTGGTTGATCGGCACGCTCTCGGGGTGCTGCGGCAGCGTCGCGAGCGTGTGCAGCAGCGAGACGCGGTCCTGCTCCGATTCGCCCATGCCGAGGATGCCGCCGCAACAGACGCTGATGCCGGCGTCGCGCACGGCCTGCAGCGTGTCGAGGCGATCCTGGTAAGTGCGCGTCGTGACGATCTCGCCGTAGAACTCGGGCGACGTGTCGAGGTTGTGGTTGTAGTAGTCGAGCCCGGCGTCCTTGAGCTCCTGCGCCTGGCCGGGCGTCAGCATGCCGAGCGTGGCGCAGGTCTCGAGCCCGAGCGCGCGCACCTCGCGCACCATCGCCTTGACCTGCTCGAGCTGGCGCGCCTTCGGCGCGCGGTAGGCGGCGCCCATGCAGAACCGCGTCGCACCGTTCTGCTTGGCCGAGCGTGCGGCCTCGACCACCTGTTCGACTTGCAGGAGTTCCTCGCGTTCGAGCCCGGTGTCGTGGCGGACGCTCTGGGGGCAGTACGCGCAGTCCTCGGGGCAGGCCCCGGTCTTGATCGAGAGCAGCGTGCTCACCTGGACCATGTTCGGGTCGAAGTGGGCCCGGTGGACGCGTTGCGCGTGGAACAGCAGGTCGCTGAACGGCGCGGTGAAGATCTGTCGGGCCTCCTCGAGCGTCCAGTCGTTGCGCACGGAGCCGAGGCGGGCGAGGTCGGGCGAGGCGGCCATGGGAATCTCACTACTCTGCGGGGATATCCGGCGCACGCCGGGCAATGCACGCAGGCGACACTGCCGCGTCGAGGGCGCTTTCGCGCTCCCTGTCACCGGCTGTCAACCACGCATGCGTCGCCCAGTTTACAGGATGCTCGATGCGCTCGCGGACCGGCTGCTGCCGCCGCGCTGCCTGCTCTGCGGGCGGGCCGGCCAACGGCCGGGCTTCGACCTCTGTGCGGCCTGCGACGCCGAGTTGCCGCACAACGAGTCCGCCTGCGCCCGGTGTGGCCTGCCGGCGCCCGATGCCGCCGTGCAGGGCCGGTACGACGACGGCGCGTGCGAGTCGTGTACCGGCCGGCTCCTGCCGTTCGAGCGTTGCGTCGCGCCGCTGCTGTACGAATTCCCGGTCACGACGCTGGTGCCGGCGCTCAAGTACGAGGACGCCTTGTCGCATGCCCGCGTGCTCGGGCTACTGCTGGCGCGCCACGTCCGGCGGTGCCAGGGCGCGACGGACGTCGACCGGGTCGTACCGATGCCGCTGCACCGGGCGCGACTGGCCGAGCGCGGCTACAACCAGTCGTATGAGATCGCGCGCTTCGCGGCAGGCGACCTGGGACTGCCGCTGGCGCCACGCGCGTTGCGCCGCGTGCGTCCGACGACGCCACAGGTCGGGCTCGATCGCGCCGCGCGCCACGACAACGTGCGTGGTGCGTTTGCCGCGGATGCCGCCCACGCACGCGGGTTGCGCATCGCGCTGCTCGACGACGTCGTGACGACCGCGAGCACCGTCGAAGCCGCCGCGCGCGCCTTGCTCGACGCGGGCGCGCGTCGCGTCGACGTCTGGTGCGTGGCCCGTGCGCAGGCGTGAGGGGTGCGCGCACCGCGTCGGCTAAAATACCCGTTTACCCCGGGAAGCCAGCGCATGGCGACGAAGTCCAGCATGCTCGACCCGCGCGCGGCGCTGCGCGAATTCCTCAAGCTCGAGTCCGCGGCGGGCATCCTGCTCGTGCTCGCGGGCACGCTGGCGGTCGTCGCGGCCAACACGCCGCTGGCCGGCGCGTACCTCGCGTTGCTGCAGACGCCGTTCACGGTGCAGGTCGGGCCACTGCTGCTCGACAAGACCGTGCTGATCTGGATCAACGACCTGCTGATGGCGGTGTTCTTCGTGCTCGTGGGCCTCGAGATCAAGCGCGAGGTCGTCAGCGGCGAACTGTCGGACCCGGCCAAGGTCGCGCTGCCGGCGATCGCCGCGATCGGCGGCATGGTCGTGCCGGCAGCGATCTATGCCTGGCTCAACTGGCACGACCCCGTCGGGATCCGCGGCTGGGCGATCCCCTCGGCGACGGACATCGCCTTTGCGCTCGGCGTGCTGTCGCTGTTCGGCTCGCGCGTCCCGCTCGGGCTCAAGGTCTTCCTGATGACGCTCGCCGTGCTCGACGACCTCGGCGCGATCGTGATCATCGCGCTGTTCTACACGAGCGACCTGTCGCTGCAGGCGCTCGCGCTCGCGTCGATCGCGATCGCCACGCTGTTCGCCCTCAACCGCGCAGGTGTCACGCGCATCGCGCCCTATGTCGTCGTCGGTGTGGCACTGTGGGTCTGCGTGTTGAAGTCGGGCGTGCATGCCACGCTGGCCGGCGTCGTCACGGCCCTGTTCGTGCCCGCTCGCGCGTCTCGCGACGAGCACGCGCCGCCGTCGACGCGCCTCGAGCACGCGCTGCACCCGTGGGTCGCGTTCGGCATCCTGCCGGTGTTCGCGTTCGCCAACGCGGGCGTGAGCCTGCACGGCCTGAGCCTGCGCGACCTGGCGATGCCGATCCCGCTCGGCATCCTGCTCGGCCTGTTCGTCGGCAAGCAGGCCGGCGTGTTCGCGTTTGCATGGCTCGCCGTCCGCACCGGACTGGCACGGCTGCCGGCCGGCGTCACGTTCAGCCACGTCTACGGTGCGGCCGTGCTGTGCGGCATCGGCTTCACGATGAGCCTCTTCATCGGCATGCTCGCGTTCGAGAACGCTGCCGCCGCCGAAGTGATCGTCACGGACCGGCTCGGCATCCTCGCGGGCACCCTGCTGTCGGCCGTGTTCGGGTCGCTGGTGCTGCACCGTGTATTGCCACGCGTACAGCCCGACGGGCGACCGCAGTAGACCTCAAACGACCAGCTGCGCAAATTCCCCGGTGTTGCCGCGCGCGAGCGAAGGACGCGTCCACGACGAAAGGAACTGCGCAGCCGGCACGGCGTCGCTGAAAAAGCGGCCCTGCGCGTAACGGCAGCCCAGCGATTGAAGCACGGCGAGCTGCGCCGGGTCCTCGACGCCTTCGGCCACGCTCTGCATGCCGAGGTTTTCGAGCAGCGTCAGCGTGGCGTGTGCCAGCGCGAGCGCGTCGCGGTTGAACGCGAGGTCGCGCATCGACGACTGCGCGACCTTGACCGAGTCGAACGCGTGGCTGCGCAGGCACGACAGCGACGACGTGCCGGTGCCGAAGCCGTCCATCGACAACCGCACGCCGCACGTGCGCAGGCTGTCGAGCACGGCGCCGACGCTGCCGCGCGTGTCGGTCGCCACGCGCTGCGGAATTTCGAGCTGCAGGCACTGCGCCGGCAGCTCCGTTTCCGCGAGCACGCCGCGGACGCGGTCGATCAGCCGCGACCCGAGCGAGATCTCGGCCCGCGACAGGTTCAGGCTCACGAACGCGGGGGCGGAGGCCGGCGCGGCGCGACGCCACTCCGCCTGCTGCCGACACGCCTCGCGCAGCGCCCAGTCGCCGAGCGTCACGATCAGCCCGGACTCCTCGGCGATTTCGAAGAGCTCCTGCCGGGGCACTTCGCCGAGCTCGGGGTGCTGCCAGCGCACCGTCGCCTCGGCCGCGACGCGCCGGCCGGTGTCGAGTTCCACGATCGGCTCGTAGACGACCGTGAGCTGGTCCGTGTCGAGGACGCGCAGCAGGTCGGCCTCGAGCTTGAGCCGGCGCGTGAGCCGCGCCTGCATGGCCTCGTCGAACAGCACGTAGCAGGCGCGGCCGGATTGCTTGGCCTGGTACATCGCCACGTCGGCGTGGCGCAGCATCGTTTCGGCGTCGTACAGGCGACGGCCGCTGGTGCTGACACCGATGCTGGCAGAGGAACGCACCTCGCTGCCGTTGAGCACGTAGGGCGGGGCAAGCGCAGCGAGCAGTCCGTTCGTGACGGCGGCCACGCCGCCTTCGTGCTCGAGCCGGTTCAGCAGCACGACGAACTCGTCGCCACCGAAGCGGGCCACGACGTTGCCGTGCTCGCCGATCCGCGCGTCGGTCTGCAGCGCGGCGCGCAGCCGTTCGGAGATCTGCCTCAGCAGCTCATCGCCGGCCTCGTGCCCGAGCGTGTCGTTGATGAACTTGAAGTGGTCGAAGTCGAGGAACAACACCGCGCAGCAGCGCTGGCGATGGTCACGCACCCGGTCGAGTGCCGCATTGAGTTCGTCGACGAACGCCGTGCGGTTGGCGAGGCTCGTGAGCCGATCCTGGCGAGCCGCCGCGCTCGCCGCGGCGGCGGTGCGTCGCAGCGTGCGCGCGGCGCTCAGCGCCGACAGCCGCAACCGGTAGGCAGCGACCGCGAGTCCGATGACCAGCAGTCCGGCCGGAATCAGT
The DNA here is from genome assembly GCA_035554635.1 of Steroidobacteraceae bacterium. Taxonomy (GTDB): domain Bacteria; phylum Pseudomonadota; class Gammaproteobacteria; order Steroidobacterales; family Steroidobacteraceae; genus RPQJ01. Next base: position 3,744 of record DATMIB010000159.1, on the reverse strand, counting down.
CCGAGCATCAGGCCGCGTCGCGCCTGGGCAAGGCCCTCGACGTACGCGGAAGCGTCCACGTCCACGCCGACGGCACCCGCGAGACGCCCCGCCGAGTCGTAGAACGGCGCGTAGCCGCTCATGAAAGTGCCCCACTTGTCGCGGTACGGCTCCTCGGTCGCCGAGACGCGCGGCGGCTGGCCGCGCCAGCCGAGCGCGTATTGCTTGGCGAGCTGCGGGCTGACGCTGAGTTCCCAGACGTTCGGGCGGTCCTCGATGCCGTCGCGGTCGAGGTCGCCCGGGTCCGCCGCGTCGAGGATGATGCGGACGTCCTCGCCGTCACGCACGATCGTGTACAGGAACCGGATCTCGGGGATCGCGGCGCGCATGCGCCGCAGCGGGGCCACGGCACGGCGATACTCGGGGCCGTCGACCTGGCTGGGGTGGCGAATCAAGCCGTGCAGCGCCGGATCGACCTGCAGTGCCGCGGCGCTGGCAAATCCGGTCAGGCGCGCCTCGAAGTTCTCACGCGCGGTGCGGATCGAGTAGAACCACGAGCCGCCGACCGAGGCCGCGACGATCGCGCACAGCATGGCACCCACGAAGACGGCTTCGCGACGCGCCCTGCGGCTGTCGCGGCAGGCTTCGACTGTTTCCGATCGCAGCACTTCGGTGATCTCGGCGTGGCGGGCGTTGGGCGGAAACCCGCGGGGTGTCCAGGCTTTCGGTCTTCTCGTCGTCTGCATCGGCCGTCCGCGACGAAACTGTAGGGCCCGCAGGCGCGCCTCGTGACGCTGTGCTAACTTTTTCGCATGACTGCCAGGCTTGCACCCCCCGATGACTGACACGACGACCGCCCACGACGACGTCTCCGATTCCCAGATCCTCTCTGCCGCCTCCCAACTCGGTGCGTTCGGCACCGGCGCTGCCTCGCTGCCGGTGATCCTCGCCACATTGTGCGATCCGTCGTCGAGCGCCCTCGACGTTGCCCGCGTGATCGCGCACGAGCCGGGCATCGCCGCGCGCGTGCTGCGCGTCGCCAACTCGCCCTACTACGGCGCGTCGGGCTCGGTCGCGACGCTGGAGCGCGCGTTCGTGCTTCTCGGTTCGGATGCGGTGCGGGGCATCGCCGCCGCCGCGTGTCTCGATCGGGCGGCGTTACGCGCCGCCAAGCTCTCGCCGATCGACCTGCGTGCGATGCTGCGCCACTGCATCGCGACCGCCACGGCCGCGGAGGCCGTTGCGCGTGTCAGGAGCCGGCAGCTCGCAGCCGAGGCCTACATCGCGGGCCTGTTGCACGACTTTGGCGTGATTGCCCAGTTGCAGTCCGACCGCAAGGCGTTCCAGCACATGATCGATGCGCTGGCCAATGCTCCGGGGCCCGTGCGCGAAGTCGAGCGGCTGCACCACTGTGTCTCGCACGAGCGCTGTGGCGCCGTGATCTTCGAGCACTGGAACCTGCCGCGATCGCTGGTCGAGGCGGTCCGCAACCACCACGCGCCGTACGATGCGCCGGAGTCGGCACGCCCGCTGGCGCAGCTCGTCTACGTCGGCAACCACCTCGCGGTCGTCGCCGGTCTCGCCTACGAGCTCGAGCCGAGGCCCGCGCCGCTCGACGACGCGATGCTCGAGGCCGTGGGAACGACGCGCGCGGAGCTCGACGTGATCGCCGCGACACTGCCGGAGCGCACCGATGAGATGCGTCGCCTGCTCGCCTGAGGCCGCCCTCAGGCGAACAGGTAGTCGAGCAGGATGCCGCCGAAGACGGCGAGGCCGAACAGGTTGTTGTTGAGGAAGGCGCGGAAACAGCGTTCCGGGTCGCGGTGCCGGATCAGCAGGTGCTGGTGCACGATCGTCGCCGCGGCAACCGCCACGCCGAGCCAGTACCACCGCTGCAGGTCGGCGAGCACGCCGGCCACCACCAGCAGCGCCAGCGCGCCGAGCTGCAGCATCGCGACGAACGCGCGGTCGGCGCGGCCGAACAGGATCGCCGACGACCGGATGCCGATCACGAGGTCGTCGTCGCGGTCGACCATCGCGTAGATCGTGTCGTACGCCGTGGTCCAGAGCACGCCCGCCACGAACAGCACCCACGCGACGACCGGCAGCTCGCCGGTCTGGGCCGCGAACGCCATCGGCACCGACCACGAGAACGCGAGGCCCAGGTAGGCCTGTGGCAGCGCGAAAAAGCGCTTGAGGAACGGGTAGGTCACCGCGAGCACGCCGCCGACCAGCGCGAGCGTCTGCGTCGGGCGGTTGAGCGGGATCAGCAGCGCCAGCGCCAGCAGGCCGAGCACCGCGAACAGCGCGAGCGCCTCGGCCGGCGAGACGGCGCCACGCGCGAGCGGCCGGTTGGCCGTACGCCGCACGTGCGGGTCGTACTCGCGGTCGGCGAAATCGTTGATCACGCAGCCCGCCGAGCGCATCACGAACGTGCCGAGCAGGAAGATCACGAACACACGCTCGTCCGGATGGCCCTCGGCCGAGATCCACAACGCCCACAGGCACGGCCACAGCAGCAGCCAGATGCCGATCGGGCGATCGAGCCGCATCAGGCGCGCGTATTCGACCAGACGGCCGCGCACGCCGTGCCTGCGCGCGGTGCCGTTATCGAGTTCGGTGAGGTTGGTCATGGGGCGTCAGGCGTTGCGGAAGCGCTCGCCGGCCCCTACCCAGCGACCGACGAGCCCCGCTATGTTGGACTTCGGGCCGTCCAGCATCAATGCCGCGGCCCGCTGGACGTCGGTCAGCAGGTCGGCATCGCGGACGAGGTCTGCAACCCGCATCTGCATCAGGCCTGTCTGGCGCGTGCCGAGCAACTCGCCCGGGCCGCGCAGCTCGAGGTCGCGTCGCGCGACCTCGAAGCCGTCGTTGGTGTCGCGCAGCACGCCGAGGCGCTCGCGCGCGACCGGTGACAGCGGCGCCTGGTACAGCAGCACGCAGGTGCTCTCGACTGCACCGCGCCCGACGCGGCCCCGCAGCTGGTGCAGCTGCGCGAGCCCCATGCGCTCGGCGTTCTCGATCACCATCAGGCTCGCGTTCGGCACGTCGACGCCGACCTCGATCACGGTCGTCGCCACGAGCAGGTCGAGCTTGCCCTGCTTGAACGAGGTCATCACCGCGTCCTTCTGCCGTCCGGCCAGGCGGCCGTGCACGAGCCCGATCCGCACGCCGGGCAGCGCCTCGGCGAGCTGGGCCGCCGTCTTCTCGGCCGCCTCGTACTGGACCAGGTCCGATTCCTCGATCAGCGGGCAGACCCAGTAGGCCTGCCGGCCCGAGCGGCAGGCACCGTCGATCCTTTCGACGATCTCGCTGCGTCGCGCGTCGGGCAGCACCACGGTCTTGATCGGCGTGCGCCCCGGTGGCAACTCGTCGATGACCGAGACGTCGAGGTCGGCGTAGGCGGTCATCGCGAGCGTGCGCGGGATCGGCGTCGCCGTCATCACGAGCTGGTGCGGGTAGCGGCCGTCGGTCCGGCCCTTTTCGCGCAGCTCCAGTCGCTGGTGCACGCCGAACCGGTGCTGTTCGTCGACGATCACGAGCGCGAGCTGCCGGAACACGACGCCCTCCTGGAACAGTGCGTGGGTGCCCACGGCGACCTGCACGTCGCCCGAGGCGAGGTCGGTTTCGAGCGCCGCGCGAGTCTTTGCGGCCTGGCGGCCGGTCAGCAGCGCGACGCGGATGCCGAGCGGTTCGAGCCAGGCATTGAAGTTGCGCGCATGCTGCTCGGCCAGCAGCTCGGTCGGGGCCATGACCGCCGCCTGC
>DATMIB010000158.1:0-5800 GCA_035554635.1 Steroidobacteraceae bacterium | reverse complement strand
TGGCGACCAGTTGCGCGAGACGCCCGACGTCGTTGTCGAGGTGCTGGAGCAGTTCCGCGACCGCGGCGCCCACGCGCGGCTCGTCCGCGGGCAAATGCATCAGCAGGCGCTCCGCCGCGAGCCGGTACAGCTCCGTGCCGTCCTCGTCGATCGCGAGCCCGGCGCCGAGGCCGGACAACACCGGCAGGCGCCGCGCCAGCGACTGGTTCAGCGAGTCGATGGTGAGCACGCGCAAGCGGTTGGGGTTCCGCAGCAGCGCCCAGCCGCGCACGGCGTCCACCGCGAGCACTCGCTGCGCAAGCGCGCGGGTCTCCTCCCGCAAGCGCGAGCCCGGATCGCCACAGGCCCGCAGCGCCTCGAAAATGCGGTGGCGCATCTCCGCGGCGGCCTTGCGCGTGAACGTGATCGCGAGCAACGCTTCGGGCCGTTCGACGACGGCGAGCAACGCCAGGAAGCGCTGCGTCAGCAGTTCCGTCTTGCCCGACCCGGCCGGGGCCTGGACGATGAAGCTGCGCCGCGGATCGAGCGCGGTGCGACGCGCCTCGGCGTCCGCCCGCAGCAGCGTCTCATTCGACGTCATCGGCGCCCTCCCCGGCGGCGGCGAACGACTGGCCCGACCGGCACAGCCCGGGCAAATGGCAGTGACGACAAGCCTTGGCCGGATTCGGCGCCAGACGTGCGTCGCCCTGTGCATGCTCGTGCGCGAGCGTGTCCAGGCGTCGCTGCCACTCCGACAGCAAGGCTTTCCAGTCGCCATACTCCTTGAACGGCGACTTCATCGCGTCGAAGGGCTTGAGCGCCGAAAACACGCCCGCCTCGTGCACGAAGCCGGCGTACCCGGTCGCGCCCTTGCGCACGGTGCCGAACGCGATGGCGCCGACCTCGTCCGGGGCGACGGTGCGTGCATACAGAGGCAGCTGCGGCAGTTCGGGCCGTTCGCCGAGCCACGCGGCGGGCCGCGCGTTCGCGCCGGTCTTGTAGTCGATGAACGCGTACGAGCCGTCGGCGAGGCGGTCGACGCGGTCGAGCACGACGCGCACCTGCACACCGCCGACGTCGAGCGTGCGGGACTCTTCGACGTGGGCCACCACGAACGGCTCGCGCTGTGCATCGAGCTCGAGCAGTTCGAGCACTCGCGCGACGAGCGCGGCCTGCTCGAGATCGAGCAGGCGATTGCGCACGTCGTCGGCCGGGCCCCGCAGCGGCCGCAGCGTGGCGGCGGCGATCGCCGTCACGCGCTCGACCCGCGTCTCGACCGGCATGGCGAGCAGGCGGGCCTGGTCGCGGACTTCGTCCCAGAACGCGTGCAGGATCGAATGCACCAGCGTGCCACGCTCGGTGGCGGCGATGCCGGTGACCGGCTCCTCGAGCGCGGTGCCGCCGAGACGCAGTTCGACGGCGGCGCGGAACGGACAGGCCGCCTGCAGTTCCAGCAGCCGCGAGCCCCCCTTCACGACCTCGTGCGCGGCGAACGCGGGCAAGGCGTCGTCGACCAGTGTTTCGAGCACCGGCCGCGACTCGTACAGCGCGTGTGTCGCGTCGGGTGCCGTCCAGGCATCGAGCGCGACGACCGGCGGCAGGCCTTCGACCAGTGCACTCGGCAACAGCGGCGTTTCGTCCTCGAACAGCGACACGCTGCAGATCGCCTGCGGCGCGGCACGGCACAGCCGCTGCAGCGTGCGTCGCGCCTGCGCCTCGGCGAGCTCGGCCGTGGCCCCGGGGATACCCTGGCGCACTTGCCAGTCGCGCGGCAGGAACGGATCGGGGTTCGCCGGCAACGGCCAGCGGCCGGCGTCGAGGCCGCAGACCCAGACCGCGTCGAACTTCATGCCGAGCGCCGTGTCGGGGTCGATCACCAGCAGCGACGCGGCGATCTCCTGCGGCTCGAACGCCGTCTCGCCCGCGTGCTGCCGCAGTTGTGCCAGCGCCCGGCTGCACGACAAGGCTCCGACCACGTCGTCGCTCGCGCCGAACTCGCCGAGCAGAGCCTGCCAGCGCTGCACGGCCTGGTGCTCGGCGCTGTCTTCCGCAACGCCGGGCCAGCCCAGGTCGCGCAACAGCCCCGAAAAGTCCGCAGCCCACTGGCTGGGCAGCAGGCGCGCGCCGTGCCAGCGCGCCGCGCGCTCGGCGACCCGCTCGAGCCGCTCGGCGGTGACGACGGCGCCGGCAAGTCGCGCGGCCGCGGCCACTTGCAGCAGCCCGGGCACGAAGACGCGGTGACGTCGGAGCTTCACGTCGAGTTCGGCGCGCACGTGGCATTCGGCCACGGCAGCACCATCGAACGCCCCGAGCAACAGTGCGCTCACGGCCTGCCATGGCAGCGCACCCGAGGCCGCATCGATCCACGCGAGCGCGGCCGCGACGACGGGCCGTTCGAGCAGCGGGCGCGCCGCGGCCAACTCGTACGCCTGGGATTCCGGTGCCGGCCCGCCGGTCACCGCCGATTGCGGCACGAACACGCGATCGAGCACGCGGCGCAGCCGTGCGCGTTCGCGGCCCAGTGCCGGCACCACGAGGGCGAGCCGCGCGTCCGGTTGCTGCTCGAGTCGGCACGCAGCCCAGCGTGCCGCCGCCTCGATCTCGGCGTCGAAATCGTTGCAGGTGACGAGCTGGGCGGGGCCCGTCGTCTCCTCGTCCGCATGACTCGTCACGTCGATGAGTACGCCAGCCGCACGGCAGCGATTGACGAAGTCCTGTTGTTGCGGCGTGAATCGCTCGAAACCGACGAACCTGTACGCGGTACCGGCCGACGGCGTGCCGACGCAAGCCGCGGCGCGCGCCGGGTCCTGCCAGTCGCCGGCGTCGAGCCAGTCCGTGTAGGCCGCAGCCCAGCCTGCGAACGCCACGGTCTCGACGCTCGCCTCGGATGTGAGCGCCGCGACCGGAATGCAGTACTCGTGCAGCAGGCCCCACGACCCCTGCGCCACGGCGCCAAGGCCCGCGGGTGCGAGCACCTGTGCGTGTTGCGGGTCGCGACGCACGATGCGCTCCCACGCCGCGCGCGACAGCGACGGCGCCAGCCAGCGACGGCGCGTGTGACCGGCGACCCGGTCCGCGTCGAACAGCCGTCGCACCAACACCGGCCAGGTCACGACGTCCGGTGTGCGCCAGGCGACGAGCCCGCGTGCGAGACAGGCCGCGTCGTGCCGGGCCTTGAGGTGGTACGCGAGGCGACGCGTCGGCACGACGAACGTCACGCCGTCGCGGATCGCCGCATCGTCGAAGATCGAAGTCGAGGTCACGCGGTTCCCAGGGGCCAGCGCCCGTCGTCCAGGCCGGGCCGCAGTGTCGGCGCGCAGAGGCTCAGCAGACGAGCCCGGCCCCGACGCGCCGCAAACCGGCGTGCCCGCAGGCGCAGGCCGCGCGAATCGCGCGCCAATAAACGCATTGATATCAGTAAGTTGAAACGGAAAGCTCGAAAGACAGCTACCGGCTCTTTTCGACCGCTCGCAACGGGCTCGGGCGCGACACGGGCTCGTCGCCGGCCGCGTAGTTGTCGAGCAGTTCCTCCATGCGCGCGAACACGTCGGCCAGCACGGCCGGTTCCGGCAGGTTCGTCACGCGGAAGTGCGTGTTGTACGGCACGTTGAAGCTCGTGCCCGGCGCGATCAGCACGTGCTTGTGCTCGAGCAGGTCCATCGCAAAGCGGCGGTCGTCGAAGCCCGGCAGCTTCTGCTGGTCGACGCCGACGAACGCGTAGAGTGCGCCGCGTGGCGCCGTGAGCGTCAGGTAGCGGCTGCGGGCGACGGCATCGACGATGGCCTTGCGCGACTCGTACAGCCGGCCGCCGGGCGAGACCAGTTCGCGGATGCTCTGGTAGCCGCCGAGCGCGGTCTGCACGGCCCACTGCCCCGCCACGTTGCTGCAGAGACGCAGCGACGACAGCAACTCGAGCGCCGAGAGGTATTCGCGCGAATTCTCGAGGTCGCCTGAGAAGACGGCCCAGCCGACGCGGTAGCCGCAAGCCCGGTATACCTTCGACAGGCCGCTCAGCGTGCAGCAGAGCGTGTGGTGCACGAGCGTCGCCATCGGCACGAACTCGGCGCCGTCGTAGGTCATCTGGTCGTAGATCTCGTCCGCGAACACGACCAGGTGGTGCTTTTCCGCGATCCGCACGATCGCCTCGAGCACCTCGCGCGGGTAGACCGCGCCGGTCGGGTTGTTCGGGTTGATGACGACGATTGCGCGCGTGCGCTTGGTGATCAGCGCCTCGATCTCGTCGGGGTCGGGCACGAAGCCGTTCTGCGGCCGACAGGCGTAATGCACGGCCTTGCCGCGATTGAGGTTCACGGCCGCGGTCCACAACGGGTAGTCCGGGCTCGGCACCAGCACCTCCTCGTCGGAGGCCAGCAGTGCACGCAACACGAGGTCGATCAGCTCGCTGACGCCGTTGCCGATGAACACCTCGTCGGCCGTGACGCCGCGGACGCCACGTTCCTGCTGCTGCATCACGACCGCTTCACGGGCCGGGAAAATGCCCTTCTGGTGGCAGTACCCCTCGGCCGCCCGGAGGTTCTCGATCATCGCGAGCCGCATGGTCTCCGGCGTGCGGAAGCCGAAGGCGCCCGGGTTGCCGATGTTGAGCGAGACGATGTCGTAGCCCATGCGCTCCATTTCCTGGGCACGACGGGCGAGCTTGCCGCGAATCTCGTAACGGACGTTGGCGAGGCCGGGGCTGGGGCGGACGGTGCGGGTGGACATGGCAGGAACCTGAGGAACGGCGCCGGCCATTATGACCCGAAGCCCCGATGCCCGTCAGGACGGGCACGGAACGCGCGCCCACCCGGTGAAACGCGTCTCAGTGCGGGTGCGAGTGCCGCAGGATGTGCGGCCGCTCGAGGCCGTGCGCGAGCATCAGCGCCTCGTCGTTAAGCAGCTCACGGGCCGGGCCGTCGGCGACGATGCGGCCCCGGTCGAGCACGATCACGCGCGGACAGATCTCGACCACGAATTCGAGGTCGTGCGTCGCGATCAGCTGCGTGGCCGGCAGCCGTGTCAGCAAGCCCATCAGTTCGCGACGGCCACGCGGGTCGAGGTCGCTGGTCGGCTCGTCGAGCACGAGCACGCTGGCGTCGCAGGCCAGCAGCCCGGCCAGACAGACGCGTCGCTTCTCGCCACGGCTCAGGTGATGCGGGTGCCGCGTCGCGAAACCCGCCAGCCCGACCTTGGCCAGCGAGTCCTCGACCAGCTGCGTGAGCTGCGGTTCGCGCTGGCCGAGTTGCTGCGGCCCGAACGCGACGTCTTCCCAGACCGTCGGGCAGAACAACTGGTCGTCGGGGTCCTGGAACAACAGGCCCACGCGACGTCGCACCTCCGCGACGTTGGCGGCCACGAGCGGCACGTCGCCCGCGGTGACCGCCGGCGTCGTCGGCAGGCGGTCGGGCAGCAGGCCGTTGAGATGCAGTAGCAGCGTCGACTTGCCGGCACCGTTCGGGCCGATCAGCGCGACACGCTCGCCCGCCTCGAGCTTGAACGACACGTCGCGCAGCGCGACATGGCCGTCCGAGTAGCTGAAGTTCAGCCGGTCGACCTCGAGCAACTCAGTTTCTCCAGCCGCGTGCGCACATGGCGAGGTAGACGCGCTCGGCACGCTCCGAGGCGCGCACGAACAGCAGCGCCGCCACCTGGGCGGAGCTGCGCCAGGCCGAAGCCTTGCCGACGACGAACGTGCGGCTGCGACGCGCGCGCTGCATGCGCTCCATCTCGTCGAACAGCACGAACAGGTAACGGTGCATCAGCGCCAGCGTCGTCACGAGCAGGGCCGGCACGTGCAGCCGCCAGAGCACCTGCAACAGGTCGG
>DATMIB010000157.1:0-37286 GCA_035554635.1 Steroidobacteraceae bacterium | reverse complement strand
GGACCTCGCCGTCACGGTCCGGACAAAAACGACGGATCTGGATCCCATCGAGGACCAGTGGCGTCTTTGGGTCGGCGAAATCGGCTGGGGATACGAACTCGACGGCGAATCCATCTGGACTCCCACCCAAAGGTTTTCGCTCTCGATTACGTCGGGGCTGCAGCAGGTGTCACCGGAGGCGGCGCGCAAGGTTGCGGCCGAAACCGGGGGAGAAGTGATCGCATTTGGCCCGCTTCCGGTGCCCTCCGAGACACCCAATGCTGCAGAAATGAGTACCAAGCTCGACTTGCGCACGGTCTTTGGAATGTGGTTTGCCGCGCCCGGAGTCCAACTCCAGATCATGCCCATCACCGACGATCCGCGGTATCACTTCGTGTCCTGGATCGACCGGGACAAGGTGCCGGCCGGCACCGAGTATCTTGGCCCCGACGATCAGCGCAAACAGCGGGCCAGGATGGAGTTTGAGGAGCAATTGCAACGTGAGCGCCGCGAGGCTGCCCCGACAAACCCCTAGCGCAGGACCTCGAAAGCACGAGGTGCCCCGCGTGGCCGGGCGAGGCGCCACACACCCCGATTTGCGCCCCCCGCCCGGGTCCGGCATCCTTCGCGCCCTATGCCATTGAGTTTCCTCGATTTCGAGCAGCCGATCGCCGAGCTCGAAGCCAAGATCGACGAGCTGCGATTCGTCTCCAACGACGCCGAGGTCAACATCGGCGAGGAAATTGCCCGCCTGCGCGCGAAGAGTCGTGCGCTGACCACGAGCATCTTCGCCAACCTGACGCCCTGGCAGGTCGCGCAACTGGCGCGCCACCCGCAGCGCCCCTACACGCTCGACTACGCCGCAACCGTGTTCGACGAGTTCCACGAACTGCACGGCGACCGCATGTATGCGGACGACCAGGCGATCGTCGGCGGGCTCGCGCGTCTCGCCGGCAAGCCGGTGATGCTGATCGGCCACCAGAAGGGGCGCGATACCAAGGAGCGCGTGCGTCGCAACTACGGCATGCCGAAGCCCGAGGGTTACCGGAAGGCGCTGCGGCTGATGAAGCTCGCTGAGCGCTTCCGGTTGCCGCTGGTCACGCTGATCGACACGCCCGGAGCCTACCCCGGCGTAGGCTCGGAAGAGCGCAACCAGAGCGAGGCGATCGCGCGCAACCTGTTCGAGATGGCGACGCTGCGCGTGCCGGTGATCACCGCGGTGATCGGCGAGGGCGGGTCCGGTGGCGCGCTTGCGATCGGCGTCTGCGACCGGCTGATCATGCTGCAGTATTCGGTCTACTCGGTCATTTCGCCGGAGGGCTGCGCCTCGATCCTCTGGAAGAGCTCGGACAAGAAGGAACTCGCGGCCGAGGCCATGGGTATCACGGCCGATCGGCTCGACAAGCTCGACCTCGTCGACGAGATCGTCAAGGAGCCGCTCGGCGGCGCGCACCGTGACCCGCAGGCGATGGCCGATGCGCTCAAGACGGCGCTGATCCGGCACCTCGAAGCCGTCGAGGTGCTGTCCGAGGATGATTTGCTCGCACGTCGCTACGAGCGCCTGCGCGGGCAGGGCGTCTACCGCGCGGCGGGCTGAAATCGCCGGGGCGGGCGGGCAGTGGCTTCGCACGGCACGCCGCACCCGGAGCCCTGACTCCACTTCACCCCAGTCCCCCACGACATACGGTCGCCGCCCCCCGATGTTCACGCTCGAGCGATTCGACCGGGCGCTGCAGGACATCCTCGTCACGGTGGCCAGGGACGAATCGGCGCGGCGCGGGTCCGATCCGCGCGCGTCGACGACCGAGGATGTCGGGTCCACTGCCCTTTGCGTGGCGTTGAGTGGCGGCCTCGACTCCACCGTCCTGCTCGCTGCGCTGGCGCAACTCCGTCGATCCGGCGCCGGCGATCGTTACGCCTCGCTGCGCGCGATCCATGTCGACCATTCGCTGCACGCCGACTCCAGGCACTGGTCGGAGGCCTGTCGAGCGCTTGCGGCGGCTTGTGACGTCCCGCTCGAAGTCGTCCGCGTCGATGCGCGTGCCGCGGTCGGGGAGAGCCCCGAGGCGGCCGCACGCATGGCACGGTATGAAGCGCTCCGCGAAAGACTGCGCCCGGGAGAAGTGCTGCTGACCGCGCACCACGCCGACGACCAGCTCGAAACCCTGTTGCTGCAGTGGCTGCGCGGCGGTGGCCTGCGCGCCGTCGCCGGCATGGCCCCGCTGGCCCGCTTCGAACCGCACGGCTGGCATGCACGACCGCTGCTCGGCTTCGAGCGCACGGAAATCGAGACGTGGGCGAGTGCCGCAGGTCTCCAGTGGGTCCGCGATCCTTCGAACGACGATCGCCGTCTCGAGCGCAACTACCTGCGGCACGAAGTCCTGCCGGCACTGCGCGCACGGTGGCCGGCCGCCGTGCGGACGACCGCGCGTGTGGCGGAGTTCGCGCGCGAGGCGCTGGAACTCGAGGCGACCGTGGCCACCGCCGACCTGGCGCGACTGCTGCGCGGCCGGTCGCTCGACTGGGGTGCGCTGCTCGAGCTGCCCGAGCCGCGCCAGCGTGCGGCATTGCGCGCATGGCTCGCCGGCCTCGGCCTGCCGCCGCCGTCGTTGCGCACGCTCGCCGCGCTGCGACGCGACATGGAGCGCGCTGCCGTCGACCGGATTCCGCGGACCGACTGGCCCGGGGTCGTCGTGCACCGTTATCGCGGACGGCTCCATGCCGAGGCTACGGGCGTGGCCGACGGTCGCGAAGGCGAATGGCTCGAGCCGACGCACCATGACTACGCATGGACGCCCGGATCGCGGCTCGCACTCGTCGCCGACGTCGGGCGCGGCCTCAGTCGCGCGAGGCTGCCGTCGCGACTCGTGGTCGCGCGACGCACCGGCGGCGAGCATTTCACGCCGGCCGGTCGTCAGCATCGGCGGCCGTTGCGCAAGTGGCTGCAGGAGCACGACGTGCTGCCCTGGCGACGCGAGCAGTTGCCGCTGCTGCTGGATCATGCCGGCCGTGTCGTCGCCATCGCGGACCTTGCGTACGACGCCGCGTATGTCGCGCTGCCGGACGAGCCTTCCTGGCGCGTGGCCTGGCACGGCAGAGGCGTCGTCACCGAATCGGATGCGTTCGGTTGCCGGTGGCCAGCCGACCCCCCGATCCGTTAGACTGCGCTCCCGTCGTGCTTCTCCTGCGACGGGGACCTCCAATGACAAAATTCATCTGTGTGACCGGCGGTGTCGTCTCGTCGCTGGGCAAGGGCATTTCCGCAGCCTCGCTCGGGGCCATCCTCGAAGCGCGCGGCCTCAAGGTCGCGATGGTCAAGCTCGACCCCTACATCAACGTCGATCCGGGCACCATGAGCCCGTTCCAGCACGGTGAGGTGTTCGTCACCGACGACGGCACCGAAACCGACCTCGACCTCGGCCATTACGAACGCTTCGTGCGCACGACGACCGGGCGCAGCAGCAACTTCACGACCGGCCGCATCTACGAGAACGTGATCGCCAAGGAACGCCGCGGCGACTACCTCGGCGCCACGGTGCAGGTGATCCCGCACATCACCGACGAGATCAAGCACTCGATCAAGCTCGGTGCCGGCAGTGCCGACGTCTGCATGGTCGAGATCGGCGGCACGGTCGGCGACATCGAGTCGCTGCCGTTCCTCGAGGCGATCCGCCAGCTCGGCGTCGAACTCGGCCGCAACAACGTGCTGTACATGCACCTGACGCTGATCCCGTACATCGCGGCCTCGGGCGAGATCAAGACCAAGCCGACGCAGCATTCGGTCAAGGAACTGCGCTCGATCGGCATCCAGCCCGACGTGCTGCTGTGCCGCTGCACCAATCCGCTGCCGCCGGACCAGCGCCGCAAGATCGCGCTGTTCACGAACGTCGAGGAGCGCGCGGTGTTCTCGGCGATCGACGCCGACGACATCTACAAGATCCCGTCGCTGCTGCACGACCAGAAGCTCGACGACATCGTCTGCGAAAAGCTCGGGCTCGACGTGCCACCGGCCGACCTCAAGGAATGGAACCAGGTCGTCACGGCCAAGGCGTCGCCGGACCTCACGATCAACCTCGCGATGGTCGGCAAGTACGTCAACCTCAAGGACGCCTACCTCTCGCTGAACGAGGCGCTGATGCACGCCGGGCTGCGCACGCGCACACGCGTCAACATCGAGTTCATCGAGGCGACCGACATCGAGAAGCACGGCACGTCGGTGCTCGACGGCATGGACGCGATCCTCGTGCCGGGCGGCTTCGGCGAGCGCGGCGTCGAGGGCAAGATCCAGGCCGTGCGCTACGCGCGCGAAAACGGCGTGCCGTATCTCGGGATCTGCCTCGGCATGCAGGTCGCGATCATCGAGTACGCACGCAACGTCGCCGGCCTCGCCGGCGCGCACAGCACCGAGTTCAACCGCGCCACGCCGCACCCGGTCATCGCGCTGATCACCGAGTGGCAGGACCAGAAGGGCACCACCGAAGCGCGCGACGAAAAGTCGAACATGGGCGGCACGATGCGCCTCGGCGCGCAGGAAGTGCGGATATCGCACGGCTCGACCGCGCACGCCGTCTACGGCGTCGACGCGATCCGCGAGCGTCACCGTCACCGCTTCGAGTTCAACAACACGTACCTGCAGCGCATCATGAACGCGGGCCTGCGGTTCTCGGGGTTCTCGCGCGACGGGCTCGTCGAGATCATCGAGCTGCCGCAGCATCCCTTCTTCGTCGCGAGCCAGTTCCACCCGGAGTTCCGCTCGACGCCGCGTGACGGGCATCCGCTGTTCACGGGCTTCATCCGGGCGGCGCGCAACCAGCGCATCGCGCAGCTGCCCGCGGCGGTCAGCCAATGAAGCTCTGCGGTTTCGAGATCGGCCACGACAGGCCGTTCTTCCTGATCTCGGGCCCGTGCGTCGTCGAGAGCGAAGGCCTCGTGCTCGACACGGCGGGGAAGGTGCAGGAGATCACGCGGTCGCTCGGCATCCCGTACATCTTCAAGGCGAGCTACGACAAGGCGAACCGTTCGTCGAAGTCGAGCTTCCGTGGCCCCGGCATCGAGGAAGGGTTGCGGATCCTGTCGGAGGTCAAGCGCCAGCTCGGCCTGCCGGTGCTGACCGACGTGCACGAGGACACTCCGATGGCGGAAGTCGCCGCGGTCGTCGACGTGCTGCAGACACCGGCGTTCCTGTGCCGGCAGACCAACTTCATCCTGAGCGCCTCGAGCCAGGGCAAGCCCGTCAACATCAAGAAGGGCCAGTTCCTCTCCCCGTGGGAAATGAAGAACGTCGTCGAGAAGGCGCGTTCGACGGGCAACGAGCAGATCCTCGCCTGCGAGCGCGGCTTTTCGTTCGGCTATAACAACCTCGTCTCCGACATGCGTTCGCTCGCGGTCATGCGTGACTACGCGCCGGTCGTGTTCGACGCGACGCATTCGGTGCAGCTGCCGGGCGGGCAGGGCACCGCCTCGGGCGGCCAGCGTGAATTCGTGCCGGTGCTCGCGCGTGCCGCGATCGCGACCGGTGTCGCGGGTGTCTTCATGGAAACCCACCCGGACCCTGCCAAGGCGCTCTCGGACGGCCCCAACGCGTGGCCGCTTGACCGCATGCGTTCGCTGCTCGAAGTGCTCAAGGAACTGGATGCCGTCGTCAAGCGCCGGCCGTTCGAGGAATCGACCCTATGACGACGAAGATCATCGACATCAAGGCGCGCGAGATCATGGATTCGCGCGGCAACCCGACCGTGGAAGCCGACGTCATCGTCGACGGCGGTGTCATGGGCCGCGCGGCGGTGCCTTCGGGCGCCTCGACCGGCACGCGCGAGGCCGTCGAACTGCGCGACGGCGACAAGAAGCGCTACCTCGGCAAGGGCGTGCTGCAGGCCGTCATCAATGCCAACGGCGAGTTGCGCAACGCGCTCATCGGCCACGACGTCATGGACCAGGCCGGCCTCGACGCGAAGATGATCGAGCTCGACGGCACCGACACCAAGTCGCGCCTCGGCGCGAATGCGCTGCTCGCGATCTCGCTCGCCGCGGCGCACGCGGCTGCCAACGCGAGCCGCCAGAGCCTGTTCCGTCGTCTCGGCGGCGACGGCCCGAAGGTCATGCCGGTGCCGATGATGAACATCATCAACGGCGGTGCGCACGCCGACAACAGCGTCGACATCCAGGAATTCATGGTGCTGCCGGTCGGCGCACAGAATTTCGCGGAGGCGTTGCGCTGCGGCGCCGAGATCTTCCACACGCTCAAGAAGGTGCTGCACGACCAGGGCCTCGCGACCGCGGTCGGCGACGAAGGCGGTTTCGCACCGAACCTGCCGTCGAACGAGGCGGCGCTCGAGACGATCCTGCAGGCGGTCGAGCGCGCGGGCTACAAGGCCGGGCGCGACGTCTACCTCGGCCTCGACGTCGCGAGCTCGGAGTTCTACAACGAGAGCGCCTACCACCTCGAGTCGGAAGGCCGCCAGTTCAGCTCGAAGCAGTTCGTCGACTACCTCGAGGGCCTCGTCAACCGGTACCCGATCATCACGATCGAGGACGGCATGGCGGAGGGCGACTGGGAGGGCTGGGCGACCCTGACGCAGCGTCTCGGCCGGCGCATCCAGCTCGTGGGCGACGACCTCTTCGTCACCAACACGAAGATCCTGCGTGAAGGCATCGACAAACGCATCGCCAACTCGATCCTGATCAAGCCGAACCAGATCGGCACGCTGACCGAGACGCTCGCCGCGATCGAGATGGCGACCGACGCCGGCTACAGCGCCGTCGTGTCGCACCGCTCGGGCGAGACCGAGGACAGCACGATCGCCGACATTGCCGTGGCGACGCGCGCGACGCAGATCAAGACCGGGTCGCTGTGTCGCTCGGACCGCATCGCGAAGTACAACCAGCTGCTGCGCATCGAGGCCGAGCTCGGCAAGGACGCCTCGTACGCCGGCCGCGAAGCGTTCCCGGTGTCCCTGGACGTTTCCTGCGCTTGAAGGTCCCGCGGGAGATTCTGTTAACCTCGCGCCCATGACCCTCCGCATCGTCGCCGGCCTGCTGTTCACCGCCCTGCTGGTGCTGCAGTACCGCATCTGGGCGTCGCCCGGTGGCATGCGCGAGGTCTGGCGGCTCGAGCGCGCCATCGAGGCGCAGACCGAGGAGAACGACCGCCTCGCCGAGCGCAACCGCACGCTCGCCGCCGAGGTGCGCGACCTCAAGGAAGGCAAGAAGGCCATCGAGGAGCGTGCGCGCACGGACCTCGGCATGGTCAAGGTCAACGAGACCTTTTTCCAGGTCGTGCCGCCCGCCCACCCGGCCGGCGACACCCCCGCAGCCGACCCGGCGGCACCCACCGGGCAGAGGACGGCCCAGGCCGAGGCCCCGTGACCCTCCCTGGGCGTCGCTGGGCGATCGTGCCGGCGGCCGGACAGGGTTCCCGTTTCGGTTCCGCGACCCCCAAGCAGTACACGACGCTGCTCGGGCGCCCCGTGCTGTCGTGGACCCTGCAATCGCTGCTCGCCGAGGAGTCGCTCGCCGGTGTCGTCGTCGCGCTTGCCGACGCGGCGGACGCGCGCTGGACCGCACTGCCCGAGTCGCGTGACCCGCGGGTGCGGACCTGTGCGGGCGGTGCGCGCCGCGAACTCTCCGTGGCCCGTGCGCTTGCCGCCCTTGCGGGCGATGCGGCCGACACCGACTGGGTGCTCGTGCACGACGCCGCGCGACCGTGCCTGCGTCACGACGACCTGCAGGCGCTGTTCAGCGAGCTGCGCGACGAGACGGTCGGCGGCCTGCTTGCGATACCGGTCAGCGACACGTTGAAGCGCGCCGACGACCGCAACGAAGTGGCCGAGACGGTGCCGCGCGAGACGCTCTGGCGCGCCCTGACGCCGCAGATGTTCCGCTACGGCCTGCTGCAGCGCGCGCTCGCGTTGTGCGTCGAGCGCGGCCGCGTCGTCACCGACGAGGCCTCGGCGATCGAGGGCCTGGGCCTGCGGCCACGGCTCGTGCGCGGCCACGCCGACAACATCAAGGTCACCAATCCGGAAGATGCGGCGCTCGCGGCGGCGATCCTGCAGGCGCGGCACGCGACGACGAAGACAAAGAACCGAGGGGAGACGGCCGCATGAGGGTCGGGACGGGGTACGACGTGCACGCGTTCGGCGAGGGCGATCACGTCGTCATCGGCGGCGTGCGCATTCCACACGAGCGCGGCGTCGTCGCGCATTCCGACGGCGACGTGGCATTGCACGCACTGTGCGATGCGTTGCTCGGCGCAATGGGGCTCGGCGACATCGGCGAACATTTTCCCGACACGGATCCGCGCTGGAAGGGCGCCGACAGCCGTCGTTTCCTGCGCCACTGTGCCGCCTTGCTGCGCGAGCACGGCTGGCGCTTCGTCAACGCCGACCTCACGCTGGTCGCGCAGGAACCGCGCATCGGGCCGTACCGGGCGCAGATGCGCCAGAACATCGCCGACGACCTCGGCGTGCGTGTCGACCGAATCAACGTCAAGGCGACGACGACCGAGCGGCTCGGCGCGCTCGGCCGGGCCGAAGGGCTCGCGTGCCAGGCCGTCGCGCTGATCGCCTACGGCGAGAACGCGCACCAGCACAACGGTCCCTGAGGATTTCGATGGACGTTTCCCTGACGACGTCGGCGCCCCGCGCGCACGGCGAGGCCCCGGCGACCGGTCGAATCCGGCTCGCGCCCGAAGACTTCCGCGTCGACGAAGTGCTCGGCTTCGACGCGGACGGTGCGGGTGCGCATGCGTTGCTCGTGGTCGAGAAGCGCGACGCCAACACGGGCTGGGTCGCGGCGCAACTCGCGCGTCACGCCGCTGTGGCTGCGCGCGACGTCGGGTTCAGCGGTCACAAGGATCGCCACGCCGTCACGACGCAGGCGTTTTCGGTGCCGCTGCGCGTCGAGGTCGACGTCGCGTCGTGCCTGGAGTGGTGTGGCGAGGGCTATCGGGTGGTCGCCGCGCAACGGCATGGTCGCAAGCTGCGGCCGGGTTCGCATCGCGCGAACCGGTTCGAGTTGCGCGTGCGTGCCGTGCAGGGCGACCGCGACGCCGTGCTGCGGACGCTCGAGGCCGTGCGTGAGCAGGGAGTGCCCAATTACTTCGGGCCGCAGCGGTTCGGTCGCGAGGGCTCCAACCTGCGGCGCGCGCTCGACTGGGCGACCGGCGGCCAGGCGCCGCGCGATCGTGCGCAGCGCAGTTTCGTGCTGTCGGCCGCACGCAGCTTCCTGTTCAACCAGGTGCTGGCGGCACGCGTGCGTCGCGGCGACTGGAACCGGTTGCTGCCCGGCGAGGCCGTGATGCTCGACGGCCGGCGCAGTTTCTTTGCCGCGCCCGAGATCGACGCCACGCTCGTCGCGCGGTGCGAAGCCATGGACGTGCACCCGGGCGGGCCGCTGCCCGGTCGCGGCGAGTCGCCCGTGACAGCGGTCGTGCGTGAGGTCGAGGACGCGGCCCTCGCGCCTTTTGCGGATCTGATCGGCCTGCTGGAACGGGAGCGGGTCGACCTCGAGCGGCGCAGCCTGCGTTTGCCGGTGCGCGAGTTCGAGGGAGCATTCGAGGACGACACGACGCTCGTGCTGCGCTTCGCGCTGCCGCGCGGCACGTTCGCTACCGCCGTGCTGCACGAGGTGCTCGCGGATGCGTGGGACGCCGGCGACGGCGGCGAGGAATAGGGGACACTCTCCAATTTCGGTAATTGGGGACACTCTCCAATTTCCGGGCGTTCCTGGCCGATAACCCGCAAGACTCGATCCAGCGCGGCGGGCAGCATCCCGCCCATGGCCAGAGCTCCCAGGGCGATCCACGCGGGTGTCTGCTACCACCTGATCAACCGCGGCAACAACCGCGCCACGCTTTTTCACCATCCTGCCGAGTACGCGGCCTTCGTCGGTCTCATGCGTGCGGCGCAGGAGCGGGTCGCGCTCGACCTGTTCGCGGTGTGCCTGATGCCCAACCACTTTCACCTGGTCGTGCGGCCGCAGCGCAATGGCGACGTGATGCGCTGGATGCACTGGCTCCTCACGACTCACGCCCATCGCCACAACCTGACGTACGGGACGACGGGGCGCGTCTGGCAGGGTCGCTACAAGGCGTTCCCGATCGAGCAGGACGAGCACTTGCTCACGGTGGTCCGGTACGTTGAACGCAACGCGGTCCGTTCGGGGCTCGTGCGACGCGCCCGCGACTGGCGGTGGGGCAGCGCGGCCTGGCGTCTCGGTCCGGCGAATCGCACTCGGATGCTCGCGGAGTTGCCGATTCGCCTACCACGTAAATGGCAGGACTACGTCGACGAGCCGCAGACGAGCGAGGAAACCGCCGCGTTACGTGCCTGTGTCAACGGCCAGCAACCGTACGGCGGCGAGCACTGGCGGCACAGCGCGACCGAATGCAGCGGCTTCCACGGCCCGGGCAGGCGTCGCGGCCGGCCGCGTACACGGCCGTGACGCCGCAGTTCCCGAGAGCGCACGTGCCCGAATGGAAAATGGAGCGTGTCCCCAATTCTGCAAATTGGAGAGTGTCCCCTATTTGCGCAGCAGGACGTAGGCGGCGCCGGTGCCGCCGTCGACCGGCCGCGCGCTCGCGAACGCCGCGACGTTGTCGAACTTGCGCAACCAGTGGTTGACGACGTGCTTCAGCACGGGCCCGGTGGGGCCGGAGCGCAGGCCCTTGCCGTGGATCACGCGTACGCAGTGCAGGCCGTCGCGCACCGCATCGTTCAGGAACTGCCGCAGTGCGTCGTGGGCCGCCTCCCGTCGCAGGCCGTGCAGGTCGATCTCCGCCTCGACGGCGAACTCGCCGCGCTTGAGCCGGCGCAACACGTCCGCTCGGACGCCGGCCCGGCTGAAGGTCAACTCCTCGCCCGTGTCGACGGCGGCGGGGTCCGCCGGCACGACCAGGCTTTCGCGCAGTACATCCTCATGCTCCGCACGGGAAAACCGGGCCCGCGCCCGCGGCCGCGGACCGCTGTCCGGCCGTGGCCGTCGAGGCAACGGACGCACGCCCTCCACGGCACGCCGGAAGGCGTCGCGGTCGTCGTCGCCGGGCGGCTCGATGGGATCCGACATGGTACGAGTTCGCTTCCGAGGCGCCCGGGGATTCCAGTATAGTTGCGCCGCGTTCGTGGCCAACCCCGCCACTGCTGGGGCCCTACAAAACGAGACGGTCCCACCGCGCCCACCTTGAGAATCCTGGTCAGCAACGACGATGGCTATCGCGCCGAGGGCTTGCAGCGCCTCGTCGACGCGTTGCGTCCGCTCGCCGACGTCACGGTCGTCGCGCCGGAGCTCAATCGCAGCGGGGCCAGCAATTCGCTGACCCTCGACGTGCCGTTGCGCGTCGTGAGGTACGGCGAGCGCGCGTTCTTCGTCAACGGCACGCCCACCGACTGCGTGCACCTCGCGATCTCGGGCCTGTTCCCGGACGAGGTCGACCACGACATGGTCGTCTCGGGCATCAACGACGGTGCCAACCTCGGCGACGACGTGCTGTATTCGGGCACGGTCGCCGCGGCCATCGAGGGCCGGTTCCTCGGCCTGCCCGCGATCGCGATCTCGCTCGTCTGTCGCGAGGCCCGCCACTTCGACACCGCCGCGCGCGTCGCGAGCGAGCTGCTGATGCGACTGCAGCGTTCGCCGCTGCACGCCTCGATGATCCTCAACGTCAACGTGCCGGACGTGCCGTACGAGCAGTTGCGCGGTTACCGCTCGACGCGGCTCGGCAACAGGCATCGATCCGAGCCGGTCGTGCGCACGGCGGACCCACGCGGCCGCCCGGTGTACTGGGTCGGCCCGGCCGGCGAGGGTGCCGACGCCGGCGAAGGGACCGATTTCGAGGCCGTCGCGCAGGGCTATGTCTCGGTGACGCCGCTGCAGGTCGACCTCACGCGTCACGCGGCGCTCGAGGAAATCCGCGACTGGCTCGGCGGGCGGGCAGAGTAGCAGCGACGATGATCGACCTGACGCGACGCAACGGCATCGGCATGACCTCCGCGCGCACGCGCGAGCGGCTGATTGCGCGTCTGCGCGAGCAGGGCATCGTCGACCCGGAAGTGCTCGAACGGATCCGGAGCGTGCCGCGGCACCTGTTCGTCGACGAGGCACTCGCGAGCCGGGCCTACGAGGACACCGCGCTGCCGATCGGCCACGGCCAGACGATCTCGCAGCCGTACATCGTCGCGCGCATGACACAGTCGCTGATCGAGGCGGGCCGGCCGCGCAAGGTGCTCGAGGTCGGCACCGGTTGCGGCTACCAGACGGCCGTGCTGGCGCCGCTCGTGACCACCCTCTACAGCATCGAGCGCATCGGCGCGCTGCAACAGCGCGCGCGCAAGGTGCTGCGCGACCTGCGCATCAACAACGTGCACATGAAGCACGGCGACGGCTTCGAAGGCTATGCGCCGTTCGCGCCGTTCGACGGGATCATCGTCGCGGCCGCCGCGCTTTCGGTGCCGACGGCACTGCTCGAGCAGCTCGCCGACGGCGGCCGGCTCGTGATCCCCGTCGGCTCCGACCGCGAGCAGCAGCTGCTGCGAATCACGCGTCGCGGCGAGCGTCTCGAACGCGAGGTGCTCGGCCCGGTGACCTTCGTGCCGCTGCTGCAGGGCCTGGCTTGATGACCACGACCGCCGCAAGGCGGGCGTCGTCAGACGATCAATGCGGCGGCGACCGGACGGCCTTCGGCGACCAGCAGGTTGAACGTCCGGCAGGCGGCGGAGGTGTCCATGACCTCGACGCCGATGCGTCGCGCGTAAAACGCCTGCAGCAACTGCGGATCTGGAAACTGCTGCCGCTGGCCGGTGCCGAGCAGCACGATCTCGGGTTCCAGCTCGAGCAGCGGGGCGAGGTCGTCCGCGCCGATCTCCTGCGCCGTCGCGGGTCGCCAGGGTTCGATCAAGGCCGTCGCCGTGAGGATCACGCCAGCCGTGTGCGTCGTCTCGCCGATGCGAAGCTGCCCGGGTGCGTAGCCACGCACGAGGTTGACGTTTCCGGGGGCGTCGAGCTGGAATTTCATCGCGTCACGATACTGCAACGCGCGCGGCTGGGCACTCCTCGGCGGCACGCGGATGGTGGCCATGACGCGACAGGCGGCGCACGAGCAGGCCACGCATGAGTACGAAACCCCCTGTCCGCGTCGCGGTACCCTGGCTGCGCGACGCCGTTGTCGAGGCGCGGGCCGCGGGATCGCTGCCGTCGCTGCCAGCGTTCGCATGGCTCGCGGGCCGTGGGTTCGCAACGCAATTGCCACAGGGCGACTGGCGGCAGTGGTTGCTGGTCGGTACCGGCGCCGATGCCTCCGAATCATCCAATGCCCTGCAGCGTTGGCCCGCCGGCCCGAGCCTGGCCGCGGCAGCGTCGCGCACGCAGGCGTCCACGTCGGGCAGCGATCAGGCGCCGTGCTGGGCCGTGGCGCAGCCGGTGCATTTCGCCGCGGGGATGGACCACGTACGCCTGGCACCGCTCGCGGACGCCGTGCCGACCGCGGCGGAGGCCGCGCAACTGGCCGCGACACTCAACGACCACTTCGCCGACGACGGCCTCGTGTTCGGCGAACTCGTCGACGGCGCCTGGCCAGTGCTTTGCCGCGCTCCGGTCCAGTGCAGCACGCGTGACCCGGCGGCAGCGGTCGGTCACAACATCCACGACTTCCTGCCGGCCGGTGCGGACGGCGCACGCGTCCGCAGCCTCATGAATGAAATCCAGATGCTGCTGCACGAGCATCCCGTGAACCAGCGTCGTGCGGCCCGGCGCGCATCGCCGATCAACGGCCTCTGGCTGTGGGGGTTTGGCGCAGCTGACGTCGCGGGAGCGACACCGTCTCCGATTCCAGGTCGCGGGACGTTGTACGCCGACGACCTCTGGTTGCGTTCGCTGTGGCGGGCGCACGGCGGCGTCGTGCGCAACGTCGATGAGGCCGTGGGCGCGACGGCCGACGGTGCCGTGATCGGCCGCCCGCACTCGCCGACGACCGACGACACTCCGCTCGACCGCACGTCACCGCCAGCGACCGGCAGCGCCCTGATCGCACTCACGCAACCGCCGACGACCGACCCGGGCGAGGCGCTGATCGAAGTCGACTCGAGCCTGCTCGCGGGACTGTGTCGCGGCGTGCGCTCGGGTCGGCTCCAATCGCTCGAACTGTTCGACGGCGCCCGTGTGCGCGCGCTCGATGCGCATTCGCGCTGGCGGTTCTGGCGTCGCCCGGTGGCACTGGACGAGGTCTTGCGTTGAGCGCAGACCTCGACGCCGTCTTCGTGCAGCGCGCCTGCGCTGCAGAGATCGAACGTGCCGCGCTTGCCGAGGGTTTCACGCCCTTGCAGGCGCGACTGCTGGCCGGACGGCTCACCGACACGACGCGGCCGCTGGCGAGCCTGGTCCGTCCGCGCGCCGCCGACCTCGACACTCCGCATACGCTGCCGGACATCGACCTCGCCGCGGGTCATGTCGCGGACGCGATCACGCAGGGCCGGCCGATCGCGATCGTGACGGACCACGACGCGGACGGTGCGACCTCGCACGCGATCATCCGCCTGTGTCTCGAGGCCTGGGGCGTCGCGCCCGCCCGGCTGTCGAGCTTCATCTCGCACCGCATGCGCGAGGGGTACGGCGTCAGCCACGCGTTCGTCGATCGCATGCTGCCGTCGCTGGCCGCGGGCACGTGTGTCATCACGGCCGACCAGGGCAGCACCGACGAGGCCCGCATCGCACGACTGCGCGATGCGGGACACGTCGTCGTCGTGACCGATCACCACGGCGTGCCCGACGAGGGCCCGCCGCCGTCGGCCCACGCGGTCGTGAATCCGGTCCGCAGCGACAGCCGGTTCCCGGACCGCGCGATCTCCGGCTGCCACACGGCCTTGCTGGTCATGGCTGCCACGCGCGATCAGCTCATCGCGCGGGGGGCACTGGCCACGACGGCGCGGCGCGTCTCCGACTTCCTCGACCTGTGCGCGGTCGGCACCGTCGCGGACGCGTCGTCGCTCGGCTCGTCGCACAACAATCGCGCCATCGTCCAGCGTGGCCTGCAGCTGATGAACCAGCAGCCGCGGGCCTGCTGGCGTGCGTTGCGGCGCGTCCTCGACAAGCAGGGCGACTGGACCGTGAGCGACATCGCCTTCCAGATGGCGACGCGGATCAATGCCCGCGGCCGCCTGGGCGACGCGATGCTGAGCGTCGAGTTCCTGGTCGCCGACGACGAGGAGGTCGCGGTCCGGATCGCGCAGGAGCTCGATGCCAACAACCGCGAGCGACGCCAGGTCGAGCGTGCCAACACGCTCGCGGCCACGCATGCGGCGCGCAGTGCCGTCGCCGAAGGGCGCTTCGGGTTGTGCCTGTGGCTCGGCGAAGACGGCCACGCCGGCGTGCACGGCATCTGCGCCAGCCGGATCGTGGAGCGGTTTGGCCGGCCGACCATCTGCCTTTCCCCGGTCGCGGCCATGCCGGAGTACGTCACGGGATCGGTGCGCAGCACCGACCGGGTGCACGTGCGCAACGCGCTCGTCGCGATCCAGGCTCGCCATCCGGGCTTGCTCGCGAGTGCGGGGGGCCACGCCGGCGCCGGGGGCCTGCGCCTGCTCAGGAGCGACGTGGCGAAGCTCGTCGATGCCTGGGACGCCTGCGTGCGCGAGTGCTACGCCGACGCGACGCCGTCCCCCGCGGTCCTGGTCGACGGCGACGTCGAGCACCCGTCGCTCGAGCATGCCGAGCAGATCCGGGCGCTCGAACCGTTCGGGCGCGGCTTCGAGGCCCCGGTATTCCTTGGCGAGTGGCTGGTGCAGGAGCAGCGCGCGATCGGCGACGGCACGCACCTCAAGCTGGTCCTGGCCCGCGCCGGCATCGCATACGACGCCGTCTGGTTCGGCGCCAAGGAGGCGGACGCGCCGTTGCCCCTGGTCGCCGGCCAGCGCATCCGTGCGGCGTACGTGATCGACACCAACACCTACCGGGGCGTGACCCGGTTGCAGCTGCAGATCAAGGCCGTGCAGCGCGGCGGCGCGGCTGCCTGAGAACCACCCTTCGCACGCGGACGGCATGGGTTCGTCGCCGGAACTGCTACACTCCGCGGTTCCACTACGAAGCCGCAGCCCCGCTCGCAACACGATGGAAACCAACCCTATCCGCCGACAGATCGAAGACCTGAGCCAGCGCACCGATGCGCTGAGGGGGTACCTTTGACTACGACGGCAAGAGCGAGCGGCTGACCGAGGTCCTGCGCGAGCTCGAAGACCCGACCGTCTGGCAGAACCCCGAGCGCGCCCAGGAACTCGGGCGCGAACGCACCAAGCTCGAGGGCGTGGTCACGACGCTCGACAAGCTGCGCGACGGCCTCGTCGAATCCGGCGAACTGCTCGACCTGGCCGAAGCCGAGGCCGACGAGGGCACGGCGCGCTCGGTCGAGACCGACCTCGGCCGCATCGACGGCGAGGTCAAGAAGCTCGAGTTCAAGCGCATGTTCCCGGGCGAGATGGACGCCCACAGCGCGTTCCTCGACATCCAGGCCGGTGCCGGCGGCACCGAGGCGCAGGACTGGGCGCAGATGCTGATGCGCATGTACCTGCGCTGGGGCGACAAGAACGGCTACAAGACCGAGGTCATCGACATCAGCGACGGCGAAGTCGCGGGCATCAAGAGCGCCTCGATCCGTTTCGAGGGCGAGTATGCGTACGGCTGGCTGCGGACCGAGACCGGCGTGCACCGGCTCGTGCGCAAGAGCCCGTTCGACTCCAACGCGCGCCGGCACACGTCGTTCGCGTCGGTGTTCCTGTCGCCCGAGATCGACGACGACATCGACATCGAGATCAACCCGGCCGACCTCGAGACGGACGTCTACCGTTCGAGCGGCGCCGGTGGCCAGCACGTCAACAAGACCGAGTCGGCCGTGCGAATCCGGCACGTGCCCTCCGGCATCGTCGTGGCCTGCCAGAGCGAACGCAGCCAGCACAAGAACCGCTCGACGGCGATGAAGATGCTCAAGGCCAAGCTGTACGAGCTCGAGGTCAACAAGCGCAACGCCGCGGCCAAGGTGCTCGAGGACTCGAAGTCCGACGTGAGCTGGGGCAACCAGATCCGCTCGTACGTCCTCGACCAGTCCCGCATCAAGGACCTGCGCACCGGCGTCGAAATCGGCAACACGACGGCCGTGCTCGACGGCGAGCTCAACCCGTTCCTCGAAGAAAGCCTGAAGCAGGGACTTTGAAGAAGTGGTCAGTGGTCGGTGGCTAGTGGTCAGTCGGAGGCGCATTGCGTCCTTCCGGTCCTGTTCCCCACTAACCACTACCCACTAGCCACTAGCCACTCCCCAAAGAGAGCTGTGATGTCCGACGTCGAACAGAAGTCTCCCGTCGCCACCGAGGCAGCGGACGAAAACCACCTGATCGCCGAGCGCAAGGCCAAGCTCGAGCGGCTGCGCGAGCAGGGCAACGCGTTCCCGAACGACTTCCGGCGCGACGCGTCGGCGGACGACCTGCACACGGCCTATGGCGCGCACGCAGCCGAGTGGTTCGACGCGAACCCGGTCCGCGTCGCGGTCGCGGGCCGCATGATGGCCAAGCGCATCATGGGCAAGGCGTCGTTCGCGAAGATCACCGACCGCAGCGGCTCGATCCAGCTGTTCCTGCAACAGGCCGCGCTCGCCGAGACTTACGACGCGTTCAAGGGCTGGGACGTCGGCGACGTCGTCGGCGCCGTGGGCACGCTCTTCAAGACGCGCACCGGCGAGCTCTCGGTCAAGGTCGAGCAGCTGCGGCTGCTGGTCAAGTCGCTGCGCCCGCTGCCCGACAAGTGGCACGGCCTCGCCGACGTCGAGCAGCGCTACCGGCAGCGCTACGTCGACCTGATCACGAGCGAGGAAAGCCGCGAGGTGTTCCGCACCCGCACGCGCATCGTCGCGTTCCTGCGCAACTTCCTCGATGCGCTCGATTTCATGGAGGTCGAGACGCCGATGCTGCAGGTGATCCCGGGCGGCGCGGTCGCAAAACCCTTCGTCACGCACCACAACGCGCTCGACGTCGACATGTACCTGCGCATCGCGCCGGAGCTCTACCTCAAGCGCCTGGTGGTCGGCGGCTTCGAACGCGTCTACGAGATCAACCGCAACTTCCGCAACGAAGGGCTGTCGACGCGGCACAACCCCGAGTTCACGATGCTCGAGCTCTACCAGGCCTACGCGGATTACCGCGACCTGATGGACATGGTCGAGCGTATGTTCCAGGGTATTGCCGACATGGTCTGCGGCACGCGCAGCATCGAATACCAGGGCGCGACATACGATTTCGGCGCAGCGTTCCGCCGCGTGACGGTCGAGGACCTCGTCGTCGAGCACAACGCCGGCTTCGACCGCGCACGGCTACGTGACATGTCGTACCTGCGCGAGTGGTGCGCGAAGCTCGGCATTCCGGTCAAGGCCGAGGACGGCGCGGGCAAGCTGCAGATCGAGATCTTCGAAAAAACCGCCGAACACCTGCTGATGCAGCCGACGTTCGTGCATGCGTATCCGGCCGAGGTCTCGCCGCTCGCACGTCGCAGCGACGCCGACCCGTTCCTGACCGACCGTTTCGAGTTCTTCGTCGGCGGCCGCGAGATCGCCAACGGCTTCTCCGAGCTCAACGACGCCGAGGACCAGGCGGAGCGGTTCCGCGAGCAGGCGTCGCGCAAGAGCGGCGGCGACGAGGAGGCGATGTTCTACGACGCCGACTACGTGCGCGCGCTCGAATACGGCCTGCCACCGACCGCCGGGCTCGGCATCGGCGTCGACCGCACGGTCATGCTGTTCACGAACCAGCCCTCGATCCGTGACGTGCTGCTGTTCCCGCACATGAAGCCGGAGTAGGGCGCGGAAGAGTCTAGAGTTCAGAGTCTAGAGTCTAGTCGGAGGTGCGTGCGCGCCGCGGCCGCGAAGGGCGGCCTCCGCTTCCGTGTCCAGCTTCCGCTTCCGACTGGACTCTAGACTCTAGACTCTGAACTCTTCCCGCTAGCCACTAACCACTAGCCACTTCATACGGCAGCCCCAGCGGCTGGGCCTCGCGGCCATCCTCGGTTCGCAGCACCTGGCCGCTCGCATCGAGGTTCGTCACCGCCAGCAGTTCCACCCGCTCGGCGACTTCCGCGGCCACCAGCACGTCGGCGGCCTTCGCGCCATCCGCGAGCGCCAGGCTCGACAGCGGCGCGGGCACCGGCCCCGTGGCCAGCACGTAACGCATCGTGCGGCGCTTGACGCGGCCCAGGTGGTGCGTGCGCGCGACGATTTCCTGTCCCGTGTAGCAGCCCTTGGTGAAGCTGACGCCGTCGACCAGATCGAGGTTCAGCATCTGCGGAATGAACTGTTCGGAGGTCGCCGCGGTCACGAGCGGCAATCCGTCGGCGATGTCCGTAGCCAGCCATTCCTCGTGGGCCTGGGTGCTCGGCCGACTCAAGCTGAGGCCGCTGATCGCGCGCCACGCCGCGGCCGGCGCGGCGACCACCTCGCGCCCTTGCGCATACTGGAACGTGACGACCTCGGTGCTGCCGGCCATCGGCACCGGCGACATCGTCAACGCCGCCTCGTCGAACGTGTGGCGCACGTCCGCGCGCGCGGCCGGGCCGGAGTAGACGGCGCCGACGTGCAGGTCGGCGGCCTGCAGCAGTTCCACCTTGGCACGCAGCAGGAAGCGGCGCAGGTGGCTCGCGACCTTCGCGAGCAGGTCCGAAGGCAGCAGCGCGTAGATGGCCTCGTCCGTCTGGCGGAGGCGCGCGACGGCGATGACGCGTCCCTGGTTGGTGCAGCACGCCGAAACCTGCGTGCGTCCGTCCGCGAGCAGGCGCACGTCGTTCGTGAACTGGCCTTGCAGGAATTGCACCGCGTCGGGACCGGCGATGCGCAGGACACCGAAGCCGGGCAACAGGACGGCGCGCAGCGCCTGGGTGGATTCTTCGTTCATGACCGTGGGGATTCTAATGGATCGTCGCGAACGGCTCCGAGGCCTGCGTTCTGGAGTATGCGCGAACGATCTGGCAGACTCGTCGGCTGATCATGAAGCCGACGCACGACGCACAACCCGTCACAACGGCACAGGACCCGGCGCCCGGTCCCACGGACGCGCAGCCCGCCAGCGAACGCCCGCAACCGCCCACGCTGCCCCCGGAAATCGGTGGCCGCGACGGTCCCGAGCCGACGCGGTTCGGTGACTGGGAAAAAGCGGGGCGCTGCATCGACTTCTGATCGCTGGACCAACGCAGAGGGGTACGTCCATGGCGCAGCCGCAGCGGCCGCTGTCACCGTTCATGCATTACCGGTGGCAGTACACGAACTCGTTTTCGTTCCTGCATCGCATCACCGGCGTCCTGCTCAGCGTCTGTTTCCTCGTGCTGGTGTACTGGCTCGCCGCCGCCGCCGCGGGCCCCGAGGCGTACGGCGCGGCCGTCGCCTGCATCGGGTCGCCGCTCGGCCAGCTGGTCCTGCTGGGTGGCCTGTTCTCGTTCTGTTATCACCTGCTGAACGGCATCCGTCACCTGTTCTGGGACGGCGGCTACGGCTTTGAACTGCCCGTCGCACGCAAGACCGGCTGGGCCGCGTTCCTCGGCGCCGTCGTGTTGACGGCCTTGCTGTACGCGACGCTCGCCACGACGCTCGGCGGTGCCGCATGAGCCTGCGCAGCCCACTCGGTCGCGTGCTTGGTCTCGGCTCCGCCAAGGGCGGTTCCGGGCACTGGTATTCGCAGCGCGTGACTGCCGTCGCGCTGGTCGTGCTCGGCCTCTGGTTCGTGGCGGCACTCGCGATGCTCGGCCCGGGTGCCTCGCACGCCGCGATCGCGCACTGGCTCGGGTCGCCGTTCTCGGCGGCCATGGCGGTGCTGCTCGTCGTCGTCGGTGCCATGCACGCGCAGCTCGGCCTGCAGGTCGTCGTCGAAGATTACGTCAGCGACAAGGGCACGCGTGTCGTCGTTCTCGTCGCGATCAAGTTCGCGCTCGTGCTGGCCGCCCTGATCGGCGTGCTCGCGGTGCTGCGCCTCGCCTTCGGAGCCCAGGCATGACCACGGCCTACCAGTTCACGGATCACACCTACGACGTCGTCGTGGTCGGCGCCGGAGGTGCAGGGCTGCGGGCGACATTCGGCCTCGCGGAGCAGGGCCTCAGCACGGCCTGCCTGACCAAGGTCTTCCCGACGCGCAGCCATACAGTCGCGGCGCAGGGCGGCATCAGCGCCGCGCTCGGCAACATGGGCGAGGACGACTGGCGCTTCCACTTCTACGACACGATCAAGGGCTCCGACTGGCTCGGCGACCAGGACGCGATCGAGTACATGTGCAAGGAGGCGCCTGCCGCGATCCTCGAGCTCGAGCACTACGGCCTGCCGTTCTCGCGCACCGAGGAGGGCAAGATCTATCAGCGTCCGTTCGGCGGCATGACGACGCATTACGGCAAGGGCATCGCGCAGCGCACGTGCGCCGCGGCCGACCGCACCGGCCACGCGATGCTGCACACGCTGTACCAGCAGTCGCTCAAGCACCAGGCGCGGTTTTTCATCGAGTTCTTCGCGATCGACCTGATCATGGAAGGCGGCGCCTGCCGCGGCGTGGTCGCGCTCGACATGGCCAATGGCACGCTGCATCGGTTCCGTGCGCACACGGTCATCCTCGCGACGGGCGGCTACGGCCGCGCGTATTTCTCCTGTACCTCGGCGCACACCTGCACCGGCGACGGCGGCGGCATGGCGCTGCGCGCCGGGCTGCCGCTGCAGGACATGGAGTTCGTGCAGTTCCACCCGACCGGCATTTACGGCGCAGGCTGCCTGATCACGGAAGGCTCGCGCGGCGAGGGCGGTTACCTCACCAACTCTGCGGGCGAGCGCTTCATGGAGCGCTATGCACCGAACGCCAAGGACCTCGCCTCGCGTGACGTCGTGAGCCGTTCGATGACGATCGAGATCCGCGAAGGGCGCGGCGTCGGCCCGCACAAGGACCACATCCACCTGCACCTCGAGCACCTCGGCGCGGCGGTGATCCACGAGCGCCTGCCGGGCATCGCCGAGACGGCGCGCATTTTCGCGGGCGTCGACGTCACGCGCGAACCGATCCCGGTGCTGCCGACGGTGCACTACAACATGGGCGGAATCCCGTGCAACGTGCACGGCGAGGCCGTCACGCTCAGGAACGGCAATCCCGATTCCGTCGTGCCGGGCCTGATGGCGGTCGGCGAGGCCGCGTGCGTCTCGGTGCACGGCGCCAACCGGCTCGGCTCGAATTCGCTGCTGGACCTCGTCGTGTTCGGGCGCGCCGCGGCGCACCGCTGCGGCACGACGGTGCCGCGCGGCAAGTCGCACAAGCCGCTGCCGCGCGACGCCGGCGACCTCGCGGTGTCGCGACTCGACCGCTTCCGCCATGCGAAGGGCTCGCGGCGCACGGCCGAAGTCCGGCTCGACATGCAGCGCGTCATGCAGAACCATGCCGCGGTGTTCCGCACGGGCGAATCGCTGGGCGAGGGCGTGCGCAACCTCGACACCGTGTACCAGTCCTTCAGCGACGTCGGCGTCGCCGACCGCTCGCTGATCTGGAACACCGACCTGGTCGAGACGCTCGAACTCGACAACCTGCTCGGGCAGGCGCTCGTGACCATGGCGTCGGCGGCCAACCGCCAGGAAAGCCGCGGCGCGCACGCGCGCGAGGACTTCAAGGACCGCGACGACGTGAACTGGCTCAAGCACACGCTCGCGTGGGCCGACGCCGCGGGTCGCGTCACGATCGACTATCGTCCGGTGCACCTCGAGACGCTGACCAGCGACGTCGAAGCGATTCCGCCGAAGGCGAGGACGTACTGAGCCATGCCGCAATTCAAACTGCCCGAAAATTCGCGCGTCCAGCCCGGCAAGGCCCATCCGGCGCCCGCCGGCTCGAAGAACGTCAAGACGTTCCGGATCTACCGCTTCGACCCCGACTCGAACGAGCGGCCGCGTGTCGACACCTACGACGTCGACCTCGACAGCTGCGGGCCGATGGTTCTCGACGCGCTGATCAAGATCAAGAACGAGGTCGACTCGACGCTGACGTTCCGTCGCTCGTGTCGCGAGGGCATCTGCGGCTCCTGCGCGATGAACATCGACGGCGTCAATACGCTCGCGTGCACCAAGGCGATCGACGACATCGGCGGGGACGCGAAGATCTACCCGCTGCCGCACATGCCGGTGATCAAGGACCTGGTGCCGGACCTGACCAACTTCTACGCGCAGTACGCCTCGGTGAAGCCCTGGCTGCAGACGCGCACGCCGGCGCCGCCCGACCGCGAGCGGCTGCAGTCGAAGGCAGACCAGGAAAAGATCGACCGCCCGTCGGCGTGCATCCTCTGTGCGTGCTGTTCGACCAGCTGCCCGTCGTACTGGTGGAACAGCGATCGATTCCTCGGCCCGGCGGCGCTGCTCGCGGCGTACCGCTGGATCATCGACACGCGCGACGAGGCCACGGGCGAACGGCTCGACGAACTCGAGGATCCGTTCCGTCTCTACCGCTGCCACACGATCATGAACTGCGCGCAGGCCTGTCCGAAGGACCTCAATCCTTCCAAGGCCATCGCGGAGATCAAGAAGATGATCGTCGAGCGTCAGCACTGATCGTCGTCAGCTGCCAGCCACTCGTCGCGAATCACCGGCGCTGCGCTGCGCTCGCCGCGCAAAACGGCGTACTCTGCCGGTTGATTCGACGCGGGGATTGCCAGTGACCGGAGCGACCGAAGTGGACCTGGCGCGGCTGCGCTGGCGGTGCCGGCGCGGCATGCGCGAACTCGACGTGATGCTCACGCGTTTCCTCGACCGGGTCTGGTCGACGGCGTCGCCCGCAGAAAGAGCCGCATTCGTACAGTTGGTCGAACTGCAGGACCCGGAGCTCTTCGGGTATCTTGTCGGCCGGACCACCCCCACCGAGGAACCGTTGCGTGCGGTCATCGCGACCATTCGCCAGCTTGCGCCTTGAGCTACCCGCCGTGACCTTCGCCGACCGCGCGGGTTGCGTGCTCGTGGTGGCGGCCGGCGTGTTTGCGGCCGCGCAATGGGCGACAGTCGGGCGCCCGGGCCTGGCGCTCGTGGCCGTGGTCGCGGCGCTGGCGCTCGCGGCATGCCAAGTCTTGTCTTGGACCCAGTCCAGATCGACGCCGGGGGCAGTGCTCGAACGCGATTCCAGTGGCAGCCTGCGCCTCAGCGTCGGGGGCCGGGCCGCAGTCGATGTCGTGCTCGGCCCTTCGACCCGCGTGCTCGGCGCCTCGGTTTTCCTCGACCTGCATTACGCAATCGACGGTCGCCGACAGCGTTGCCTGCGGTGGTTACTGCCCTGCGACGTACCGGCCGACGTCTTGCGACGTTGGACCGTCGTCCTACCGAGTTCCGCGTGCGTGGCTCGTTCGTGACGGGCGTCCCGTTGCGCTAGCCTAGCCATGATCCCCATGCCGAACTTTCCCCCGCCCGACGAGTCTATGAAGTCGCGAGAATCCGAGGCCGATTCCGCCGGCGACGCCCTCGAGGGCGTGCCCGAGCAGAGCGACCTCGAACTCGTGAGGCGGGCCCAGCGCAACGAACGCGGCGCGTTCGACCTGCTGGTGCTCAAGTATCAACACAAGGTCATCAAGTTGGTGGCGCGGCTTTTACGCGATCCTGCAGAGGCCGAGGACGTGGCGCAGGAAGCCTTCGTCAAGGCGTACCGGGCGCTCGGTTCCTTCCGCGGCGACAGCGCGTTTTACACGTGGCTATATCGCATCGCGGTCAACACGGCCCGCAACGCGATCGCCTCGCGCCAGCGACGACCGATCGATTACGAAGCCGAGCTGTCGGAGAGCGAGCAATCGAACCTCGCGTCGCGGTTGCGGCACACGGACACTCCCGAAGCCACGGCGCTCTCCGAAGAGATCCGGCTGACGGTGAACCAGGCCATCGAGGAACTGCCCGAGGACCTGCGCACGGCCATCGTGCTGCGCGAGGTCGAAGGGTTGAGCTACGAGGAAATCGCCGCGGCCATGGACTGCCCGGTGGGAACCGTTCGCTCCAGGATCTTTCGTGCCCGCGAGGCGATCGATCGAGCCCTGAAGCCGTTGCTCGACTGAGCCGACAGAATGCTGGCGCCAAACTGCAGAGATTGAACTGCCGAGACTGAAATGACCGACCAGATCCGTGAACAGCTTTCCGCGTTGCTGGACGGCGAACTGCCCCGCGACGAGATCGGCCTGCTCATGCGCCGCCTCGGCCGTGATGCGGAGTTGCGCCGCGCTTTCGGCTCGTATGCGCTGATCGGCGAGACGCTGCGCGCACCGGGTGGCCGGATCGCGACTGGCGGCTTCGCGGCGCGCGTGAGCGCGGCGATCGAAGCACCCGCCGGCGTGGCGGAAGCGCCGTCCAGCGTGCACACGAAGACGGGCGCCGCCCACGTCGCGATCTGGAAGCGTCCGGCCGTGCGCACCGCGCTGGCTGCGAGCGCGGCGGCCGTCGCGGTCGTGCTGTTCCGGCCCGATGCAGGCACGCAGCAGGTCGCCCAGTCCGACGCCGGTCCCGTCGTCCAGTTCGCCGCGGCAAGTTATTCGCCGACACCCGCGCAGTCGCAGCGACTGGCGAGCTACATGGTGGCGCACAGCCAGTATTCGACGCCGATGGTCCGCCGCAACGTGCTGACCGGCCTGCTCGCGGCAGACCCGGGCCTGACCACGGTCTCCTACGAAATAGGAGAGGCGCGCTGAATGTCGAGGCCGGCTGCGATTCACGTTGCCGCCGCCTGCCTGCTGGCATTCGCGGGCGTCTCCGCGGCTGAGGCGCAAACTGTCCCGGTGGCCGGTGAGCCGGGGGGCGCGACGGCCGATGCGTCGACGGCCACCACGCCGGCCGGGGACAGGACGAGCGACGCCCGGTCCTGGCTCGAGCGCATGTCCGAAGCGCTCGCCACGCTCAATTACGACGGCCTCTTCACGCACAGTTCCGCGACCCAGACCGAATCGATGCGCATCGTGCATCGGGTCGATCGCGGCAGCGGCCGCAGCCTCGAGCGTCTCGTGTCGCTCGACGGCAGCGGGCGCGAGGTCGTGCGGACGCGCGAGGAAGTCCACGCCTACCTGCCGGACCGCAAGGTCGTGCTGGTCGAGCCCCGCGGCGACGAAGGCTCGCTGCTGAAAGCGTTGCCCACCCCTGGGCCGAAGCTCGACAAGTACTACGACCTGTCGCTGCGCAAGGGCCACCGGATCCTCGGTCGCGACATCATGGTGATCGACGTCCGCCCGAAAGACGCGTACCGCTACGGCTACCGGCTCTGGCTCGATGCCGAAACTGCCATGCCGCTGCGCTCGGTCGTGGGCGACGGGGCAGGGCGCCAGGTCGAGCAGATCCTGTTCACGCGGCTCGAGATCAAGGACAGCATTCCGGCCGCTGACATCGAGCCGACCGTCGACGCGACCGGCTTCCAGTGGGTCCGCACCGGTCGCAAGCTGGCCGCGATGCCACAGTTGCCCGCGAGCCACGGGCTGCGCCCCGTATTCGTACCGCCGGGCTTCCGTCTGGTGGCGAGCCGCCTGCAGCCGATGCCGGGCTCGCCGGTGCCGGCCCAGCACCTGATCTTCTCCGACGGCATCGCCGCCATTTCGGTGTTCATCGAACCCGCCTCCGGGCTCGGCCCGAGGCCGCCGGAGGCCTCCAGCATGGGGTCCGCCAACGCCTATTCGATGAGCATCCAGGGTCACGTCGTGACCGCAGTCGGCGAAGTCCCGGCCGCCACAGTGCGCGAGATCGCCAGCTCGGTCGCCCCGCTGAGCGGCAGCGCCACGGCGGTGCCGGCATCCACCACTCCCTGACCGGCCCGTGGGCCGGGTCACGGGCACCGTCGTCGAACTGCGTGAGAGCCGCGCCTGGGTGGCCTGTCAGGCCGCCACGGCGGTCTGTGGCGCATGCTCGTCCGGCCGCGGCTGCGGTTGGGCCCGTCGGGGCCGGCCGTCGCGGCTCGAAATCCCCGCGCAGCTCGACGGCCGGCCACTCGAACTCGGCACGGTGCTCGAACTGGAGGCCGACGAAGGCCCGTTGCTCGCCGCTGCGGCCCGGCTGTACGTGCCGCCGCTGCTCGGCCTGCTCATGGGCCCGGCGCTGCTGCGTATCCTGGGGCTGGAGGCTGGCCCGGCGCCCGTCGCCGCGGCACTGATCGGATTGCTGGCCGGCGGGCTGGTCGCGCGCACGTGGACGCGCCGCGTACCCGCGGTCGTGGTGCGCCGGGCTTGAGCGCTTCCGACGGCCTGGTGCTGTACCTGCGGCAGGGCTGCCACCTCTGCGAGCAGTTCCTCGTCGAGTTTTCGCTGGATTTCCCCGCCCGGTTCGCGTCGCTGCGGACCGCCGACGTCGATGCCGACCCCGGGCTCGCGCTCGATTACGGTTTGCGCGTCCCGGTGCTCGCGGTCGGCGGGACGGTCGTCTGCGAAGGCCTCTACGATCGTGGCAAGGTCGAGGCGGCGCTCGGGCTATAATCGCCCGCTTTTGGCGCGCTCCGTCCCGGGCAGCGGCCGAATCCCCGTCCGACCTCGTCCGATCCCTTGTCCGACCTCTTGTCCTCTCTGGGCCCCGATGGAACTGATCCGCAACTTTTCGATCATCGCGCACGTCGACCATGGCAAGTCGACCCTGGCCGACCGCTTCATCCAGATCTGTGGCGGCCTCGAGGACCGCGAGATGCAGGCGCAGGTGCTCGACTCGATGGACCTCGAGCGCGAGCGCGGCATCACGATCAAGGCCCAGAGCGTCACGCTGCGCTACAAGGCGCGCGACGGCAAGGTCTACCAGCTCAACATGATCGACACGCCCGGACACGTGGACTTCTCGTACGAAGTCTCGCGGTCGCTCGCGGCCTGCGACGGCGCGCTGCTGGTCGTCGACGCCGCGCAGGGCGTCGAGGCGCAGAGCGTCGCCAATTGCTACACGGCGCTCGAGCAGGGGCTCGAGGTCGTGCCGGTGCTCAACAAGATCGACCTGCCTTCGGCCGACCCGGCCAAGGTGATCAAGGAGATCGAGGAGATCATCGGCATCGAGGCCGAGGATGCGATCCGCGTCAGCGCCAAGACCGGCGAGAACGTCGACGAACTGCTCGAGACGCTGATCGCGCGGATTCCGCCGCCCAAGGGCAACCCGAATGCGCCGCTGCAGGCGCTGATCATCGACTCCTGGTACGACAGCTACGTGGGCGTCGTGTCGCTCGTGCGCGTGGTCAACGGGTCGCTCAAGACCGGCCAGAAGATCCAGGTCTGGAGCACGGGCCGCTGGCACCAGGTCGACAAGCTCGGCCGCTTCACGCCGAAGTCGCTGGTCACCGAGACGCTCGAGACCGGCGAGGTGGGCTTCGTGGTCGCGGGCATCAAGGAGATCGACGGTGCGCCGGTCGGCGACACGATCACGCTCGAGGGGCGTCCCTGCACCGAGCCGCTGCCCGGCTTCAAGGCGATCAAGCCGCGCGTGTTCGCGGGCCTGTTCCCGACCAGCTCGGACGACTACGAGTCGTTCCGCGATGCTTTGCAGAAGCTGAAGCTCAACGACTCGGCGCTGCATTTCGAGCCCGAGGTGTCGACCGCGCTCGGGTTCGGGTTCCGCTGCGGCTTCCTCGGCCTGCTGCACATGGACATCGTGCAGGAGCGGCTCGAGCGCGAGTACCAACTGGACCTCGTCACCAGCGCGCCGACCGTCGTCTACGAAGTCGTCACGACCGACGGGGAGACCATCAACGTCGACAACCCGGCCAAGCTGCCGTCGCCCGACAAGGTGAGCGAGCTGCGCGAGCCGATCATCGTCGCGAACATCCTGCTGCCGCCGGACTATGTCGGGCCGGTCATGAAGCTGTGCCTCGAGAAGCGCGGCGTGCAGAAGAAGCTGCTCTACCTCGGCAACCAGGTCTCGATGCAGTGGGACATGCCGCTCGCGGAAGTCGTGCTCGATTTCTTCGATCGCCTCAAGTCCGTGAGCCGCGGGTATGCCTCGTTCGACTACGAGTTCGACCGCTTCCAGGCCGCGCCGCTCGTGAAGCTCGACATTCTCATCAACGAGGAGAAGGTCGACGCGCTCTCGATCATCAGCCACCGCGACAGCGCCTACCAGCGCGGCCGCGAGCTGGTCGACAAGATGCAGGAGCTGATCCCGCGACAGATGTTCGAGGTGGCGATCCAGGCGGCGATCGGGGCGCACGTGATCGCGCGCGCGACCGTGAAGGCCCTGCGCAAGAACGTGCTCGCCAAGTGCTACGGCGGCGACGTCTCGCGCAAGCGCAAGCTGCTGGAGAAGCAGAAAGAAGGCAAGAAGCGCATGAAGCAGCTCGGCTCCGTCGAGATCCCGCAGGAAGCGTTCCTCGCCGTGCTGCAGGTCGGCAAGAAGGACTAGACAACCATCCGGCCGGCACAATGTGACGCAAGACATTGATTCGGCATAATAATTCCTGAATACTGCGCCGCGATTCGAGGGCAGCCCGCTTGGTTTTCGATTTCTCGTTCTTTCTCGTGCTGGCGACGATCGTCACCGGAGTGATCTGGGCGGTCGACGCTTATGCGTTCAAGCCACGCCGGTTGCAGCGCGCAGGCGGCAGTGCCGCCACGGCGGTGCACGAACCCGTCGTGGTCGAGTACGCGCGGTCGTTCTTCCCGATCATCCTGGTCGTGCTGGTGATCCGCTCGTTCCTGTTCGAGCCGTTCCGGATCCCGTCCGACTCGATGATGCCGACGCTGCTCGACGGCGACTTCATCTTCGTCAACAAGTTCACGTACGGCCTGCGGCTGCCGGTGCTCAACACCGAAGTGGTCGGCCTTGGCGCGCCCGAGCGTGGCGACGTGGTCGTGTTCCGGCTGCCCTCCGACCCGTCGACCAACTACATCAAGCGGCTCGTCGGGCTGCCCGGCGATCACATCGTCGTCCGTGACAAGCGCGTCTACGTCAACGGCGAGTTGCAGTCGGTCGAACTCGACGGCATGTCCGAGCCTTACGGCAGCACGCCGGCCGCGCAGATCGGCATCGAGCAGCTCGGCAGCAGGACCCACCGCACGCTCTACATCGGCGAGCGGCCCTCGGTCGATTTCAACGACGTCGTGCCGGCAGGGCACTACTTCTTCATGGGCGACAACCGCGACAACAGCCGCGACAGCCGTTTCCCCGAGGTGGGGTTCGTGCCCGAGGCCAACGTCGTCGGCAAGGCCGTCCGCATCTGGCTCAACTGGAACCTGCCGAACGCGCCGATCTGGAACCGGATCGGCGAGGCCATCCACTGACGGGCACCGGCGGCGGCCCGGCGGGCTGCAACGGCGAACGACGCGGGACAAAGAACTAGGGAGCGCTGGCAATGAAGCAACGTGAACGGGGTGCGACATTTCTCGGCATCGTCGTGATCCTGCTGATCCTGGGCGCGGGGCTTTACGCCGGCATCCGGCTGGTCCCCGTGTATCTCGAGTTCACCAAGGTGGCGCGTTCGCTGGAGCAGGTCCGCGACGAGCACGCCGCGATCGACACGAACCCCCAGCTGATCCGCAACTCGCTCGAACGGCGCTGGGACGTCGAGGACATCCAGCGCATCGGCTGGAAGGAAATCGACATCGCCAAGACGAGCGACGGCTACGACGTGACCGCGGCGTACGAGGCCGAGGAACCGTTCGTCGCCAACGTCTACCTGCTGGTCAAGTTCGACAAGACCGTCACGATCCCGCAGTGACGATCGAGTGACGACGAGCCTTGCAGAGCGCGGATAAATGGGCCGAGCAGCGGCTGGGGTATCGCTTCCGTGACCCCGCGTTGCTCGAGGCCGCGCTGACGCATCGCAGCGCGAGTCGCACCAACTACGAGCGGCTCGAGTTCCTCGGCGACTCGGTGCTGAACTTCGCCGTGGCGCTGCTCGCCTTCCGCGCGTTTCCAGGGGCGCCCGAGGGCGACTTGAGCCGTTACCGCGCCGCGCTCGTGAGCGCGCCGTCACTGGCCGCGGTGGCGGCGACGCTGGCGCTCGGCGACCAGCTGCGGCTCGGCAGCGGCGAGCTCAAGACGGGCGGTTTCCGTCGCGATTCGATCCTCGCCGACAGCCTCGAGGCGATCCTCGGCGCGATCTATCTCGACGGCGGGCTCGACGCGGCGGGGCAGGTCGTCGAACGGCTGCTGGGTCACCAGTTGCGTGAGCTGCCCACGGCGGAATCGCTCAAGGACCCGAAGACGCGCCTGCAGGAAGCACTGCAGTCGCGTGGCCTGCCGCTGCCCCGTTACACGCTCGACGAGGTCGGTGGCGAACCCCACGAGCAATGGTTTGTCGCAAGCTGTGAGGCCGCCGCGCTGTCGCTGCGCGGCACCGGACGCGGCTCGAGCCGGCGACGAGCCGAGCAGGAAGCCGCGCAGAAGGTGCTCGAGGCCCTCGCGCGCGACGAGGAGAAACGATGACGAACGAACCGACCCTGCCACCGTCCGAGCCGTCCGGCGAGCCGCTGCTGCGCTGTGGCTTCGCGGCGCTGGCCGGCCGACCGAACGTCGGCAAGTCGACGCTGCTCAACGCGCTGCTCGGTCGCAAGGTCAGCATCGTGAGCCCGAAGCCGCAGACGACGCGCACGCGCATCCACGGCGTCCTCAACCGGCCGGGCATGCAGATCACGTTCGTCGACCTGCCGGGCATCCACGTGCAGCAGAAGCGCGCCATGAACCGGTACATGAACCGGACCGCGGTGTCGTCGCTGACGGACGTGGACCTGAACCTGTTCGTGGTCGAGGCGCTGCGCTGGACCGACGAGGACGAACGCGTGCTCGAGGCGCTCAAGCAGGCCGGCCTGCCGATCGTGCTGCTGATCAACAAGGTCGATCGCGCGCACCCGAAGGAACGGCTGCTGCCGTACATCCAGGAGCTGTCGCAGAAGGCCGACTTCGCCGAGGTCGTGCCGATCGCGGCGACGCGTCACACCAGTCTCGAAAAGCTGCCCGAGCTGATTGCCCGGCACCTGCCCGAACAGCCGCGCATCTTCCCCGAGGACCAGGTCACCGACTCGCCGGACGAGTTCATGGCGGCCGAGCTGATTCGCGAAAAGCTCATGCTGCGGTTGCAGGAGGAGCTGCCGTACGGGCTGGTCGTGCAGATCGAAGGCATGGGCACGGCCGAGGACGAGCCCGGCAAGCTGCTCATCCAGGCCGTGATCTGGGTCGAGCGCACCGGCCAGAAGGCCATCGTGATCGGCAAGGGCGGCGAACTGCTCAAGTACGTCGGTCGCCAGGCGCGGCTCGACCTCAAGGAGTACTTCGGCCAGCCCGTGCACCTCGAGCTGTGGGTCAAGGTCAAGGAGGGCTGGTCGGACGACGAGAACGCGATGCGCAAGTTCGGATACGAGTTGTGACCGGCGCGCGGCGGGTCGACCTCGAACCGGCCTTCCTGCTGCACCATTATCCCTGGCGCGACACCAGTCGCATCCTCGAGCTGCTGACGCGCGCGCATGGTCGCGTTTCGGTGATCGCCCGCGCCTCGCGCAAGGCCAGCGCCACCGTCGGCAGCGTGCTGCAGCCGTTCAACGCGGCGCTCGTGTCGTGGACGTCGCGCGGCGAGCTCGGCTACCTGACCGGCGCCGAACGCGCCTTCACCTCTCCCACCTCTCCCGCTGGGGCGGGAGAGGTGAATTCACTCGCCGGCGACCGGCTCATGAGCGGCTTCTACGCCAACGAACTGCTGCTCAAGCTGCTGCAACGGAACGACCCGCACCCGACGCTGTTCGACGCCTACGCGACGCTGGTTACACGCCTGCAGACCGCGGGCGAGGACGCGGGGCGGGCATTGCGTATCTTCGAGCGGCGCCTGCTCGACGAACTCGGCTGGGGACTCGACCTGGCGCACGAGGCCGCGACCGGCGCGCCGATCGATCCCGCGCGCAGCTACCGTTATCGGCTCGAGGGCGGTGCGGAGGCCATCGATGGAGTGGCCGAAGGAACCCTGATATTTTGCGGCGCGTCGCTGCTGTCGCTCGCGCGCGAGTCGCTCGACGATCCGCGCAGCCTGGCCGATGCGCGGCGCCTGTTGCGCGCGGCGCTCGACCGGGTGCTCGAAGGCCGGCCGCTGCGGACGCGCGAAGTGCTGCTCGAGATGCGTGCGCATTCGGGCAAGTCCGACGGAGGTTGAACCCTTGTTGCTGACCCATCCCATC
Source organism: Steroidobacteraceae bacterium (assembly GCA_035554635.1). Taxonomy (GTDB): domain Bacteria; phylum Pseudomonadota; class Gammaproteobacteria; order Steroidobacterales; family Steroidobacteraceae; genus RPQJ01. The sequence goes on along the minus strand of DATMIB010000157.1, from coordinate 4,214 downwards.
CAGCTCGGCGTGAACATCGACCACGTCGCGACCCTGCGGCAGGCGCGCCGTGCGACCTATCCGGATCCGCTCTACGCCGCGCTCGTCGCGGAGCAGTCGGGTGCGGACAGCATCACGCTGCACCTGCGCGAGGACCGCCGGCACATCCAGGACCACGACGTGCACCGGCTGCGCGCGGCGTTGCAGACGCGCATGAACCTCGAGATGGGCGCCACCGACGAGATGATCCGGATCGCGCGCGAGGTCCGCCCCCAGGACGTCTGCCTCGTGCCGGAAAAACGTACGGAGCTCACCACCGAGGGCGGGCTCGACGTCCAAGGGCAGCGCGCGCGGCTGGCGGACTGCTGTGCCGCGTTGCGCGAGGCGGGCATCCGCGTCTCGCTGTTCATCGACCCCGAACCGCGGCAGCTCGAGGCGTCGCTGGCCGTGGGCGCGCCGGTGGTCGAGCTGCACACCGGTGCCTACGCCGAGGCGCACGGCGAGCACCGCGCGCGCGAGCTGGCACGCCTCGTCGAGGCCGCACGCCACGGCTCGCAGCTCGGGCTGGTCATCAATGCGGGGCACGGCCTCCACTATCACAACGTGCAGCCCGTCGCGGCGATCCCGGAAGTGGTCGAGCTCAACATCGGTCACGCGATCGTTGCGAGGGCGGTCATGGACGGCATGGCGAGCGCCGTGCGCGAGATGCGGCGGCTGATGGTCGAAGCCCGGCAGGGCCTGCCGGTCATGGCCGGCTGAGGCGGCGACGATGATCTTCGGCATCGGGACCGACGTCGTGCAGGTCGCGCGCGTAGAAGCGCTTTACGCTCGTCACGGCGAGCACTTCGTGCGGCGCCTGCTGCTGCCGGAGGAGGCCGCCGCGTTCCGCAACTACAAGCGCCCGGTGCGCTTCCTCGCGATGCGTTTCGCGGCCAAGGAGGCGATCGTCAAGGCGCTCGGGACGGGCTTCGCGCATGGCATCTGGATCCGCGACGTCGGGGTCGCGGCGAACGAATGGGGCCGGCCCGAGGTCATCTGGTCGGAACGCGGCCGCGCGCTCAGGGACAAGCTCGGCGCCGGCGAAGGACACGTCACGCTGACGGACGAGGCGGGACTGGTCGTGGCGGTCGCGGTGCTGATGCGCCGGACGACGACGGAGAGTGGCACTTGAGCATCGTCAACAACGTGTTTGCGTTCGACATCGAGACGGTGCCGGACGTCGAGTTCGGCCGGCGTCTGCACGGCCTCGAGGGGCTCACCGACAAGCAGGTGGGCTACGTCATGATGACGCGACAGCGCGAGCAGACCGGCAGCGAGTTCCTGTCGCTCGAGCAGCAGCGTGTCGTCGCGATCTCGATCGCGATGCGCGCGCGCGACGGCTTCAAGGTCTGGAGCCTCGGCGAGCCCGACTCGACCGAAGAGGAACTCGTGCGACGCTTCTACGACGGCATCGAGCGGCTCACGCCGACGCTGGTGAGCTGGAACGGCGCCGGCTTCGACCTGCCCGTGCTGCACTATCGGGCGCTGCGACATCGCATCCAGGCGCACCGCTATTGGGAAATGGGCGACGAGGACCAGTCGTTCCGCTGGAACAACTACGTGAGCCGCTTCCACTGGCGCCACGTCGACCTGATGGACGTGCTCTCGGGCTTCCAGGGCCGCGGCCGCGTCGGGCTCGACAAGATGGCGCAGCTGCTCGGTTTCCCCGGCAAGCTCGGCATGTCGGGCGAACAGGTCTGGGACGCGCACCTGGAAGGCCGCAGCGCCGACATCCGCAACTACTGCGAGACCGACGTCATCAACACCTACCTGATCTACCTGCGCTTCGAGCTGATGCGCGGCCGCCTCATGCACGAGGAACACGACCGCGAGGTCGAGCTCGTGCGCCAGGCCCTGCGCGCCTCCGAACGGCCGCACCTGCAGGAATACGCGCACGCCTGGGCGAAGTGCGCATGCTGATCGCGGCGAGGACAGCATGAAGCGCCTGCAGGTGGCCCCCGAGGAGGCCGACATCGTCGACCTCACGCACGACGCCGAGGGTGTTGCGCGCATCGACGGCAAGACCGTTTTCGTCGCCGACGCGTTGCCGGGCGAGCGCGTGCGACTGCGCCGCACGCATCGACATCGCAAGCTCGACTATGCGGTGACCGAGGCGGTGCTGAGCGCGAGCCCCGACCGCGTCGTGCCGCGCTGCCCGCATTTCGGCGTCTGTGGCGGCTGCGCACTGCAGCACCTCGCGCCGGCGGCCCAGCTCGCGTTCAAGCAGGGCCAGCTGATCGCGAACCTGGCGCGCCTGGGCGACGTGCAGCCGGCAAGCGTGCTGGAGCCCCTGACCGGGCCGGTCTGGAACTACCGCCGTCGCGCGCGCCTCGGCATCAAGCTCGTGCCACGCAAGGGCAAGGTGCTGGTCGGCTTCCGCGAGCGGTCGGCGCCGTACATCGCCGACCTGCAGGAATGCCACGTGCTCGTCGAGCCGGTGGGCCGCCTGATGGCGCCCCTCGGCAAGCTGGTCGAAGGTCTTTCGATCGCCGACCGCGTGCCACAGGCCGAAGTGGCCGTGGCCGACGACACGGTCGCGTTCGTGCTGCGCGTGCTCGACCCGCCGACGGCGGCGGACATCGACCGGCTGGCCGAGTTCGAGACGGCCCACGGCGTGCGGCTGTACCTGCAGCCGGCCGGCCCCGACAGCGTCGCGCCGCTGCGGCCCGACGTGGCCCGGTCGCCGCTGCACTACCGGCTCGATGCCGGTGCGGTCACGATCGAGTTCGAGCCGACCGACTTCATCCAGGTCAACGGCGTCCTGAACCAGGCCATGGTCGCGCGCGCACTCGAGGCGCTGGACCCGCAGCCGAACGACGCCGTCCTCGACCTGTTCTGCGGTCTCGGCAATTTCTCTCTGCCGCTGGCACGTCGGGCCGGGACGGTGGTTGCGGTCGAAGGCGACGACGGCCTCGTGCGACGGGCGCGCGAGAATGCGACCCGCAACGGCGTCACGAATGTCGAGTTCCACGTTGCGAACCTGTTCGAGGATGTGGTGGGCTTGCCCTGGACGCGGGGAAGCTACGATCGCGTGCTGCTCGACCCGCCACGGGCCGGCGCCCGCGAAATACTGCCGGTCGTCGCGAAAAGTGGCGCGAGCCGGGTCGTGTATATTTCCTGCCACTCGGGCAGCCTCGCGCGCGACGCGGGCCTGCTCGTTCGGGAGCACGGTTACCGCCTCACGGCGGCCGGCGTGATGGACATGTTCCCGCACACCACGCACGTGGAGGCGATGGCGATCTTCGACCGGTGAGGGACGTCGATGCGGAGCGGATACTCGATCGGGGCGCGCGCGTGACGCTGGGTCCGCTCATGGTGGACGTGGCCGGCACGGAACTCACGGCGGACGACCGCCGCGTGCTCGCGCATCCGCTCGTCGGTGCGGTCATCCTGTTCACGCGCAATTTCGAGAGCTACACGCAGCTCGAGCAGCTCGTCGCCGAAATCCGTGCGGTGCGACGGCCGTCGCTGCTCGTCGCGGTCGACCACGAGGGCGGCCGCGTGCAGCGGTTCCGCAGGGACTTCACGGTGCTGCCGCCGCAGCGGGCGATCGGACGCGCCTACGACGTCGATCCCGAGGCGGGCCGTCGGCTCGCGTGGCAATGCGGCTGGCTGCTCGCGGCGGAGTTGCGCGCGGCCGGCATCGACATGAGCTTCGCGCCGTGCATCGACCTCGACTACGGCGTCAGCGAGGTGATCGGCGACCGCGCCTACCACCGCGACCCCGAGGTCGTTTCACGGCTGGCCATCGCGTGCATGCAGGGCATGCGCACGGCTGGCATGGCGGCGACCGCCAAGCACTTCCCGGGCCACGGGGCGGTCGTCGCCGACTCGCACAAGGCGTTGCCGGTCGATCGACGACCGCTGGTCGAACTCGCCGACGACCTGTTGCCGTACCGGCGGCTGATCGCGAACGGCCTGTCGTCGATCATGGTCGCGCACGTGCTGTTCCCCGAAATCGACGAGGCGCCAGCCGGCTTCTCGGCCCGCTGGATCCAGCAGGAACTGCGCTGGGGTCTCGGCTTCACGGGCGCCGTCTTCTCCGACGACCTGAGCATGGGTGGGGCGGCGTTCGCGGGCACCGTGCCCGAACGCGCCCGGCGTGCGCTCGACGCCGGCTGCGACCTGCTGCCGATCTGCAACGATCGCGAATCGGTCCTGGCCACGCTCGAGGAGCTGGCCGGCACCGCCGACCC